>CAYYRL010000013.1:0-17485 GCA_964474165.1 uncultured Candidatus Saccharimonadales bacterium
GCAGCTAGTGTTATTGCTACCCCGCCGCGTAATTGCAATATAAGTGCCTGGCATGTTTCCAGGGTTAGCGACCGACCCAATGTTGGAGACGGCTCCATTGCTGTGCAGCACCCAATAACCATAGCTTGTTGCAGACGAGGCAATACTCACGGCGTTAGCACCGAGACCTGGATTGCCACCTCTTGCATCACCTTTGGCATAAACCTGGCCGTTTTGCCTCAGCAGCCAATAGCCGTGCCCGGTATTGGTTCCCGCGATTCCGACATAGTCTGAAGCTGATGGCCCATTGCCATAGTGAGCTACGCCCCCAAAGTTATAAACTTGCCCATTCGTTCGCAGCAGCCAGTAGCCTGCTCCGCCTGGGCCGGCAGCCATAGCCCGGATGTTGGTGACGCCGCTGGGTACTGAACCCGCAAACTTGGCCCCGCCGAAGGCATTAACCTTGCCATCGGCCTGTACTAACCAATAACCCGTATTATTGGAAGGCGTGGATGCTATGCCAACAATCGGCGAAGAAATCGCTACCGAACACAGGTCACCAGCATTACTTACCCCGTGGGATGATAAGCAACCCCGAGATGTTACGGTCCAATAACCGGCTGCGTTAGGCGGAACAGCTACACCAACGGGGGTTCCTGAGGCACGAGTGCCAGTTAGGTAAATATAAGCACCCACCGAAACCAGGGCCACAATGAAGATACCCAAAGCCGCCCGGAACGGGTAAATGCGGCGGTTAGAATATGTATGACCGGTTGGATGATCCATGAAATAACCCTCGAGAGCTGACAGGTTACCTATAGTATAGGTGTAAACTGCTTATGGTGCTAGCCTTTGCGTCGGTGCTTCTTACCTGGCAGCCACTTATTGATACGGTCTTGTTCTTTCTCAAGAGCCAGATCCTTAGGCAGCCGGTCCCAATTAAGACTGGCAATAACGCCGGTCCATACTAAGAAAACAACGAGCAATAAATATACCCATAGTCGCCAGCCCAAATACAGAGCCTGCTCATAGCCGGCCAGGGCCAGTAATAAACCAGTCAAGCCTACGGCTAGATCTTTAACAATTAATTGCCGTCGCAATCCTCTAACAGCTTTAGAGCCTTTGTGGCGCCTGCTCAGCCAAAAGCTTACTACCAGCCCGCCAAACAGGATTACTAAACTGATACCAATGTAAACTAGGGCTTCAGTATGGGTTGGAAATGACCTCAGCCACTCAAGCTGGTTGGTAATATGGCTACCATTCAAGGCCAGGCCCAAGATAACACCCAATAAGGCACCAGCCGTCACCTCTAAGGGTTTATGACCGAGAATTTCTCGCAATCGCTTCTGAGAGTCAATGCTGCGTTGGCGTTCCAAGGCGTCTAAGATTGAATTGATTGCCCTGGCTTGTTCACCAGCTGCCCGGCGCACCCCAAATGAATCGTACATCACGATGGCCGCAAAAATGATCGATATCCCAAAAATAGCGCTGGCCAGACCAGCGTGGAGCCAAGCTGTAACTGCCAGCGAGCAGACAACAGCAGCGTGAGCGCTGGGCATACCGCCGGAGGCATAGAGGTAACGCACATCTGGTTTTTGCCGGATAGCAGCAACTACAAATTTAGTTAATTGCGCAATCGCCCAGACGATAAACGGTACCGTGACGTAGGGGTTATACCAGTTCACGATTCTGACTCATCTTCGTCCAAACCCCAGTCAATCTCGCTGGCGCACTTGGGACAGTACCATTCACCCGCACTAGACTGCACCATAGCAGTACCGCAGTTTGGGCAGAGTTCGGCTGAAGCTTCGGACTCTTCAGAATCTTTCTTCATGGCGCTATTGTAGCAAAGCTTATGCTCGGTGGCCTAGTTTGCGGTCGAGACCAGCCATCATACCGGCCAGCAGCATCAGAGCAGCGATGACAATGGCTAGGATTGCGACGCCGTGGTTGGTGCTAGCTGCCGCTGCGCGCTCATGTGAGCCTAGGAGTTTTACCTTATTACCACCGGAGCTAATGTTGCTGCTGCTGCCTTGGCTACTGCCGCTGATTGTATTTGAACCACCAGCAGTGGAGTTTGAGCCAGCTTTGTTTGTGTGCACAGTGGCCTGGGTGGCCGATTGGTTACTACCCGATCCATCCGCGTTGGTGGTTTGAAGGGCAGCCGACTTTGGCGTGGCACTGCCGACATTTCCGAACCAGTCACCAAAGACATTGACCACCAGGACGCCGAACCAGTGTTTGACGTTAATAGTGGAACCGACGAAGTTAGCCACGTTGGTAGCTACACTAGCGTCGCCGCTGGTGGCGTTGCCGCCGGTGGTGTTGTGTGAAACGTCGGCGTTACCACTGATGGCTCCAGCATTGATGTTGTTATTGATGGTGTTGGTGTTAGCGCTACTAATATTGGTGTTGTTGGTATTGTTAGCATCGATGGTATTGGTCGAACTCGGACCGGTGTTTGAGTTTGACAAGGTTGATGGACCACCTGTCAGGAGAGCCGCCTGGGAACCGCCAGTGCTAGGCATATTCAGGATGGCACCGACCCAAGTCCCAAGGACGTTAACCAAGACCAGTACGGCGTTGTCGCTTGAGAGGTCACCAGCAAAGTTGAACACATTACTGTTAGTTGTGGCACTCCCTGTGGTGGCACTGCCGCCAGTGGTATTTCCAGACACATTAGCTGATCCACTCTGAGCAGCCGTGTTCAGATTGTTGTTAATGGCACTCGTATCGGCGCTACTAATGTTGGTGTTGTTGGTGCTATTTGCACCAATGGTATTGAGGGAACCAGGGCCAGTGTTACTGTTACTGGCCGTGGTCGGGCCGCTCGATGTCGAACAGATCGAACAGGTTCCGCCAGTGGAAGCAATGCTATCGAGGAAGCCCTGTGGGAACAAGATATCGCCGGTCAGGCTGCCAAATATGTTAACTACTCCGAAGAACGACTGACCAGCGCCAATCGCTGAGTTGATCAGGTTCATGATATTGACATCGACAGTGGCATTTCCAGATGTGGCATTACCGCCAGTGGTGTTACCAGTGACACCAGCGTTGCCGGATTGGGCTAAGGCATTGACGTTGTTGTTAATAGTGCCACTTTGCTGGGAGTTAACGGTTAGACCATTGTTGTTATTGGCATCAATGGTGTTGGTAGAGTTGGGCCCAGTGCCGGTGTTACTGGCAACGGTGCCACTTGAGGTCGGCAAACAGCCCAGACAACCGCCGCCGCCGGTAGCAGTTGATGGTTGCAGTAAGACATTGCCGTTCTGACTGCCCATCAGGTTGGCCACAAAGGTGCTCAGGCCGCCAGACGCCCAGGAGTAAGCTGAATTGATCAAGTTGAACAAGTTAGCCATGACTTGAGCTGGTCCGGATGTGGCACTGCCGCCGGTGGTGTTACCAGAAACACTGGCGTCACCGGTGACGGCTGTGGAATTGAGATTGTTTTGAATTGCCGCCTTGCTAAACAGGTCAAAGAAACCATTGTTATTGTTGCTTTCAACAATTGAGTTGGTTGAGTTGGGCCCAGTTCCAGAGATGGCTGGGTCGCCGCCAAGCAGCGCAGCTAAGGCCAGTAGCGGGTTGGCCGATAGGTCTGTGGCCCCGCCCAGGCCGCTGAGCGTAGAAACTGGAGCTGCTACAGGCACGCTGGCTGGTTCGTACTTGCCGCTTTCTGGATGGTATACGTATTCAGTTGTACTCCAGGTTTTGGTGGCTGGATCATAGTAGTAACCTGGATCGTTTTTGGGAGCAGTTTGCTTGGTTACGGGATCCCAAGTGTAATTGGCGGATTCCCAAAGACCGGTATCAGGATTATAGGTATATTGACTGGAGTCCGCCCCAGTTGGGGTGGTGGGTCCCGGCGTACTGGTGGTTGGCGTGGTGTCGGTCGGAGCCGTAGTGGTTGACCCGGCCGGGGTACTAGTATCGCTAGGAGCAGGCGTACTGGTACTTGTCGGGTCAGTAGGTGTGGTGGTGGTAGTTGCAGCCGGCATAGTATCGGTTGGAGCCGCATCATCGGCCAATGCCACCAATGGCAGCTGTAATACCAGCAACATGCTGGCTGCCACAAGTCCTAGTTTCTTCAGTTTGTTCATAGTTTTGCTCCTATTTACTCTAAGTTGATATTGGATGATTGCTGCGAGGAGCAAGCTCCTCGCGGACCTACAGCGTAGGCGCCATTAACTAAAGGCTAATGGAAGTGCTGGTGCTGTTGGTGTTGGAGGCACCGCCGCTGGTAGCATCGCCGCCAGTAGTGTTGCCGTAGACCTTGGCATCGCCAGAGTAGGCGTGCTGGTCGTTGTCGTTGTTGACGTCCACGTAGTTGTGGTTGTCAACAGTCAACTTGTTGTAGGTCTTGATCTCAATCTTGTTGGTTGAGTCAGGACCAGTGTTCTCAATGCTGGAGGTGTTGTCACCGCCACCATTACCGAACAGGTCGCCTAGATCGACGCAACCACAGCTGCTACCAACAGAAATGTCGGTGGTAGTGGTGTTGCTGTTCTCGGCGTCACCGCTGGTGGCGTCGCCACCGGTGGTGTTGTGTTTGACCGAAGCATCGCCAGTAGAAGCGTGCTGGTCGTTATCGTTGTCGACATCCACCTTGTTGTGGTTTTCGATATCCACAGTGTTGTGCAGACTGTCTTCAACTTTGTTGTAAGAATCGGGACCAGTGGTGTCGATGGAAGCCGTAGAAGCAGCTGCCACACCGAGGCCCAATCCGGCGGTAGCCATAGCGATGGCACCGAAGCGTAAGATAGATCGAGTTTTCATATGTGAAACTCCTCTCCTCATTTTTAGTTTGTTAAGTGTTAGTCCCGGGCCCGAAGGCCCGCTAACGCTTTTTAGTTAGAGACGTTGGCTGAGCCAGTTCCTTGGACCTGGATCTTCACGTCGCTTTTGGTTGTGGTTTTGACGTTGCTACCGCCGGTGTTCGAGATTCGAACACGGCTGCGGCTGGAGTCATTACCACTACCAGTCGAGGTGACAGAGACGTTCACCGAATCGCTATCAGTGGTGGTTTCGGTTGAATCTGAAGTATCAGAGTCATCCGCCACGTGATGCGTAATCGTGGTCTCAGTGTCCCCTTGTTTGAGTGTGGTCGAACCATTGGCCGGAACCGGCACGTGATGGCCATTAACTTGGACCTGCGGCACATGGCCTGTCTGGTCGGCGTTAATAGTAGTCCCACTCTCCATCTGGGCAGTAGGCTGACTGGTGTCAGTTTGGGCAAGAGCTGCCGTCGTGACTACCAGGAGTGCTACTGGAATAGATGGTAAGAGATAGCGCTTGGTCATTGTTCTCACCTTTGTTACCCTCATATCCACACTTAGACTTTCAAAGTCCGCTTGCTAGAGTAAACGGCGCTGCCAGCTGCACCAGCCAAACCGAGAACGGCGGCGATGGCGAGCAAAGCAGACGATAATCCGCGACTAGCCTTAACAGCCTGTGCTAGTGGAGCCTGTCCGCTGTGAGTCAGTAAGTTGCGCAAAGCTGAAACATCCATAGGAATGGAAGCCCCAGTTTCTGGCAAAGTCCCACTGCTTACAGCTTCCGAACCGCCCCCCTTGGCACTGCTACCACCACCAGCAATGTTGGAACCTCCGCCGGAACCACCATGGTTTCCGTCACCGTCCCCACCTTGTCCGTTACAAACACAATCGGTCTGATCACTGACATTAATGCTGGTCTTAGTAGTGTTGCTGTTGACAGCGTCTCCACTGATAGCGTCACCGCCGGTAGTGTTGCCACTTACCTTGGCGTCGCCGGTGGAAGCCGTCTGGTCGTTGTTGTTCTTGATTGTCACGTTGTTGTGGTTGTCGATGTCAACGTGAGTGCTGGTTGAAACTTCTACCTTGTTGTACGAGTCAGGACCCGTATTTGAGATATCAGATGTCGATGCCATAGCGGCACCGGATAGAGCCATACTGGCTACCATGCTTACCAGCGTAATCTTGGCAAACTTTGATTTCGTCAAGTCTGTCACCTCCTTTCTAATAGCGTTAGTCATTGCACTCTCCCCTCACCGCCGCTACTCCAAAGCAGCTTATGGTTAAGAAAAAGTGGGCTTAATTTGAGCTGACTGCTCATATTAAACCCACTTCTTAGGGAGCCAAAAATATTGGGTGTAGCACCACGAGGTGCTCTTGCGTATCCTTGGGCGCGCAGCTGAGAAAGAAAAGCGCTGATTAACAGTAAGCAGCCCAAGATCACAGATAAGATAATCGCGAAGCTGACGGTGGCAAAAGGCAAGACGACTAGCGGCAATGGACCACCACTATCGCGGCCCGCGCTAGCCACCGGCATCGGAGCATCAGCCACGTAACCTTGTGGCAGCATCGGCAGCACCGGCTTGGGCGCGTGGTGTGATGGGTCGGTCTGAGCAGGCAGGGCCGGCGGCGTGGCAATTTTGGAAGTACCGGAGTGAGCAATTAATTTAGTAGCCACATAAGTGGTGCCATCAGACTTGGCCAGTACCATGGTTGGGGCGTCACTTGATTGAGTAATTGGCGTTTTGGGACCAGAACCAAGTGAGGCTAGGACGGGATTATTTGAATTAGTAGCTTCGCTTGCGGTTGTAGACTTGGACTGATCGTCAACCACGCTAGTCTGCTCGGTGCTAGTAGCACCTGGAGAGTCTTGATTAGATTCTGTAGTTATAACGCCAGCTGGCGAGCTGGCTGAATCAACATTATTAGTGGTGGAGGTAACTGTCTCTCCCGCTTGAGTGGTGCTGGATTGCTGGGTGGAAACTGAGACTCCAGCCGCTGAACCAGTTTGAATACTTACACTAGCCGATGATTCATCACTGACACTGCCGCCCTGAGCATGGGCTCCGCTGGCTGACAAACCTAAGAGCAGGCCCACAGCACCGAGAACAACAATCAAGATTTGGCCGAAGCGGCGTCGAAGCATTCTCCCCCTCACAAAAATTTAAGTCTGATTGACCCCCTGTCAATCGGACACAACTTCAGTTTAGTACATTATGGCAAGCCTGACTAGAGGTTTTGCCAACTTTTTTTATCTGGGCCAATTTGTGGCTTGAGCTTGCAAAAAGCCAGCTGGCTAAAATCCCAAAAACTGACAGTTTTACACAGCCTCCGGCTCTGATGAGGCTGAGGCTTCGGGCTCGGCAGCGACATCTAAATCATCAGCTGGCGGAGCCTGCTCAATGGATTGTTCAAGCTTGCTCTCGCCGATTAGAGCTACCGATGCCACATGATCGCCGCTGTTTAGCCGCATGATGCGCACACCCTGAGTGGCTCGGCCTATCAGGGAAATCTGTTTAAGCGGCAACCTTATAACTTGGCCCTGAGTAGACACCACTACCACGTCTTCACTATCCTCAGTTATGGCCCTAACATCGACAGTGCGACCGGTCTTGTCGCTGACAACGCCGGCTTTAATACCAACGCCGCCACGGGCATGAGTGGCAAATTGATCAATCGTCGTACGCTTACCATAGCCGTTCGCAGTGATCACTAGCAGCTTAGACCCCGGCATCACAACATCGGTGCCCACCACTTTGTCGCCCTGACGCAGCCGGATACCACGCACCCCTCTGGTGGCTCGGCCCATTGGCCGCACGTCAGTTTCTTTAAATCTAATGGCCTGGGCCAGGGCCGTCGACATAATAATTTCGTTGCTACCGGTGGTTAGTTTGACCCACTTTAGTTCATCACCGGCATCTAGCTTGATCGCAATTAGGCCGCTGGCTCTGACATTAGCGTAATCTGCCAGTGCCGTCTTTTTGACTGTGCCGGCGCTGGTGCCCATAAATAGGTACTTGGCCTCGGTCTTAGCATCAAGAGTAATTAGGGATGTCACGGCTTCTTCCGGCTGCAGCTGTAACAGATTGACTATCGGCTGACCTTTGGCCGTGCGGGAAGCTAGCGGAATCTCATGGACCTTGAGACGGAAGACCCGGCCTCGGTTAGTGAAGAACAGCATGAAGTCATGGTTGTAAGTCAGCACTAGGTGATCAACAACATCTTCTTCTTTAGTACCCATACCAATAATCCCCTTGCCACCTCGGCTTTGCGAGCGGTAAGTGTTGGACGGAATTCTCTTTATATAGTTGCCAGTGGTCAGAGTGATAATTACCTGCTCGTTCGGCACCAGCTCTTCCTCGCTAAACTTACCTATCTCAGAAGCAATGATCTGGGTGCGGCGCTCATCGCCGTACTTAGCCTTGAGTTCGACTAGTTCTTCACGGATCACCTTTAGGATTTCACTCTCACTAGCCAAAATCTTCTCGAGTTTAGCAATTAGTTTTAGTAGCTCGGCAAGTTCATCTTCGACTTTTTGGCGCTCCAGACCAGCTAGTGTGCGCAGCTGCATGGCCAAAATTGCCTTGGCCTGAATATCAGTCAGCTTAAACTCTTTCATCAGGTTATTCTGGGCAATCTCAGTAGTACGACTGGCCCGGATGGTTTTAATAACGGCATCAATATGATCAAGAGCAATCTTTAACCCCTCAAGGACATGAGCTCGCTCTTTGGCCCGCCTAAGTTCAAATTCGGTCCGCCGCCGCACCACGGTTTGGCGATGCTTCAGGAATTCTCGCAGCATGCTCTCTAGGCTAAGCACCCGTGGTTGCAGGCCATCGACAAGGGCCAACATATTAACGTGGAAGGTGGTTTGCAGGGGCGTTAGTTTATACAATTGGTTCAAAATCTTCTTGGGGTAGGCATCGCGTTTGAGGTCGATTACCAACCGTATGCCCCCGCCGCGTTTGCTCGATTCATCGCGCAGGTCACTAATGCCCAAGATGCGTTTATCTTTAACCAATTCAGCGATCTTCTCGACCAAGGCCGCCTTGTTCACCTGGTAAGGTATCTCGGTCACCACAATCTGGAAATTATCCTTTTTGTCTTCTACTACCTCAGCCACAGCGCGAACTACAATGCCGCCGCGACCAGTACCGTAGGCTTGCTTAATGGATTCGGCGCCGTAGATGATACCCCCAGTCGGAAAATCTGGACCTTTAACTATCTCGACTAGGTCGGCAATGGTAGTGTCGGGCTTATCAATCATCAGGATAACCGCTTCGAGCAGTTCACCCAAGTTGTGGGGTGGAATGTTGGTAGCCATACCAACTGCAATGCCAACCTGGCCATTTAAGAGCAGGTTTGGCAATTTGGCCGGCAACACCACCGGCTCTTTGTCGAAGCCGTCAAAGTTTGGTACAAAGTCGACGGTCTCTTTCTCGATATCGAAAAGCATTTCTTCGGCAATCCTGGTCATCCGGGCCTCGGTATAGCGCATTGCCGCCGCTTCGTAGCCATCAATATTTCCGAAATTACCTTGGCCATCAACTAGCGGATAGCGGTATGAGAAATCCTGTGCCATCCGGACCATCGATTGGTAAATAGCCGAGTCACCGTGAGGATGATATTTACCCATAACATCACCCACCACAGTCGCGCTCTTGCGATACTTTGCGCTGTGACGCAGGCCGGCCTGATTCATGACGTGCAAAATCCGGCGGTGGACTGGTTTCATGCCGTCCCGGACATCAGGAAGAGCTCTGGCCACTATCACGCTCATGGCGTAATCGAGATACCTGGTCTCCATCTCGCTTTCGACAGTGCGCGAAAGCACCCTAACTTCGTCGTTTACTGGCAGCTGATCTTTGGGTTTGGGTTGCTCTTCGGGGGTTGCGGTTTCTTTTGCCATCTTAAATATCCAGGTTGGTCACACTCTTGGCGTGAGTTTGAATAAAATTTTTGCGCAATAAGACTTCATCACCCATTAGCTTATTGAAGACCGCATCCGCTTTCTCGGCATCCTCGACTGATACTCTCAGCATGACGCGTTGTTCTGGATCCATGGTCGTATCCCATAACTGGTCTGAATTCATCTCACCAAGACCTTTGTAGCGAGCGATGCCCGTGATGCCAGCAGCCTTTAAACGACTCTTCTGGGTCTCATCCACAATTTCCGTTTCTTCCAGGTTATCGTCTTCTCCATCGCTGGCATCAACTTCGGACGCCGTATCAACCACTACCGCAGCTACCTCCTCTACGGGCTTGCCGGCTTTCTTGGCGACGGCTCGCTCCTTGGTTAGACGATCTAGAATTTCATCCCGCTCAGCATCACTGTAGGCGTAAGTTTTCTTCTTGCCAGCACTCAACTGATAGAGTGGCGGCTGGGCAATGTAGAGGTAGCCCTTTTCGATGATCTCTGGCATATGGCGATAGAAAAACGTAAGTAGCAGCGTCGAGATATGGGCGCCATCGACGTCAGCATCGGTCATGATGATGATTTTATGATAACGAATCTTCTCGATCTCAAACTGATCGGCGATGCCAGTGCCAAGGGCAATAATCAGATTCTTGACCTCGTTATTTCCCAGCATGCGGTCCAGCCTGGCGCGCTCTACGTTTAGGATCTTACCGCGCAAAGGAAGGATGGCTTGAATGTGGCTATTGCGGCCATCCACCGCTGAGCCACCAGCAGAGTTACCCTCAACTATAAATAGCTCACTCTCCTCGGGGTTCTTGCTCCGGCAATCGCTAAGCTTGCCTGGCAGCGTCAAGCCATCCAAGGCTCCCTTGCGGATGACCGTGTCGCGAGCGGCTCTGGCTGCAATTCTGGCCCGAGCGCTGAGAGCGGCCTTACCAGCAATTTTTTTAGCTTCACCCGGATTCTCTTCGAGGTAGTAGGAAAACCACTCACCAACAACCTGTTCGACGTAGCCGCGAATCTCTGGGTTACCCAGCTTAGCCTTAGTTTGACCTTCAAACTGGGGGTCGGTCAGCTTAACTGAGATAACAGCGGTAATCCCCTCGCGTACATCCTCGCCAGTCAAATTTTCTTCATTTTCTTTAAGCAGGCCATTCTTACGCACGTAGTCATTTATCACCCTGGTTAGAGCCGTGCGGAAGCCAGTTAAATGAGTACCACCCTCAGGGTTATGGATGTTGTTGGCAAAAGTTTTAACGTTTTCATTAAAGCCGTCGTTATACTGGATTGCTAGCTCAACCACAGTGCCCGACACCTCCCGCTCGATATAAAAAGGCGGGTCATTAACAACTTCCTTGTTTTGGTTTAAATGAACCACATAGGACTTAATGCCGCCTTCAAAGTAGAAATTGTAGCGGCGGTCCTTAGTCTCATCGACGATGCCAGTCCGGACTCCCTTTGTCAGATACGCTTGGTGGCGCAGACGGTCCAGAATCACGTCGAAGCTAAAATTAACAGTTTCAAAAATCTTGGCATCCGGGTAGAAAGTTATGACGGTCCCAGAGCGTTTCGACTCGCCTACAGCTTTGATTGGCGCTTGAGGCACACCATCCTTATATTCTTGCCGGTAGAGCTTGCCATCACGATGAACTTCAGCGATGAGTTTGGTCGACAGGGCGTTGACCACACTGATACCGACGCCGTGCAGACCACCAGAGACTTTATAACCGCCACCGCCAAACTTACCGCCGGCATGTAGTACCGTAAGTACTGTCTCCAAGGCGCTCTTACCAGTGGCCTTGACCACATCTACCGGGATACCGCGGCCATCATCATCAACGCAGACTCCGCCATCAGCTTGCAACGTCACCAACACCTGGGTGGCATGGCCCGCCAGAGCCTCGTCAATTGAATTGTCGACGGCCTCCCAAATTAAATGGTGCAGGCCATCAATGCCGGTACCGCCAATGTACATGCCAGGACGCTTCCGGACAGGATCTAAGCCCTCCAGTACTTGAATCTGTTCTGCACTATAATCGGTTTTTTTGTCTGCCATATAGTTCTAAATAAAGATGAGAGCTAGGTGCTCCCACACACTTGTACTATTCCATTATAGCTTAAAACAGATCTGAAAACCACACATTTAACCTTGCATAGCAGCGGTCTAAAGGTGTTTAATTAGCATAAGCATGTTTCGCAAGATCGTCTCTAATCTCAGCCTCAGCCCCAGCGCTAATAGTCAGCTGACTTATTATTTGCGGCGTCTGCAAAAAGAAGGCGTCACCCGGAAGTTGTCATTGGTGTTTGCCTCAGGCCTAGTTATCCTCCAGGTCGCCAGCATGGTTTCGCCCAGTAATGCTTCCAACCAGCCGTCACCAAACGACATTGTTTACGGCGGGCTAGGTGGCAATGCCAAAGCCACGATGCTGCAAATCTATGACCAAAACCATGACTCCGCTGGCCACACCGGTTTCCAAAGCTTATTCAAATACTTTGGCATCACCCGGGCCAACATCGAAGCCTCTCAGCTAGGGAGCATCAATTCTGGCGATCACAGTCTAAACTCATTAGGCCGCAGCCATCGCTTCGCCAATGATAAACAGATTGTAATTGCTGGCATTACCTATTACTACCGGCCTCTATATGGCTGGGGTGATCATCTGACTTACCCGGCTCTTACTGGTACCAGAAGTGATGGCAGTTTCTTTGCCATCATGATTGATTGCGGAAACATTGTAGTGCGCACCATTCCGGTTAAGCCACCGAAGCTGCAACTGACTAAGAGTACAATTCCTGGTTATCCTGAAAAAGGCAGCACGGTCCGACCAGGCGCCACCCTGGGCTTTAGAATGCACTTCAAGAATACCGGGGCCGGAGCAGCCCATGCCGTGGTCATTGAAGATCCAATCCCCAAGAACACTAAGCTCAAGTGGCTGGGCGGTGGCATGCCTTACAATGGCCGCGACTCCAAACCGGTTCCCACACTCGGTAAAGTCGATCATGTCTGGTGGGCGCAGTTCCAAGTTGCGGCTGGCTATTCCAGCTATACCGATTTCACAGTCACGGTTAACGAGAACACACCGAATAACACCAAGGTTTGTAATGTAGCCTACATCCGGTCGGAAGAGATCAAGATTACTAAGAGTAACCAGGTTTGTTTTACCGTCTTTAAACCTAAGAATCCACCCCCTCCGCCACCTCCGCCGCCTCCCCCGCCAAAAAATCCCAACCTTAGCTCCACCAAGGCCGTTGCTAACCTAACCAAGAACATTGCTGATGCTAACGGATCGACAGTTACTGCCGGAGATATCCTGGAATACACCTTAGCCACCAAGAACAGTGGTGATGGCGCCGAGAAAGACTACCAAATGACTGAGGACCTCACCGATGTACTAGCCTATGCCACAGTCATTAAGACTGGCGGTGGCACTTTGACCGAAGGTCACCTAGTTTGGCCCAAGGCCAACATTGCACCGGGTAAAACCATGAAAAAAACCTTCCAGATAAAGCTAATGAGCCCTATTCCGGTGACGGCCAGTACCCAAGCTGATCCCAAGCTGTTTGACTGCCAGCTCGATAACGCCTTCGTGACATCAACTGTCAGTGTCAAAGTTAGTTGCCCCACTCCGAAAGAAATTGAAACTACCGTTGAGAAGCTGCCTCAGACCGGTGGCGCCGCCACTAGCACCATTACCTTCGTGCTAATTGGCGCCATGATCTACTTCTACATGCGCAACCGCCAGTTAGTTAAAGAACTTAAAATGCTACGCGTCGATAACGCCCAAGGATAAGATGGAACAAGAACCAAGAAATCCCGAACAGTCAGAATTTCATAACCCCGAGCTGGAGGCTACTGAAGCCGCTAAGGCTCCAGAACGTAGCCCTGAGACCGCCAGTGAAACCAAAGAGCGACTGGAGTCGGCCCGCCAGACCATCGAGAAACAAACTCAGCCCGAGCATAGCCCAGCCGCCCGAGAAGCCGAAGCCAAACGCCCGATTAGCGGCCTCCAGCGCAAACAAATCTACGCTGATACCATGGCTAGCTTGCAGCGACATCTATCCCCTGTTAGCCGCCGTTTCAGCAAGGTCATTCATAATCCAGCTATCGAAAAAACCAGTGATGCCGTCGGTGCAACAGTCCTTAGGCCCTCTGTTACGCTAGGAGCAACTGCTACCGCCCTGCTAGTTGGTGGCGGCGCTTATTTAATCGCCAAACACTACGGCTACCATCTCAGCGGCTCAATTGTGCTGCTGAGCTTAATTGTCGGTGGCTTACTGGGCCTAGTTCTTGAAGGCCTATCCAAGCTGTTTAAACGTAAGTCTTAAACCTGAGTTAGATTGCCATGGCGGTCAACTACCACTTGGTTGGCTGGGGTAGACTGAGCGGCTGGTTGCGGCGGTAATGGTTGCGGTGCCGGTTGCACCTGGGGTGCAGTAGTTGACTGAACTGGTGCTGGTTGCGGCGCCACCGGAAGCTTCGGCTTTATATCCAAAATGTCGCTTGAACTTGGCTGAACTGGAGACGGTGATTGCGGTTGGGCTGGAGCAGAAGTCGCCGGCTGGGCCACCGGAACCGGGATGGATGCTGGCGGTTGAATCGGTGGTGGAGCTTGAATCGTAGCAGGAGTTAGTGGTTCCGGCGTCGGTTGCAGAGGAACCGGAACTAGGACCTGAGGCTCTGCTGCGGGCAGTGGTGTTGGCGTCGGAACAGTGGATGGCTGGGGCTGCGGACTAGGGGCCATTGCGGGCTCTTTAGTCGGTACAGGCTGCGCGGGGGTTTGCTGCGGTCCTTGAGCCACTGGTGCAGGCTGGGGTACAGATTGCGGCTGAGCTGGCGGCTGTGGCTGAACCTGAGGCACAGCAGCAGGTTTTGGAGCTGGTTGTGCAACAACCGGTGGCGGAGGCGGAGTTTGAACCGGCGCTGGTGTTGATGCAGCCGGGCTTCGAGTTTGCATTCTAGCTGTAATATCAGCTTCAACTTGCTCCTTAGAAACGCCGAATTTAGCCGCTGACAGCTGTTTGACGGCCTCCCCTAGCTCCGGATTATGAATCGATAGCGGTGGCAGCGCCGTCAAACTAAACGGCTGCGACGGCAAGCCACCCACCATTAGCCGCACCACAGCATGGCCGTTAGGAACGCCAGTTAGATCCCCAACATTAAACACCGGCTGAAACTGTTTAACTAAGAAATCGGCATCCTCCGGGCCCGTGCGAAAGCTGATAATTGAGCCCACGTTACCAAAGACGGCGTTGCGGACATCCTCTGATAACTGGCCAATAAACTGGTTGGCCACAATTAGATTAAGCCGGTATTTGCGAGCCTCAGATAAGATAGTGGCAAAAGAATCGGTTGAGAAGTTCTGAAACTCATCAACGTAGAGACAGAAGTCTGCCCGTTGCTCTTCGGCCATATTGGCCCGGCTCATGGCCGCGGCTTGGAACTTAATCACAAACATCATGCCAAGCAACTGTGAGTTAAGCTCTCCCACTAAGCCCTTACTGAGATTTACGATTAGGATCTTTTTGTTATCCATAATGTCGCGCAAATCAAAGGCACTCTTAGTCTGACCAATGATGTTGCGCATAATTTCATTGGAGGCAAAGGCGCCAAACTTGGATACAAACCAGCCCAGCATTTCGGATTTATGGAAATCGCTGGTTTGAGCCATTTCCTTAGTCCAGAACTCGATCACCGTCTGGTCATTTAGATACTTAAACTTTTGCTTCAAATATTCGGCGTCAGTGAAGACTTTGGGAATCTCAATCAAGGTCGAGCCAGCCGGATCGGCCATTAGCGTCAAAGCGGCATTGCGAAACCACTGTTCAAACCGTGGCCCTATAATGCCAGTCTTGCCCGGATCATAGAGCTTGTAGAGCATATTTAAGCTCTCCTGGACCAAGAAGTCCTTTTGCTCCGGGCTCTGGAATTCAAATAAGTTTAAACCCAGCGGATGCGAGGTGTCGCCTGGGTTAAAGTAAATAATATCCTCGGCTCTGGCTTTGGGAACCATGCCCAAGAGTCGTTCGGCGGCATCGCCGTGCGGGTCAATAAAGGCAAAGCCATTGCCAGATAGCATGTCCTGGACAGCTAGATTCTCCAGCATGGTACTTTTTCCGGTACCAGTTTGACCGACAATGTAACTGTGGCGGCGGCGATCATTAGTATCGAGGCGGACTTCTTTGCGGTTGCCCCGGAACAAGTTATAACCGAGCAGAAGGCCTTCGGTCGGCAACGCCTGTGGCCCATCAACTTCCCGGCTTTGCTGGCGCTCAACCTGCGCCGTAGGTGTAGCGGTGGCCTCTGGCAGATGGAATAAGGTAGCCAGCTCAACGCTGTTAAGAACATTGCCATGCAGCTCCGGCGGGAAAAAACGAAAAATGAAGGCCGTCACCAGTCCTTCGATGTTGCCGGCCGGGATCAGTTTAAACCCGTTGCGCCCTGGTGCATCATAGAGCGCAAAACTGGTCACCATTTGCGTCAGGATGGCCTGCGAGCGAGCACTATTTTCGCTAGCGGCCACCAGGCGAATCAAGGTTTCAAAACCGGGATACTTAGCCTTCTCTTCTACTGCCTGAATTTTGGCCTCATCAATACCGGTCATAGACGGCGGTACTGCCGGAACTTCAGCTTTGTCGGGGGCGCCTTTGACGGCCGCCTTGGCAATATCTTGGGGTGTAATCTTCATGCTGGGCGCGGCCTGCGGAGATTTGCGTTTGTCACCGGCTAGCTTATTGGATTGCTTAGTCCAGCTCTTGTCTGCTGGCCGGATTAAAACTTGGACGCCGGCACCTTCGCCGTTGGCCAACGAACTGAGGGTGTTCAGTAGGGCTTCCAGCGGATCACGTTCAAGTTCATTAAAGGTTTGGATAGGATAGCTGGCCGGTTCTTTGAGTACTAACTCACCGCCAGCTGTACCGGCAATCCGTCCGGTCTCGCTAAAGATATTGTAGTCTTCAACTTGCTCGAGCTTGGCACTCGGATAAGCCGAAACAATCGCTTGCTCGACGACTGGCACTAAGGCAACTGGTACGGCGGCATAGAACTGGATGCTGCCATCAGCCGCTACAATCTCGAGGGAAAGATGACGTTGGCCATAGAAATTGCTCTTGAATCCCTTGGTAGCAGAGCCAGCGATCAGACTATAAAGGGTCTCGGCCTGGGCGATTTTGGCCCTCAATTGACTCTGAGGGTCAGCCTCCGAGGTCACCTGCTCCCGGGGCTCCAAATGAATGCGAATTGGCACCATCTTGAGTCCCCGCTCAATCGATTTGGCCCGCCGCAGAATCCGCTGATAGATCAAAAAAGCCACGATGCCAAGCACAATCGCAAAAACCGCAAACACTCCTACGATTGTGCCTAGCATAGTTTAACCTGCTGACTCACCTCTACCTTCACTAGCTGTCTGTCTTCTTTATGTCTTTGCCGTAGCGCTTCTTCAAATAATCCACCTGCAAATTCTCAAAGCCCTCTTCTTCTTTATAAGGATCTTCAGCGTTTTTTTGCACAACTTCTTGGGCGGCATCGACCCACTCTTTTTCGATAACATCAACATCTTCGGCTGCGGCTGGTGTAGGCGCACCGGTGGTCTTTGCAGCCGGAGGTATCGGAACTTGAGGTACTGGTGCAGGTGGCGCCGGAGCAGCTGGTACTGGCGCCGGAGCAGCTGGTACTGGCGGTTGATTAGTGGGCGCAGGCACCTGTTCTGGCTGAGCTGGGCCTGGGCCTTGCTCTGGTGTTGGTTGCTGATTGGGCTGAGTCGGTTCCATTAATTTAAAGTATACCAGATCTGGTCTAGGAGCGAAGACTGGCCCCAAA
>CAYYRL010000014.1:0-10905 GCA_964474165.1 uncultured Candidatus Saccharimonadales bacterium
CATAGGCCTTATCCACAACCCGAATATTTGCCGTACGTTTTATCCACAATATTTATTCGTCAGATTTAAAACAGTGGATAACTGTTGTAGGAATGTGGAAACTGATCAAAATATTTATGCTTAAGTTAGGGCTAAGTTAATTTTGCCGGCCTATTAAGCGACCACCAATTGTAATCTAATTGACTCTAAGGTGATTTTAGCGTAGTCTATCTTGGTACATTTCACCTGATTTTTGAGAATAAATTATGTCAAAAAGAACATACCAACCCAAGAAACGCCGGCGCCAAAGAGTGCACGGTTTCATGGCTCGAATGAAGACCCGCGCCGGACAGGGCGTGATTAAGCGCCGCCGGCTTAAGGGCCGCAAGAGGCTTTCGGTCTAATGCTGGCGCGCGAGCACCGATTAAGGTTGCCGCGTGACATTGATCGGGTTTTTAAACGTGGCCGCTACGGCGGCGCCGAGAACTTAAGCATCAAAGCGCTAGACACTGGCGGTGACAATCGGGCGGTGGTGATCGTCGCCAAGAAAGTATCCAAAAAAGCCGTCATCCGCAACCGAATTCGCCGCCGGTTAATTGAGATTTTGGCCGCCGATTGGCAGCGGATTAGCCCTGGTTGCGATATAGTAGTAACAGTCCGGGCCGACATTTCAGGCGCGCCGCAGGCCCAGCTGGAAAAAGAATTAACGGCCGCTCTAACCAAGGCTGGAGCCACTAAGTAACTATGTTTAACAAAATCCTCATCCAACCCTTGTTTAACCTGCTAATGCTGATCTATGCCGTTATTCCCGGCCACGACTTCGGCGTCGCCATCATCATAATGACTGTCATTGTGCGCTTAGCGCTGTGGCCGCTACTGGCCTCACAGCTGCGTAGCCAAAAGAAACTCCAAGATTTGCAACCGGAAGTAGCTAGGGTTCGGAAGGAGGCCAAAGGCGACAAACAGCTGGAGAGCCGGATGCTAATGGAACTCTACAAAGAGCGCGAAATCAACCCCTTTGCTTCCCTAATCCCGCTCCTGGTTCAATTGCCGTTATTTCTAGCTCTGTTCGTGGTGCTGCGCGACGTCATTAAACCAGGTGAAATTGAGCATTTGATTTACCCGGCGCTGTCTCATCTGCCAGCAATCAAGGACGTGATAGCCCACCCCGATAGCTTTAAGCCGGAATTACTCGGCATTATTGATTTGACAAAGCCCTCAATTTTTCTAGCCATCACAGCTGCAGCCGCTCAGTGGTATCAAACTAAGCAGCTACTGCCCAAAACACCGAGCGATGATCCCCAGGCCAAAGTTATGGCTTCAACTTCCAAGATTTTCCCAGTCCTTACTGGTTTAATTGCCCTGCGCCTGCCCTCAGCGCTAGCACTTTACTGGACTGTAGCCAGCCTAGTTGCTATTGGCCAGCAATGGTGGCTGCTGCGTGAAGACGTTGAAGATCTCGAGACAGCCGAGGATAAAAAGAAAGCCAAGAAAACTAAAAAGTTAGCAGCGGGCAAGAAGACATGAGCCGCGAAGACTCCATCGTCCTAGCCAAAGTACGATTGGAGGAGCTACTGACTTTCTTTGGCATTAATACCCGGGTGCAAATTGAAGACACCGACGATCACGTCGAATTGCTAGTTGAGACTGAGGATAGTGGCTATATGATTGGTCACCGCGGCGAAAACTTGCGTGCCCTGCAATATGTTTTGAACATGATGCTGCGCGGCGAAGCCGAAGATCCGCTCAGAGTGGGCGTTGATATCGGTGGTTATAAGAAAGCTCGCTCTGAGCAAATCCTCGCCAAGGCCAAGGAACAGGTGGCACAAGTCCTAGAAACTGGTCAAAGCCTAAACTTGCCGCCAATGCCGGCTTCAGAGCGGCGCCTAGTGCATATGGTGGTGACTGAAACTGACGGCGTTGATAGCGAATCCAGCGGCTACGAGCCCAAACGTTTCGTCATAATAAAACCGCTTTAGATCTTGTTATAAACTTCTAGAGTTTGGCTGGCCATGCGCTGCCAGGAAAAACTTTTAATATGCTCTAAGCCCCGAGCTCGCAGGGTTTCAAGTTCTGTTGGTGTAGCTAACAATTTGATGATTTCGGCCGCCAAACTGGCAGCTTTGAGCGCATCAAAATATCGAGCAGCTGTGCCTAGCACCTCAGGCATAGCTGAAGCATTGGCTGCTAAAACTGGGACTCCGGCAGCCATGGCTTCCAGTGGGGGCAAACCAAAACCTTCCGATAACGAGGGATAAACAAATAAAGAGGCGCCTGCGTAGTATTTGGCCATGTCCTTATTGGCTACAAAACCTGCGAAGTCGATGTGCTCGTCAATCCTGGCATCAATAGCTTGGGTTCTAAGGTCATCAATAAAACGCGGTGTCGAGCCGACGATGGTTAACTTGACGTCGGGGTGGATGTTAATAACATCAGGCATGGCCTGTAGTAGGGTGCCAATATTTTTGTATGGGTACAGGTTACCAACGTAGAGCAGGCGCGGCGGAGTCAAGCTTAGCGGCGGGACATGATTTGGGGCATCCACGGCTTCGGGAGTAATTACAATCCGCGGTGCCAGTTTCTGACCGTAATGTTTGATTAAACCTTCCGCAGTTGACTTGGTTGGAACCAAGATTCTACTGGCCTGAGTGGCCCGGCGCATAACTACTAACATCACAGTGCGCTTCAAATTGTATTTGAACTTACCAAGCGTACCGCCGCCCGCCACACTGTAATCAATCAAGGTTGTGTCATGAATTGTGACTACGCGCCGGCCAAAATAAAACGCCGGTGCGTTAAAGTGCAAAAAATGAACAAGATTTGGTCTCAAACGCATCAACTTAAACGGCAAAATTAGTTGCTCTGCCAGTCCGTAGACCTTATACGGGACCAAAACCTTAGTGAAGTTGCTGGCGGACGGCTGCCAATCCTGGAACTGTTCTCGGTCAACTAGCACCAGGTACTGGTTGGTTTTATCGAGCCGTTGCAATTGCTCCAGCAGCTTCCTGGAGTATAGGCCAATACCCGTCCAGCGCGGACCCAGCATTCTAGCATCAATGACAATCTTCATGCCAGGTATTATAGCTGATCAAAAGCTCTTGAGCTTGACCTATAAGCGTCTCAGGAGTTAGCGTGGAGCGTGCGGGTCCTCATGTGGGGCTCGCCGTCAACAAGTCCATTTTCTTCGTTGAAAGGGGGAGATTTGTTGACAACTCTTCAGAAGCGGAGCGGTGCAGGTACCGCCCGCTTCTTTGTTGCAGCAATTGTTTTTGGGCTGATGTGGGCCATGATGCCTTCGGCCCACGCCATGACTGGCTATCACATCGTGCGTGCCAGCCAGTCGGTTCACGCCTACAACAGTCCTGATCCCACTTCGGGTTGGATCGCCTCGATTGCACCAGGAAGTGAGGTTGACATCACCTGCCAGATCAGAGGGGTCTCTTCAGTTGGTACCGGCGTCTGGAACTTCGTAGCCGGTAAGGGTTGGGTGAGCAATTACTATGTTTCAACCGAGTCAATTGTGGATTTCTCTCCCTACTTGGCCCGCTGTCCCAATTCCTCACCCAATCGCGAAACCAGAGCCCTGAGCCGGGCAGCTGCCATGGTTGGTCAGGTTTACCAATCAGACGGAAATTACTGGGCAGGCTGGTGCGATCGGTTTGTGGCAAGGCTGTTTGGTCAGCAAAACAGCGGTTATGCCACGGCGCTGGCTCACTGGTCGGCAATGAAATCCAGAGGGATGGCTCATTTCGACGCCAACCCGAAGTTTGGCACCATGGTCTTCTTCAATATCGGTTCACAAGGTCATGTGGCCTTTGCCTTGGGCGACGGTACGGTGATTTCCACTCCACCAAACCCTGGCCAAGCTATTTTCCGGGTGCCCCTGAGCTACTTTGGTACCAGCCGGATTCTGGGCTGGAGTTACGCCCAGCCGAGTTGGAACACTTAACCAAAACAAAAGGAGGGTGATAGGGCAGCTGCTAGTGGCTGCCCTTCGCCATTCCCGATTCTTTACTACTCAGTCCGGCTAATAGGGCCAGTGTGGCCCACGTATAGGTCAGGCAGCATAAAAATCCCGAAAAAGTTTGTGATTGCACAACCATACTAACCTCAGCCGCCATTAACCCAGCCACTATTGCTCGCTGTTGACCCTCGGTTTGTTTCAGGGCCCGCCAGCCGTAATAGATGAGGGCTAAAAGGAACAAATGGAAGGTGATGAAGCCAATCAGGCCGCCTTCGGCTAGGACTTCTAAGGCTTGGTTGTTGGGCCGGTAGACACATTTACCAACCTGGCAGCCGTAATAAGCGGAGCCAAAGCCGCCAATGCCAACCCCAAACACCTTATGCTGTTTCCAGATATCAATGGCCAGTTTTTGATCACGCTGGCGCTCGGTGTAAGAGCCGGTCTTAAACACCTTGGTCGTAAAGTAATCACCCAGGCTATTAGATTTGGCTTTTGACACCGAGTAACCAAGCACTAGGGCGCTGCCGACAATTAAGGCTGTTGTGGCCAGGATGGCTTGCTTGTAATACTGCCGCAGCCAAGTTTTGACCTCCCGGCCCATGACGACAGTTAAGGTAATAATTCCAAATACAGCTGATAGCGCTGCACTACGAGAGAAGGTCAGAGCAAAAGCCATCACACCTACGGCTAAAGCCACCTGAGCTAAGCGGTCAAAGCCTTTTTTGGCGATCATCAAGGCCGCCAGGACAAATAGAGGCAGCATTAAGTAGTTAGCGAAATATAAGGGCTCAAGGGCCGTGGATTGTAAGCGCGGAAACCCCAGTACGGTTTTGCCGTAGCGATGACGAATACCAGTCAAATCATCGCCGAGCCCCAGCAAGTTACCAAAGAACTGATATATCCCAAATAAACTGACCACCAGGACGCTAACCGACAACGACTTGCGGATCAAATCTAGGTTTTTAGGGTTGGCCAGCTGGGCCACGGTATACAGCAAGGCTGCAATGAACAACAGCCAAACAAAGATTTGCCAGACCTGGTCTACTTGTACGACCGCTGCCGAGATTAAGGATGTGACCAGGAAGGCAATTAAGAAGGGGATCCCGACAACTGGTCGCAGCTTGTCTTTTTTGATAATCCATCGCCAGAAAACGGCAGCTATTAATGCCGCACCGACTAATTGAGCTGGATGTAGCAAGGGGTAGCCAGTACTTGGGTTTAGGGGGTAGGCGCCGATGCGCTCAAAGGGCAAGACAAAAATAAATAGGGCCAAGCCCCACCTGGGACGCAGAGTAAACAAGATTGCCATACAGGCCACTAGCGCTAGAGTTGTACCTGACAGAGCTAGAACCACTGAGTGCATATTCATCATTAAAGCATTTAAGCTGTTAGCTTACTACCTGAGCGGTAGGTTAGGGTTCCAAGGACTATAAAGGCTACCAAACTACTGATGACAGCCGCGGTTGCAGCTCCGGCAGCTCCATAACGGGGGATCAGAGCGAAGTAGAGACTAATTGCAACCGCCAACTGCAAACCGGCTGCGATTGTAGTTTTGACTGGCTGATTGCGCCCCAAAAACCAGACCGAAAAGGGAACAGCTAAAAGATTAATCAGTTGTGCTATCAGCAGCAATCGAAATGGAGTCACGGCTGGAGCGTAAGCACTGCCAAAGATTAAGTTGATGGCAAAGGGAGCTACAACTAAGGCTGGCAGCAAGACAATGGCAATTGCCAGCACTGCCCCAGATGCATTTTTTAAATAATCAGCCTGCCGCTTTGAATCCAAACTGCTGATGCGCTGGAGCAAGACTGTTGTCAGGGCCGTTATCACCAGCGGCATAAAGGTTACTAATTGCTGGGCAGCGTAGTACAAACCGGCTGGCTGACTGCCGTGGTAGTGTGTCAAGAACAGCACATCGAGGCGAGCGATGGCTCCAGTAGCTAGCAGTGATAAAAAGATCCACTTACTATAGTGAAAGACATCAGCGTAGGCTCGCTGGCGCTCAGTTCGACTGGTTTTTATTAAGAAGTCGCGGGGGATGAAGAACCAGCCAATTGCAAAAAACCCGATTGGCACCAGGGTATAGATGCCCATGACGCGGGATAATGACAAACTGGCGGTTAATAGCAAAGCTATGATCAGGCCAGTCCGGGCCAGAAAACTGGCAAAGTTGAGCGCGGCGTTGCGCCAGTACTGGCGGTAGGCCACAAAAAACGGACCAAAAAAAGCGGCGGCTGATGCAAATGCGCCAGCGATAAAACCCAGTCTGACGGCCTGTTCAAACTGACTACCCCCTAATAATCCGGCGATCGGCGTGGCCGCAATTGCCCCAATCAACAAAACCAGGGCGCCGACTAGTAGCTCGATTCGAACGATGACATTCATGGTTACGCTAGCTTTGTGTGTATCAGCGGCCCGGTAGCCGGCAATTAATCGAATGGAAGTGGTGTTTAGTCCTAAATCGGTTAGACCGATGACAAGCACCAGCACGCTGTTAAACACCGCGATAATACCAAAGCCGGAAGGCCCGAGATGACGGGAAATAATCAGCACAGCCAAAAACGACAGGGTAGTGTTAGCTAGGTTACCGAAAAAGAAGATACCAGAGTCGCGGGCGGTGCCGGATTTGGTCCAACTCATAAGCTGCTTAATGGCCTTCATTGCGGCTTAACTTTGTTGCGGAGCCCCGGAATCTTGGCAAACCGGCGGATAGTTTTAATCTGGGTGGGCGGCAAAGCATGATAGAGCAAGTCATCGATGACGGAAGGACTGACCTTACGCCCTTTTTGAATCTGACGGCGCTTGGCTAGCATTTTGGGAAACATGACCAAAGCCATGGCCATACCTTTTATTTGGGGCTTGATCTGGCGGGTGCGCAGGCTATTGAAAGCTACCAGCATCATGGCAATCCAGAAAAGGATTAAATAGCGCCAGTAGAGCGGACTGGGCATATCCTTGGTGTATAACAAGTACATGTTTTTAACTGAGTGGTAACGAGCTAGCCCAGAAACCTTGGAGCTGGTACCGCCAATGTGGTGGTAAACGATGGCTGCTGGCTGGTACAAGATCTGCCAGCCGGCCAATCGAGCTCGGAAACTCAGGTCGACATCTTCGAAATAAGCAAAGAAATCTTCATCAAAGGTGCCGATGTCACTAAACAATTCCGCGCGATAGAGACTGGCACCGCCACTGGCGCCAAAGACTGGTTCGGTCTCGGTTTTGTCATCAGAGGCTGCTTCGCCGCGGTCTCGGGGAAAAGGCAGGCCCCAAATCGAGTAAAAATCGCCGGTACTATCAATTGTCTTACCATTTAAGCTCAAGAACTGAGAGGTCACGACGCCAACCTTGTTATCTGTTTCAATGGCAGCTAGCAGCTGCTCTAGCCAATGCTGACTGGCAACGGCATCATTATTAAATAAAGCTATATATTCAAATTTCTGCTCCAAGGCCCGCTCAATGCCCCGATTGACGCCGCCGGCAAAGCCGTAGTTTCTATCAAGTTCAAGGATCTCGACATCTGGAAACTGATCCCGGATAAGTTTTTTTGATTCATCAACCGAGCCATTATCAACGACGATGACGTGGTGCGACTGGCTTTGCTTTTTTAGCGAAGTCAGACACTGGACGATAAAGTCGGCGCCGTTCCAGTTGGGGATGACAACGGCTATCACTGGCGGCCGTCCGCTACCGGCCGGCCCATGCTGGCATAGTAGAAGCCCGCACCCGCCACCCGCTCGGGCTCATACAGATTACGGCCATCAAATATGACTGGTTGCTTCATCAGCTGCTTGATTTTGCCAAAATTAGGCGTCCGAAAGACCTGCCACTCAGTGGTAATGACTACGGCTTCAGCGCCATCAAGGATGTCGTATTGATCGTTGCCATAGCTTAGCTGGCTGCCAAATACCGCTTTAAGATTGTCCATGGCCTCAGGGTCATAGATTGAAACTTGGGCGCCTGCGCCCAGCAGTTCTTTGACTAAATAAACCGTAGGAGCTTCGCGGATGTCATCAGTATCGGGCTTAAAGGCTCCGCCCCAGATGGCAACCTTAGTGTTTTTGAGGTCTTGGCCTAGGAATTGGGTCAGCTTTTGCATTAGTCTCAGGCGTTGTCGTTCGTTCACGGCCATAACTGCCTCAATCATCTCAAAGTCGTAACCATTTTCACTGGCTGTCCGATGCAAGGCCACCACATCTTTGGGGAAACAGCTGCCGCCGTAACCGATGCCGGGAAACAAAAATCGTCGCCCAATCCGGTCATCGGCGCCAATACCAATCCGGATTTTGTCGACGTCGGCCCCGACTAGCTCGCATAAATTGGCGATTTCATTCATAAAACTGATTTTGGTGGCCAAGAAGGTATTGGCGGCGTACTTAGTCATTTCGGCTGAGCGCTCATCCATGTAGTAAATCGGATTACCCTGCCTGATAAATGGTTCGTAGAGCTCTTTTAAGACTTCGTTGGCTTTATTTGAGCTACTGCCAATAATGATGCGGGCCGGTTTCATAAAGTCCTCGACGGCGTGTCCTTCACGCAAAAATTCGGGGTTTGAAACCACATCGAACCCGGCCTTGGCGTTGGCGCCGATAGCAGCGGTAACTTTTTCGGCAGTGCCAACTGGGACGGTACTCTTGGTGGCAATTACGGCATAGGCGTCTAAATGTTTGCCAATATCGCTGGCCACCCCCAATACATGCGACAGATCGGCCGATCCATCTTCCCCCGGCGGTGTCGGCAAAGCCAGCATAATCACCGAAGCATCGCTTATGGCCGTTTTGAGGTCAGCCGTGAAAGTTAGTCGACCGTTTTTGATATTGCGCTGGAAAATCTCCTCTAAGTGAGGCTCGTAGATCGTAATTTGACCAGCTTTGAGAGATTTTAGTTTGGTTTCATTGGTATCAACACAAACAACTTCGTTGCCAGTCTCGGCCAAACAAGTTCCCGTGACGAGGCCAACATAACCGGTACCAACCATAGCTATGCGCATAAGGCCATTTTAGTATGAAACCTATCTGGAGCCAAAACTGGGACAGATCTAGAAGGTAAGGTAAAATAATGTAATGCTTTGGCTAAAACAAAGATTACGTCACCTCCACCAATCCCTCCGGCGGCCTGAACTATGGCAAAAAAACCGGTTGCTCACCCTGTTATACCCAGTGGCCAAACTGGCTGCCAAAATATTGGGTAAAGTTATCGCATTCCGACGCTGGCTGCGGTTTAGGTTCAATAAAACTGAGATGGGAAAAATAATCCATCGCCAGCGCAGTATTTATGTTCACCTAGCGAGGCTGATGGCAAATTTTGGCAGGTGGCGGCTAGCCAAAAACTTTTATGTCAAAGCTTTAGCCAGTAAGAAAACCAAAGGTGATTCAGAGCTCAGAAATGAGGCGCGGTTAAATGTCTCGGTTTTGGAACGGATTATTGGCCACGAGGCTTACAAACAAGAAATTACTGGCTACAACCAGGCTCGAAAGTCCAAACCACCAAAAATCGCCATCTACTCGGCGGTTTCTGGTGGGTACGATTCATTAAAACTACCAGCTAAACTAAGTCCCAGATTCGACTACATCTTCTATACTGACCAACCAGCTCACGGTTCCGGCATTTACCAAATTAAGCCGTTGCCGTTCTTTCATGCCGACAACACTCGCCAGACTCGCTATGTTAAAACCCATCCACATCAGCTATTAGCGGATTATGACATTGCCATTTGGATCGATGCCAACATCATGATTATGGATGATATTTCACCGCTAATTGATCAGTTTATCGAATCCGGCCGCCCGATTGCCGCCATTCCCCACCCTTTGCGCAAATCTGTCTATGAGGAGGTCAAAGCCTGCATTACTCATAGCAAGGAAGACCAGGAGTTACTGGCCACTCAAGAGCAGCACTATCATGATCTCGGTTATGACTGCGACGATTTGATTGAAAGCAATATTATGATGTTTAAACTCGGTGACGAACGGATGAGTCAATTCTTCACCACTTGGTGGGCTGAGATCGATCAATTTACTAGGCGTGATCAGCTGAGCTTAAACTATGCCATCAATAAAACTGGGATTAAGTGGCACCAGCTCATGGAGCGACCGCAAAATGCCAGGAACCATCCCTTATTTACTCTGGTGTCTCACAATCTGAAATTTAAACCGGTGACCGCTCTTGAAACTGTCATGGGCTCGCCCGCTATAGACCCCTATGAGGGAAAACCTTTTTCCAAGGTAAAAGATCAAATTATGGCCAGCCAGTCAGATCGCCGGGTTGATGTCCTCTACTGCGTGTATAACGCCCTGCCTGACGTCAAGCTGTGCCTGGAGTCGGTGGTCAAAAATCGTCACAGCCAGTCGGTGAATTTAATCATTATTAATGACGGTTCTGATGCCGAAACTAGCCAGTTTCTGCAGGGCTTCGCTGACAGTAAGAGTTGGGTCAAGCTAATTCGCAATTCCCAGCCATCGGGATACACTCGGGCCGCCAACCAAGCACTTGAAGCTTCGACTGGGGAGCTAAACATTCTGTTAAATAGTGACACCATAGTCACCGATGGATGGATCGAAAAAATGGCCGCCGCCGTATTTTCGACGCCCGGTGGGGGAATCGTGGGACCACTGTCCTCGGCTGCTAGTCATCAATCGATCCCCGAGCACCTGAGTAGTCAGGATCAAACGGCCGTCAATAGCCTACCCCGGGGTCTGACGGCCGAGGACATGAATCGTCACTGTGAAGACTGGTCGGTAGCTGGCCTCTATCCACTAGTGCCTTTGGTCCATGGCTTTTGCTTCGGAGTTACCCGCGAGGTCATCGATAAGGTTGGAATGTTTGACGCTGAAAACTTTCCCCGGGGGTATGGGGAGGAAAATGATTACTGCTTCCGGGCCATTGATGCCGGGTTCAATTTAGTGCTGGCCACCAACACTTACATCTTCCACGCCAAATCAAAAAGTTATCAAAGCGATCAGCGC
>CAYYRL010000014.1:11005-16959 GCA_964474165.1 uncultured Candidatus Saccharimonadales bacterium
ATAAACAAACTCTCGCACCCCGATACCCCCCGGAGCAAAGAAAGCCAAAATTCCCAAGTTCATAGCGATGGCGTTGGCGGCGACGGCCTTACTAAAGTTAATCGTTTCTCCGGTGGCTTGTACCAAACAGTAGAACGCCAGGCCGGCCATAACCCAACCCATGGCCGCCAGCAAAAAAATTGGCACCCATTGCCGGCCGGAGACTTTGTAAGCCGTTTTTGGTACTTGCACCTGCGGAATAAACCAACCGGCCAACAGGACTAATCCTGCCAAAATGGTAACCAGAAGACCAAGCTGCAATGAAACAGTCAAGGCTAAACCAATGATGGCCACACAGGCACCACTGGCCAAAATGTCCAGATTTTCAATCAACTGTACAAAGGTGCTGGGTTTCGGCGGCAAACCTAGTTTATTGGCGTAGACAGCCCGGGCCGAAAAGGTAAAGATGCTGCTGGGCAGATATTTATAAGGCTGGGAGGCAAAGAAAGCCAACCATTGCCGGCCCTGTGAGTACTTGGTATACAGTTGGCAGCAGCGTTGCCAGTGGTATGACATTAGGCCGTAGAAAGCCAAAAAGCTTAGCCCCGACAACCCGACTAGCAAAGGATGCTGGACCAAGTTGCCGCTCAAAGAACTACTTAGCTGGTGCCAGTAGCGGGCAATAAACCAGATTAGGATGATATAAAAAACGACCTGGACTAGCAACAACAAAATTTTATTTGGCTTGGGCATCTGGCTTTCGAACTAGCAGCTGACTCCAGGGAATCGGTCGGCGCGCCGCTAAAATCTCACCGAATTCACGTGATACCATTTTTTTGAGGCCTGAGGTTGACCAATGGTTTAAGTGTCCGGGGGTGTTGCCGAAGTCGCTCCAGTATTTGCCGCGGGCCATATTCAGAGATCGCCACAACGGTTCCCGGGGAACACCGATAATCAGAAAGCCGCCAGGTTTAACCACCCGTTTGATTTCCGCTAGAGCTTTAACTGGTTCGTCTAGGTGCTCTAGCACTTCCAATAAAAATACCAGATCAAAGCTATTGTCGGCATGGGTCAGCTCATAGACGCTTTCCTGGATGATCTCAATTCCCGGATTATTCTCTTTGGCATGGGGGATTTGATGACCGACGTATTCAGAAGCAATCAATGACAGGCCGGGTGGCAGCAGCGGTGTCAATCGCTGAGTTGACAACCCTTCACCGCAGCCGATCTCTATCGACTTACCGGCCCTCAGCTTCGAAGCTTTCAGTAATTCTCCAACGCCTCGGAAATAGCCATCGAGCAAAACATCGCCGGCCTTGCCGCTTTCGTACTTACCCCGAAAGTCTTCAAGTTCAGGTGTGGCCTTATGCTCGCTAGTGGTTTTGTCAGTCAATTATTTATCTCGGTACTTAATGTCTTTGAGTAATTCCAAAATTTTTTCTTGGTTGTTGCTAGTACGCTTGAGCATGTCGGCCAGTAGGGCAATTAAGCCAAAGATTAAGCCCAAAGTGGCAAAATAGATTCCGGCTAAGCCCACCGTCTTATAAGGTGTGATAGCGCCTGTGTTTAACCAGTAGAGGGAAGTAAATATGATACCCACTAGCCCCAGAGCAAAGAAGCTGGCAGCAATGCTCCCGAAAAAGCTCAGCGGCCGAAAATCCCGGTAGGCCCGGATGATATTAAAGGCGCTGCCAAACAGAAAACTGAAGAAGCTCGTTACCACCCGAGATTTCCGGCCCGGATAGTATTTAACGGTTACTGGCAGAGTCTTAATGCTAAGCTTCTTGGTGGCCAGAACCTGGAATGACTCCTGAGTGTAGGTGTAATTACTATTAATGTTGAGTGACAGTAGGGCTTTACGATTGTAGGCCCGGAAGCCGCAAGTGACATCGTTAAAATGCTGGCCGCTGAGCTTACCGACCACCCAGGCGCCGAGCATGTTGGCATAATATTTACCGGTCGGCATCCCGGCGGGCTTACGCCGCTGGCCGGTACCGGCATCAGCAAACCGGTCAGCGGCCACAAAGTCATAATCGCCAGATACAATTGGCGCCACTAATTTAGGGATATCCTTGGGATTGAACTGCAGATCGCCATCGATGTTGACAGCTAAATCAGCCCGGTGCTCCAGGGCTAGGGCGACGGCTTCGGTAAAACGGGCTGCCAAACGCTTTTGATTCTTGCCACCGGCAACAAAGGCGCCATGATCTTTGGCTACCTGAACCGTGTCATCGGTGCTGCCGTCGCTAATAACGACTTTTTCGATTTCGTCGATGCCATCAATAGAGGCAGGGATTTGGTCAAGCAATTCACCGATGGTGGCGGATTCGTCTTTACAGATTGAAAAAACCACTAGCTTCATCCCAAAGATAGTAATTCATATCCGGTAGCCTTGCAACCTGAACGGACTAGACGCATCTAGTATAATTAGACAGTGAGCAAAATAAACCGGAAGACATTAATTGTCATTGGGGGTCTGACTGCTGGCCTGTTGGTAACAGCAGCGGTTTTGTATTACAGCCATCGCAGCTCCAATCCTGTCGTCACCGGACAAGATCAATCCGCTAGTTCCCCTGATACTGCGAGTACTCCTGCCCCATCAGCTGGGCAGCCGGCTCCGAGCGGTGAACCAGAGAAAGATCAGTCAGCCCAGTCTAGTTCGCAATCACAGGCCAGCTCATTTAGCCTGACACTAACCAGGGCCGGTCAGCTTCAACCTGGAGGCAGCGTCCAGATTCGGGCCTTAGTCGAAGGCGCAACCTCTGGGAGCTGCCAAGTGTCATTTGCTGGTCCCGGGACCACCTTTAGTAAATCATCAACCATTACTTTCGATGGTCGCACCTACAGCTGCGGGGCTTTAAACGCCGCCGCCAGCGAGTTTAGTCAGGCCGGCAACTGGAAATACGTGCTTCAAGCCACTAGCGGTTCAAATAAATCCAACGCCGTTGCCGGCACTGTCGAGGTGGCGAAATGAGAGCTAAGTTACTAGCTTTAGCAGTTATCACTTTGCTGGGGGCATCTTTTATCTCAGCGCCAACTGCCCAGGCGGCCGATGCCAGCAATTTTAAAGCTGGTCGGATCATCGACGATGGCGTGATGTACGACAATACCTCGATGACGGCCAATGAAATCCAAAACTTTATTAGAAATAGGTTGGCCGATGTCGGGGCTTGCCAGCCAAATCATGCTGACAGTACTACCAACTGGCGCGATATGGGTCCGCTCTACGTCTGCTTAAAGGATTATGTTGAAAATCCCAACGTACCAATCAGAAACTGTACCCAAGACGAAGTCCAAGCTCACTTTGGTTTTGGCCCCAGTGATTCGAGGTATTCAACGGCCCTAAACTACTGCTGGTGGAAGGATGGTAGGGCCAACATAAAGGGTCAATCGGTTAGCAATGGTAGCGCCCAATCGGCCGGTACCATCATTTGGCAGGCGGCTCAGGATTATCATATAAATCCCAAAGTCTTATTGGTTATGCTACAAAAAGAGCAAAGCCTGCTGACAGATACCTTTCCTTGGGTTGGTCAGTTTCAAAAAGCCATGGGCTATGCCTGTCCCGACACTGGGGCCTGTGACCCCAGCTACCGGGGTTTCTATAACCAAGTCCGCAGTGCCGCCTCGCAGCTGCGCCGCTACGCCAACCACCCCGACGAATACAATTATGTCGCTGGCACCACTAACAATATTAAGTATCATCCCAACGCAGCCTGCGGCACCAAGTCGGTCTTCATCGAAAACCAAGCTACAGCCAGCTTGTACAACTACACACCCTATACGCCAAATCAAGCGGCTTTGAACAATCTCTATGGCACCGGGGATAGCTGTAGTAGCTACGGCAACCGCAACTTTTGGCGCATGTTTAGCGATTGGTTTGGGGCGCCCAATATCAACTTCTCCCAAGATCAGGTTTTGGTTGGCGATTGGGACGGTAATGGGCATGACACGGTAGGCATCAAGCGCGGATCAACCTATTATCTAGATAATAATAATGATGGCCTGGCCGACTGGACCTTCGGCTTTGGCAATCCAACCGACGTGCCGTTAGTTGGTGACTGGGATGGTGATGGCAGTGATGAGATTGGCCTCAGGAGAGGTGACCGGTTCTACTACAGCACTGATTTCAATGGTAGCGCCGAAATCTATCAAGCTTTCGGCAATTCAACAGATAAGGTTCTAATTGGCGACTGGAATGGCGACGATCGAGATTCTGTAGCTCTGAAGCGGGGCGACCGGTTCTATATCGACAATAATTATGATGGTCAAGCTGAGGCTTACATGGGTTTTGGCGATCCTTCGGATGCTGGTATTGCTGGTGACTGGAACGGCAACGGCGTAACTGATATTGGGCTGAGGCGAGGGGATCATTATTTCCTAAATTATGGTTTTGATGGACATGCCGAGTTGTCGTTCGGATACGGCAGTGTTGGCTACAAAACCCTAATTGGTGACTGGAATGACGACGGCAAAGATTCAATTGGGCTGAAAAACGGCCAGTATTATTACTTCAGTAACGACAACGATGGCCAAACCGATATTTACAGCGGCTTCGGCAATAAATCAGATCAAACTATCATCGGGGACTGGGATGGCAATGGTTCAGATACCATCGGCATTAAACGAGGTAACTATATCTATCTCGATAACAACTTCGATGGCCAAGCTGAAACCATCTATTACTACACTTTTTAGTCTTTAATCCGAGAAGATTTTGACAGGTGAAAAAGGGCGGCTGTCAGCTGAGTCCAGCCAACTACCAACAAAACAATTATTATTCCCAAAGTAATGGCTGGAAAACCATTGTGCTGGAGGGCCAGCGACAGCTTAGTAAAGACGTTGGTAGTTGCACCCACCGATGGCACCCAGTTGCTAATGTTTTCGAGCTTTGCCGTCGTTACCAATGATGTGGCGGCCATAGCCGCTGCCACGGCTGCCACTAGTAGCCCCTTGGTGAACTTGTATTGCAGTAATCCATAAGCAATAAACAGACTAAAAACCAGCAGGGCCGGCAAGAAGTACCGGAAGCTAAAGCGGCCGATGCCGGTGGCATGGGCGATTTGGGTTAGAGTCGTACCAACCAAAAGAGATCCCAGCAGAAATAGATTGAACAATAGTTTCAGATTGGGCTTGGCCATCAACCACCTGGCTTTGATACCAGCAAATGCGCTGCCGACCAGAGCTGCCAAAGTCACTAGAGTCGACAGTTGGGGATACGAGGTTATCTGGTTGTAAAAGTTGCGCCACAGACCATAGCTGGTGACTACCATCGGTAGGGTTCTGACCGGGCGCGAACCAAAGTCGCCCGGCAGGCTGGCATCAAAGAATTTGCCTGATGTCCGATAATTCCACAGATAGTAGAACCAGCCAGAGGTAACTGCCACAGCTGCCGCCAGCACCCCACAGATTAAAGCTGCTGGCCATAGCCTCTGAATCAAGTTGCCTTTGCCGTGAAGGTAGGCTGCAAACAATAGCGCCAAACAACTAAGCGGTAAAAAGACAACGTAGGTGGCCTTAGTTAGCATACCCAAAATCGACAGGGCGAATATGGATATTACCAGCTTCCGAGATATGCCATGGTCAATAAGTTTATGCCAGACGATTGAGGTTAGTACGCCGAGCAGGATTAATAAGACATCGATGGCGTAGTTTTGATTAAGGCTGGTAACGGCAAACATTAAGCCGCCCATTGCTGGTGTGGCTACCGCCATCAACTCGCGCTGTTTGCCGCCATACACCCAGCCCGCCCAGGCTAGCGCCACGACGGCCAAAACGCCCAGAAAGATGTTAAAACTTCTACCCACACCGACGGCGGTTTTCCAGTGACCTGAGTCGAGCAAAGGACCAACAATTGGAGCGTCAATGATATAAAACAGGGGTGGGTTGGCCGCCGCCCGCTGAGCCTGATTTTTATAGTGGGGATCTAATTGCCAGAAGATCGGATACTGGATGGTTTCATGGTAGTGGGGGATGTC
>CAYYRL010000015.1:0-16504 GCA_964474165.1 uncultured Candidatus Saccharimonadales bacterium
AGCGCTTGCATGGCATGCAAGAGGTCAGCGGTTCGATCCCGCTATTCTCCACCAAGAAAGGTTCCGCCTTAGGCGGAGTCTTTTTGGTTTGACATTTTGGGTCTTGCGTTCATAATTAAGCGTAAGCAATTATAGAAAAACCAAAATGCCCAAAGTTAAAACCACCCGCAGTAAGTCCAAACAGATGTTGTCTGCCAAGCGTTTTAAGTTTGGCCGGCTACAGTTAGCAGCTTTATTGTTGGTGTCAGCAGCCGTTGGCGCAGTAGTTATTTATCGCAGTCAGGCCGCCACTAATAACTGGGTAGCGATGCTTGGGCACTATCACTGTAGCAATTATCTAGGCATACCACCGACGATCAGTCGTGGCAGTACAAATACCAACTGTGTTAAGGCCCTGCAAGCTGCCTTGAGTATCGACCAAAAACCGATACCGATTGACGGTAAATTTGGAGCCAGCACGGAACTATCACTGGCCGTCTATAAGAACAAAGTCGGACTGGATGGCGGCGGCACGGCTGGTCCGAAGGCCTGGAAAGCGCTGGCCCAGGCTTACAATTCCCGCACCGCTTATGGTGACTTGGTTCGTGGCACTTACCCGTTCTGGTACAAAGGCTTCAACTATGACTATCCCGTCAATGGTCCGCTACAAGAAAAGGAGTATCTGATTGTTGACGGCAAATATGGCGACTATCCAGTCAGTAGCTGGTTCCAGGGCGTGTCATCAACCCAGCACTTCTTACAGTTTGGTCCCTACTTGACCGGTATCATAGCTCCTGGCACGAGCGGCCTCAGGATCTGCTATGACTACGCTAGCTTCAATATAAATGATAAACACCTTAAGGGGTACGTGAAGGTTTATACCGATCTGGCCTACAACGTGGGGGATGGTACAAAAATAGCAGCCGCTTATAATCACACCCCGGCATTTCAGGATTTCATAGAAAAGCGCGAAAGCGACGGTGATGTCCATTACTACTATCCGCTTAAAGAACACTGTGACAACTACCCGCTTTCCCCAGGGACCTACCCCAAAATGGAATTTCGATTAAAGGTGACGGGTTCCTCTAATCCCAGAGGCCAAGGAATTGCAGTGCTTGATCTTTATCGCACCCGAGTTGGTATCTACCCATACTGATTTGTTGACAGCCACAGCTGGCTTGTTCATAATAAACATAAGCAGTTTACAAAAACCAAAGGGATCTAATGCCAAAAATCAAAACCGCCAAAGTAAAATCCTCGAAGTTATTATCCAAAAAGAAATTTCGATTTGATAAGCGCTTCGTGTTTGCCCTGGCTGCCCTGGCGGTTGCCGGTGGTGGTTATGTTTTCTATCTAGGAACTCATGCGGCAAGTACCGGCTTTGGTGTCTATCAATATAACAGTAAAAATTGTTATGACGCACCCAGTACAACCGGTCAGTGTCAAATTTATCACCACGGAGGGGGCGTTCAAACCAGGGTAGTGAGGGCCAGTGCTGCGATCAACAGTGCTTCTAATAAAAATCTCACCATGTGGGCCGGCACCGACGGCGGGAGCTTGGATGCTGTAGATACCGGTAGGATGTGGTTTGGACCGTATACCGTTATGGGCGCACCCTCTAACCGAAACCTTCACGTTTGCTGGAAATATGTATCTCCTGATTACAAAGATGCTAAAGTGCAGTTTGAAGTTACCTATAATGGTGGGCGTGACTATATCTATAATTCTGGATCAAAGAAAATTGAATCTGACTATCCTGGACCCAGCCAGCCCGGTGGCCAAAGACTGTGGGATATGAAGAGCTTTTGTGTAGATAAGAGAATTAGCTACGGAGCTTATAAAAGCTTTGAGATACGCGTCAAGATGCTTGATGGCGGCTCTAAGCCCGAAGATGCTTTCCGGCTTTGGCGCACTTCCTGGGACATTCGCTAATCCGGCTCTGGTTGCAATAGCAGCAGTTTTTAATCAAACTAATGCTTAGTGAAGTCAGATATTCGGATTGATACAATTAAGCCAGCTCAAGCGGTTAAGCTGCGGCGTTTGTTCAAACGGGCGGTGGCCGAAGACTTCAATTACTTCCCGGAAACCTATCGCCGGCGGGTACTGGCTGATAATAATTTGCCCAGGCTGGCCTGGGGAGCGGTTCGGCCGAGTCGGATCCTGCTGGGGGCTCAGCAAACTAACAGCTTAGTCGGCTATGCTATCACCGGGGTCAATTCCGACCGGACAGCCAAGCTATACTGGCTGTATGTCAGCCCTGAGGCTAGGAGCCAGCGGCTGGGCAGTCAACTGCTTGACCGGCTATTGGTGATTTTGCCTGAACGTGGAATTCAGCGTATGAGCCTAGTGACTCATAATTACCAGGACTATTATAGTAAGTACGGATTTCGGCTGGAGGGCCACGATCAGCTCTATGGCGTAGACATGAAAGTGATGAGCTACACATGGTAAAGCAGAAAAAGACCACCAAACCCAAAACTGTAAAATCGTCGCCGGTAAAGGCCGCTAAACAGCCTACTTCGCGCTGGTTATGGCTGGCCCTGATATTAGCCTTAGTCGTTGGAGCCTGGGTGTATCATTCTCAGCACATTACTATCAGTAAAGTCAGCGATTTATTGTCGCTGACTAAACCCGACAAGAAAGCTGGCGGCGGAGAGATTATTAGTCAGGAATTGGTGCGCAATTATTCAGTGCAAGAGGTAGCGGCCCTGTCCAAGCAAAATTATGGCCACAGCGCTCCAGCGCCCAAATATCCGGTTTCCGAGCGTCTGATTAAATATCGCAGTCAAGGGCCCAGTAAAGAACCGGTCGATGTTTACGCTCGGGTCTATTTGCCCCGGGTCCAAAGCGCCAATAAAGTACCCTTAATTTCCTTTGCACCAGGCACCACCGGCATCGGCGATCAATGTGCAGCTAGCCTCGAGCAGCCGGCGCTGACCAACTGGGGCAACTACAAATCGCATATGGCGACATATGCCGGGCAAGGCTATGGAATAGTTATTACCGATTACGAAGGCATGCGTGATGCTAACCGGATTCATCACTATATGTCGGGTGAAACCGAAGGCAAGGCCATGCTGGATGCGGCCAAAGCGGTTTACAATCTCAAAGATAACAGTATCGATACTCAGGTATTCCTGGCCGGTTATTCCCAGGGCGGTCAAGCTGCAGCCTGGGCCGACCAAATTTCTGGTAGCTATGCGCCGAGCTTAAACATCAAGGGGGTGGTGGCCTTTGCGCCGGTTAGTGATGTCACAACCACGCTTGAAGACATTGCTCGCGGCGCCCAAATTGTCTGGTTTGGTCCCTTTATCCTCACCAGCTACGGTGACCAATATGGCCAAACTTTCCCTCTGTCGCAAATTTTGCAGCCAAAATTTACTGCCAATCTCAAGACTGACGTTCTGGGCCACTGCATTAATAGTGTCAAATATTGGCCGGATGCAAATTCGGTTTATACGCCCCAGTTCTTACAGGCTATGAAGGACAATAACATCGCCGCCATTTCGCCAGACCTAGCCGCTGACATGGCTGAAAACCAAGCCTGGGATGTGGCGACCCCTCGGCCCAAGCTGATCAACCAAGGCGACAAGGATACAATAATTTTGCCTGATCAGCAGACTAAGGCCTTGCCGCTGATGTGTCAGGCTGGTCATGGCCCGGTGCAACTAAAGCCCTACGCGGCAGCCAACCACTACAGTCTAATGGTTTACAGTTTCCGTGATACTGTAACCTGGATGAATAAAGTCATGGCCGGTGATCAATTGCCCAGCAGTTGTCCTGCTACCGGCGGAGGAGGCGCCTAATGCCCGGAGAAAATATGAGCGCTCATGAGGAAACTGGCTACAGCCGGGATCCCAGAGAGATCAATGATTTGAACCGCCAAGCTTTGGCCGAAAGTTTGGGCATGCCTGTAAGTTCAACTTGGGGCGAAATATCGAGAGAACAAGTTAGGCGAGGTGCTGAAGATGCGAAAACCCCAGAATCTGCACAACCATCAAGGCCCAGTACCACCGAGCCGCTGCTAGAGGCTCGGCCCATTGAACCTAAGACCAGCAATGAAACAGACGATCAAACGGCGGCTTAAGTTATTGGCTGCGGCCAGGCTGGAAGCGCATGTTAACCAGTTGTTAAAGCGGCACCCAGATTTGAAACTGGTGGCCGTTGGCGGCAGTGTCGGTAAAACCTCAACTAAGCTCGCGATTGCTACTGTCCTTAAGCAAAAGCTGCGAGTGAGTCACCATGAAGGTAATTATAATGACCACATCTCGGTGCCAATTTCGATCTTGGGTCTAGCTATGCCGTCTTTATATAATCCCCTATCCTGGCGCAAAACTTTGCGACTGGCTAAACAAGCGGCGGCCGCTGATTATCCGTATGATGTTATCTTGGTCGAACTTGGCACCGATCAGCCCGGTGACATCCCGGCCTTCATGAAGCTGCTAAAACCTGATATTGGGGTGGTAACAGCTACCACTCCCGAGCATATGGAGTTTTTTAAGACCACCAAGGCGGTGCTGGACGAAGAATTCAGCTTGGCTAGGGGTAGCAAATTAGTGGTCTTAAACTCTGATGACGCCGGCTTAAAGGGTCGCTTGGGGGATTTGCAACAAACTGTGATCACTTACGGCCAATCAGGCACTGTGCACTTGGCTGGCGGTGGCCAAACTGCCGGCAGTGCCAACTTGTGTCTGGGTCACGATACTATAGATGTTAAACTTAGCGTTGTTGGTCGCCACAGCCAGTATGCGCTGTTGGCAGCGGCAGCCGTGGCTAAGCAGCTGGGACTATCGCTAGCTGAAATTGCGGCCGGCGTGGCTAAATTTAAACCAGTGCCTGGTCGCATGAATCCCCTCGTTGGCAAGGGAAGCAGTTTAATAATTGATGACAGCTACAATGCCAGTCCTGATGCGGTGATAGCTGCGCTCGCCACCCTCGCCGAAGTGGCGACTGGCCGGCAGATTGCAGTGCTGGGATCGATGAATGAGTTGGGGGATTATGCCAAAACCGGTCACGAGCAAGTTGGGGCGGCTTGTAGCAACTTGGATTTGCTGGTTACCATTGGTAAAGACGCCAAAGAACTACTGATTCCGGCGGCAGTCAAAGCTGGGTTAAAACCCGAGCAGATCAAATCATTCATGTCGCCGTACGAGGCGGGGGAGTGGCTAGGGCCGCAAATTGGCCGCGGTGACACTATACTAGTAAAGGGATCCCAAAACGGTGTCTATAGCGAAGAGGCTACTGCACTGCTATTGCGAGATAGTGATGACAGGAGTAAATTGGTACGGCAAACGCCAGATTGGCTGACCAAAAAGAAAGCCCAATTCAACCATGAATAAAAGCCAAAAATCGTCATTCTCAATCGAAAGCCACGATGTAGTCGTGGCGCTTCGGGTTGGGAATCGATCCCCGATCCGGAGCGCTGTGCTTTCGGTTGAGGATGACGGATGGGGGAGCGTGCTTCCGGTCGAGGATGACGGATGGGGGAGCGTGCTTTCGGTTGAGGATGACGGATGGGGGAGCGTGCTTCCGGTCGAGGATGACGGATGGGGGAGCGTGCTTTCGGTTGAGGATGACGGTGGGGTTCACCATGAATAAAGATTACAATCCAGCTGAAATCGAAGCCAAGTGGAGCCAGATATGGAATGACACTAAGCTCTATCAGGCCGATGATAAATCCAGCCACCCCAAGTATTATCAGCTGGAGTTTTTTCCTTATCCATCAGGCGTTACCATGCACGTCGGTCACGTCCGCAATTACGTCATCAGCGATACTTTTGGCCGCTTTAAACGGATGGGTGGCCACAACGTCTTGCACCCCATGGGCTGGGACGCCTTTGGTTTGCCAGCCGAGAACCAGGCCATCAAGACCGGCCAGGCGCCACGGGCTTCCACCGACGCCAACATCGAAATTTTTAAACGCCAGCTAGGCCAAGTTGGCCTCAGTTATGACTGGAGCCGGGAAATTGATTCTTCAGATCCTAGCTATTACAAATGGACGCAGTGGTTTTTTCTGCTTTTCCACCGCAAGGGGCTGGCCTACAAAGCTGACGCCGAGGTTAATTGGTGCCCGCAGGACAAGACCGTGCTCGCCAACGAGCAGGTCATCAAAGATGATGGCAAAAACGTTTGCGAGCGCTGCGGCCACGAAGTTGAAAAGCGCCAACTCAATCAGTGGTTCTTTAAAATCACCGATTATGCTGATCGCCTGCTAGCCGATCTCAAAGCGTTGGATTGGCCAGCCAGCATTAAGGCCATGCAGGAAAACTGGATTGGTAGAAGTGAAGGCGCTACGGTCAAGTTCCAGATTGACCCTTCGACAAGCTCAGGGAATAAATTATTGGCTGAGCAAAGTCGAAGCCACAACATTGAAGTATTCACCACCCGCCTCGACACCATTTACGGCGCCACTTTCATGGTCCTAGCCCCAGAACATCCCATGGTCACCAAGTTGACAGCTCCAGACCAAAAGGCTGAGGTTGAAGCCTACATCAAGAAAGCTGGCTCAGAAACCGACATTGAGCGCCAAGACGCTGAGCGACCAAAGACGGGGGTCTTCACCGGTGGCTACGCCATCAACCCAGCCAACGGTGAGAAAATTCCGGTTTGGATTGCCGATTACGTGCTGATGGGCTACGGCTCCGGAGCCATTATGGCCGTCCCGGCTCATGATCAGCGTGATTTCGACTTTGCCACCAAATATAAGTTGCCAATTACTGAGGTGATTGAACCGGTGACAGGTAATATTCAAAAAGATCCGGAGCACCGGCGCAGCATTGTGGCCATTGTGCGTGACCCCAAAAATGACAAATTGCTTTCAATTAACTGGGGAGAAAGTAACGGCGGCAATATCTTCATTGGAGGCGGCATTGACGAGGACGAAGACCCCCTAGAGGCAGCCCAGAGAGAGGTTACTGAAGAAACCGGTTACAAGAATCTGAGGCTGTTAGAAAGATCTGGTCTTATTCATCACAACTATTTCGCTCATTCCAAGAATGTAGCGCGATCAATCGATGCGGTTGGCTTCTTCTTTGAACTGACGGATGAGGACCGGGGTTCGCAGCAATTAGAAGCCGATGAGGCTGGTAAATTCAAGGTTGAATGGCTGACACAAGTTGAGGCTGATAGTAAGGTGCAGGATGGTTTGCATCAGCGTCTTTTTGAGCAATTTGTGCTGAAGCGACCTTATACTGGCGATGGTTTGCTGGCTAATTCTGGTCGGCACGATGGTTTGACTTCAGCCGTCGCCCGCCAACAGCTGGCTCAGGATTTAGATGGCGCGGGGGCAACAATAAATTACAAAATGCGCGACTGGCTGATTAGCCGCCAGCGTTACTGGGGGGCGCCGATCCCAATCATCTACTGCTCAAAGTGTGGTACGGTGCCAGTGCCTGAAGACCAGCTCCCAGTTTTGCTACCTGAAATTGACAACTATTTGCCCGATGGTTCTGGGAAATCGCCGTTGGCCAAGGCCGAAGACTGGGTTAATGTCGATTGTCCTCGGTGCGGCAGCCCGGCCGAACGCGAAACTGATACCATGGACACCTTTGTGGATTCAAGTTGGTATTTCCTGCGCTTCGCCGACCCCCACAATGATAAACAAGCCTTTGATCCGGACAAGGTGGAACAGTGGTTACCGGTTGATACCTATGTAGGTGGGGCCGAGCACGCTGTGGCCCACTTGTTGTTTGCCAGATTTTGGACCAAAGTCTTAGCCGACGAGGGTCTGGTCAAATTTCAGGAACCATTTAAGCAGCTGCGCAATCAAGGCATCATTGGCGGGGCTGATGGGCGCAAGATGGGCAAGCGCTACGGCAACGTGGTTACACCTGACGACATTATTAAGCAGGGTTACGGGGCTGATGCCCTGCGACTGTATGAATGTTTCATCGGCCCATATAACCAGGGCGTCGACTGGAACCCCCGCGGCATCGATGGCACCCAGCGCTTTATTAAACGGGTCTGGGCCTTAGTTCAGGAGTTTACCCAGACCGAAGTTGGCAATAGCAACCCAGAACTAGAAACCGCCATGATTTCGGTTACCCATCGAACGATTAAAAAAGTCACTGATGATATCGGTGAGTTTGGCTTCAACACGGCCGTGGCCGCGCTAATGGAGTTGGTTAACGAGCTATATAAGCTAAAGGTCGACTTACCAGTGGCTGGCGAAGCTTGGAAATTAACGCTAAATACACTGGTGCAGCTGCTAGCCCCATTTGCCCCGTTTGTGGCTGAGGAACTGTGGCAGACATTAGGAAATGACGGCGGCGTGCATGTTAGCTCATGGCCCAACTATGAAGAAAAGTACATCAAGGATGACTTGATTGAAGTGGCGGTGCAAGTTAACGGCAAACTGCGCGGCACTGTTACTGTTGCGCCCGATACCAGCGATGATGAACTGAAGAAACTGGCCGCCGAACTTGATGGTGTTCAAAGACACATGGACGGCAAAGAAGTTATCAAAACCATTGTTGTGCCACGCAAACTGGTCAACTTCGTTGTAAAGTAAAACCCCGGCCCGAAGGCCAGGGTCTAGGTGTACTTAGTCACGAGATACTCCGCCAGGGCTACACCAGCGGCTTCGGCATACTCACCGAACATGTACTTCGACAGGTAACGCAGCATGGCTCGGGCTTGCTCATCGTGCATCAGGCTGACGAAATCAGCGGCGTTTACTTCGTCGCCAAACCGAAACTTCAAGCCGGCAAATGGCGGCAGCAAATCCGCGTCCTCCCCAGCCCAGCGGATGGCTCCGGCCACAGCCTTAACCGCTCGAGTGACTCGATTGTGAACCAAGCCAGCCCGGTCTGCTAGCTCGTTAAGCATTGGTCCCGGCGATAGCCACAGCGATTCAATCAAGGGATGTGCGGTCTCGATACCAAATTTAAAGGTGACATTGGTATCGGCCTGGACGCCGGCTTGGCGCTGAGCGAATAGCTTGGCGTTATGGGCGGCCAGCACAATGTCCGGACCTTCGCCGGTGTAGACCGTGACCACTACGGCGTTGGGCATGATCAGTCGCGATGCTTCTGGGGCCGAATGCCGGAGCGGGATGTGCTAATCCTGACATCCGCTGGCAGCGTGGCTTTTGCTTGCTCCACGCGTATGACTTTTGAAAGCCGATCAAGAGCACTTTCGATAGAACCGGGGACGTCAGAGCTGACTCTGACCGTTAATTCACCCGTGTATCGCATGACCCTCCTAAGTTTTGAAACCAGTGCGTCCAGGTTAGCGTTTTGACCATAATTTGTCAAAAGCGCCAAAATCCGTTACAATTGCGTTCAAGAGTGCTCATGCACATCAATGTAAGTCACATCTTGGCCAGTGAGGTTGGCAGTGAGGCTAACTTCACATTTGAGGGGGATTCGATTCCTGATATTGTGTTGTCTCAGCCCGCTCGCGGTGAAGTTAAAATTACCCGCCTGGACGAGGGGCTAGCCCTCAGGGGCGAGGCCAATTTGCAAGCCCAGCTCGAATGCTATCGCTGTCTTGATCAGTACCAGCAGCCGATGCAGTTAAGCCTGCAGGCTATCTACTCTCAGACGCCAGGCGAAGACGAGTGGCCAATTACTAGAAGTGAAATTGATGTGGCGCCGCTGGTGCGGCAAGAAGCACTAGTCATGATCCCGTTGCAGCAACTGTGCAGCGTGGATTGCCTGGGTCTTTGTGATGAATGTGGGGTTAAGCAAACGGCTGATCACCATCATCAGACAGTTCACCCTCAGCACCATCCCAGGGTAAAGAAAGGATAAACAAAATGGCAGTTCCCAAGAAACGCACCACCAAGGCTAGCAAGGGTCAGCGCCGCAGTCATGATGCCCTCAAGGCTCCCCAGCTAATAATGAGCTCGGGTCAGGCCTTGCCACACCGCTTAGCCAAAGCCGCTAAACTGGGCCTGATCAAAAAATAATGGCCTCCAATCGCCACCTCGGCCGTATTGTTGCCATGCAAACCCTGTATGAGTACGATTTTCGGGCTGGTGGTGAGCATAAAGTTGATTTGGACCCGATTCTGGCCCGCAACATCGGTGAATTTTCCAAGGCCATCGAAGACACTGACTTTGTTCACGACATTGTCGAAGGTGTGCTGAAGAATCAGGACGATCTGGATGGCTTAATTGCACCAGCGGCGCCGGAATGGCCAGTCGATCAAATCGCCAAGATCGATAAGATAGTCCTGCGCATCGGCGTTTACGAACTATGTTTCAAGAAAGAAGTGCCGCCCAAGGTGGCTATTAACGAAGCCGTTGAGCTGGCCAAGGCCTTTGGCGGCGAAAACTCATCGAAATTTGTAAATGGAGTACTTGGCACCATCTATCGCCAAAGTGATTTCTATGAACCAGAAGAAGACAGTAAAGCTAAAAAAGCCGACCAGCCTGCAGCCTAAGCCGGCAGCGAATGGCACTAGGCCCAACCGGGCGGTGCGGGAATTTACCGCCGGAGGAGTGGTTTATCGCCATCGGGGTACAAATCTAGAAATTCTGATGATCCAAGATCATAAGGGTCGGTGGACGATTCCTAAGGGCCATGTCGAAAAAGGCGAGAAACTAGAGCAAACGGCGCTTCGCGAAATTGGCGAAGAGACCGGATTAGTTAAACTCAAGATTCGGGATAAACTCGATAACATCTATTTCTTCTATCGCCGGCATGGCAAGCTAATCTTTATGACCACCAGTGTGTTCCTGGTTGAAGCAACCAAGGACAGCGACGAGCTCAAGCGGGGCGATAGTGAAGGCATCATTGACGTCAAATGGTTCAGCGCCGATGAAGCTTTGAGCTTAATCGAGTACAAAGATACCGAAAAGCTGTTTCGGTTGGGCCTAGAAAGGCTGCAAAAATGAGTGATACAGCCGAATTCCAGCGCAAAATTGGCATTGATTTTAAGGACGCTACTTTACTCGAGAGAGCCTTTATCCATCGGTCTTATCTCAATGAGCATTCCAAGCTCGGTCTGGAGCACAATGAGCGTCTGGAGTTCCTGGGCGATGCCGTGCTAGAACTAGTGGTCACCGATCACCTGTATCGCAATTTTGATAATCCAGAAGGCGACCTGACAAACTGGCGCTCGGCTTTGGTCAAAACCGAATCTCTGGCGGAAGTGGCCGAAAGTCTAGGCGTTATGGACGAAATGAAGCTTAGTCGCGGCGAGGCCAAAGGCAACGATCGCAGTCGGATGCTAATCTCGGCCAATGCTACTGAAGCCATCATCGGTGCCATTTATCTCGATCAAGGCTATGATGTGGCCAGGGGCTTCATTGATAAGCACATCATCGCTAGATTACCGGAAATTCTCAAAACCGGGACTTGGGTTGATGCTAAGAGCCGTTTCCAGGAGTTAGCTCAAGAGCGCGAAGGTGTCACCCCAGCTTATCGGGTGCTGGAAGAAAGCGGTCCTGATCATGATAAAGAATTTGTGGTCGGCGTTTATATCGGCAAGCAGTTGCGCGGTCAAGGGCGTGGCTCTAGCAAGCAAGCTGCCCAGCAAATGGCGGCCGAGCAAGCCCTGGCCGGTTTTGATAAGGTCAAGCATAGTTGACTTTCCTGGTTCTAACCTGTAGAATTTCCTAGTTAATGTTAGTTATTCGTCTATCACGAACTGGTCGCAAGGGTTACCCTACCTACCGGATTGTCGCCGCCGATTCCCGGCGCGCTGCCACCGGTAAATTTGTAATGGTGCTGGGTCACTACAATCCTCACACCAAAGAACTGGTAATGAAGACCGATGTGATTAATAAATACATGGCTGACGGCGCTCAGCCCTCTAATGCCGTGATCAAGCTTTTAAAGCAAGAGAAAGTTAAGCTGCCAGACTGGGTGGAGCTCAAAACTCGCAACCGTGCGCCCAAAAATGAAAAACCAGCTGAGCCAGTGGCGGAAGTGGCCGAGCAGTCAGCTGATGCCAGCGAAACTCCAGCTGAGGAGGCTGCCCCAGAGACTGAAGCTACCGTAGTAGAAACCGCCGCCGATAATGCCGAGGCTGCGGCCGCCGTTGCACCCGACGATAAAGTGGCCGAAACGGCCGCCGATGTCGAAGAGCAAACTGCTGCGGCTGAAGCCAGCGCCAACGTCGACACTACCGAAGAGGCTTAATAATCGACCACCGGCGCCAAGTGCGCTATTATGAATTTATAAGACAAGAGGATCGCCATGGCAACAGAGATTGATCAAGCCTTCGTGGAATACGTGGTAAAAGCCCTGGTAACTAGCCCCGATGCAGTAGCGGTCAAACGCACCGTTGATGATATGGGGGTATTGCTGGAATTGACCGTTGATCCGGCTGATATGGGCAAAGTCATCGGTAAGGCCGGTGCCACCGCCAAGAGTATCCGCACCTTGCTGCGGGTTTTGGGCGCTAAAAATGACGCTCGGGTTAACCTAAAGATTGTCGAACCGGAGGGAGAAGATCGGGCCGAAGCGGTAGAAGCCGTCAAAGAAGAAACTGAGCCCGCTCCGGCTGAAGAAGACGACATCAAAAAGCAAACTAAGAAAGAACTAGAAGAGCTAGCCGATCTAGAGCTCTAGTATTCGGTTCAACTAATGAAAATCGATATTTTAACCCTGTTCCCAGATATGTTCCAGGGCCCGTTTGATATGAGTATGTTGTGGAAGGCCAAGGATCGAGGGTTGGTTTGTATTGGCATTCATGATTTGCGCGAGTATGGGTTGGGGCCTAGGCGTCAGGTAGACGACATCCCTTATGGCGGCGGCCCGGGCATGGTGTTAAAGCCCGAACCGATTTTCGCAGCCGTTGCCAAACTGAAAGCGGCCAATCCAGGTGCTAAAGTTATTTTACTGACGCCGTCCGGCGAACCATTCAAGCAAGTAACTGCCGCAAAATTAGCCAAGGTCAAAGGTTTAATTTTGATTTGTGGCCACTATGAAGGCTTTGATGAGCGGATTGCTTCTCTTGTTGATCAACAAATTTCCATCGGTGACTATGTCTTAACTGGCGGTGAACTGCCGGCCATGGTGCTAACAGATGCCGTCGTGCGTCTGATTCCCGGTGTGCTGGGCGATGATAATAGTGCGGTCGAAGAAACCTTTAGTGACGGCTTACTGGAGTACCCGCAGTACACCCGCCCGGAAGATTTTCAGGGCCTGAAAGTTCCGGACGTCTTGCTCAGTGGCCATCATGGAGAAATCGAAAAATGGCGCCGTCAGCAAGCTGAGCAGCGAACACAGCAGCATCGACCAGATTTATTAAATTGACTTAGTAGCTTAAAGAAGCCATAATTTCTTTAAGCTTATGCTTATCAGCAGAATTAATTTTCGCTCCAAGAAATCTTTACTAACTCTATCCGGTCTGATGGTTGGTCTAAGTCTGGCAGGAGTTTTGGTAGTTTTCGGTTCCCGAGCTTCTACTAATAGTAATCCAGCTCCTTTCCAGATAGACGGTGAAGTGGTTGAAATGCATGGTGATGATTTTGATGACAAACGTGAAGTTAATCCCAGATTTTACCTCAAGACCAGCGATACCCAGCAATTGCGAATTAGTAATGGCAATGAAACTCTGCTTAAGTCGGGGCACTATGCCCGGGTCACAGGTGTAGTAAAGAAAGATGGCTCTCTGACTGTAAACAGCGTCAAAGGACATCGGGCCAAAGCTACTCAGCCAGCTGCCAAAAAACTAGCTGTCATAATGTATAACTTTTCCGATAATAAGAGCCGGCCGACTGGTCGATCGGCCGTCAGAGATCAAATTTTTACCGATTCGGAATCAGTTAACAAATATTACCAAACTGCTAGTTTGGGTAAAATCAGCCTAGCGGGCGCTAATAATCCAAATGGTGATATTTATGGCTGGTATACCATAACTGATAATTCATTAGGTTGCGATTTATATAATTGGGTCAATCAAGCCAAGAAGTCGGCAGCCAAAGACGGTTTTAACGAGGACAATTATGACAATGTCATGTTTATGTCTCCCGATAGCTCGTGCGGGGCTGGTGGAATTGGTGAAGTTAGCGGCCCCTACAGCTGGGTCTTTATTCATTCATGGGATATAGGCTATTGGAAGCAAGTGGCCATTCACGAGCTGGGTCATAATTTTGGATTTTTACACGCCCACGCTCTAACTTGCCAAGTCGGTGATAAAATTGTACCTATTTCTTCGAAATGCTATTCATCGGAATATGGAGACTACTTTAACCCGATGGGTTTTGGAGGCTTTGATGATCAGCAGAAGCTATTTGGCAGCTTTTACCAAAATCAGAACGGTTGGATGGCCGACTCTCAAGTCAAAACCGTGACAGCTTCCGGCGATTACACTCTGACATCAAGCAGTTTAGCCGGGACAGGCATAAAAACTATTAGGATTCCTCGCCAAATAGATCAATTCAACCATTATGAATATTATTATCTGGAATATCGGACGACCACTAAATTTGACAGATTTACCGGTAAAGATGCCGGTGGATTAATGGTAAGATTGGCCAAACCCTACGAAGGATCTTATGGCAGTGCAGAATCATGGATTATAAGTGCCCAGTCGATTTATAGTGACATCTTAGTTCAAGGCAATACTTTTACTGATAGCAAATTCGGTATAACGGTTACTCCAAAATCAAAAAGTAATGGCACAATGAAGGTACACCTAACAGTAACTCATTTGCCGCAGCCTGATAAAACTGCTCCCCCAAACCCCACCAACGTCAGTGTACCGGTAAAGTCTTCTAAGGTACGGTTTATTAAGTGGACTAGCGTCTCAGCTAAAGACCTGGCTGAATACCGAGTTTACCGAAATGGAGTCCTAGTGGGTTCAGGCTTTTGCTGCGACTATGACTTGGGCAACGATCAGGTTGGATTTGAGGATCGCTCAAAGATACCACCAGGCACTTCACTTCGATACCAAGTTAAGGCTGTTGATTTTGCTGGCAATGAGTCGTCTGGTGTGGCTGCACCAGGCTTCAGTAGTCCACAACCCGATAATGTTCTACCGTCGGCTCCCTCCAAAGTCACCCCGACCTTGTTTGTGCAATCGGTGGTCGGACGACCAAGTCTTGCCTCATATCGCGTTACCTATACTCCCGGGTCTGACAACAGCTTCTTGTATGGAGTTCAAGTCCAAACTCGAGATTATAAGACGAACAAAATACTTTATGAATACAATCGACCATACTATCTTGGGAACTCATTTACGACTTCTCCCTGTTCCAAGACCAAATTGACCTTGAGGTCTTACGATAGTAGCTACAACTACTCGGCGGCATCGCCTCCAGTTACACTTAACTCGGTTTCAGAGAGTTGCGGAGAAGACTAGCGTTCGAAGTGGCTATACAACTTAGCCGACAGGCTAGCAAAATTGCTAGGTGTGGCGCCAGGTGCGCCCATCATCACGACTAAGTAATCAGTTTTGGCCCCAAAGACGATGCCGGCGTCGTGCATGTAGCCATACAGATCACCGGTTTTGTGGGCAAAGGTGGTGCCGGCCGGCAGCCCTTGCGGCAGGCGATTATTGACTCGCTGGGCTCTGAGCAAGCTGAGGAAGGCGGCGTTGCTGCCCGGGCTAGCCAAGTTGCCAGCATATAATCGTTCATAAAGTTTGGCCACATCACGGGGCGTGGTGCGCATTGGTTGATTCAAATTAGTGCCACTGTAACCGTTGGCTCGCAGAGTTTGGGTTAATTGACTCCAGCCGATCAGGGAACCGAGAGCGTTACCACAGGCATTATCAGAGATCGTAATCATTAACTTCAGACAACCGGCCACCGTGTTGCCACCTATTGGGGTTGAGTAACTTAATTGGCCGTTGTCGATGCGGTGATATATTTCGGAAGCTACAAATAACTTGTACAAGCTGGCACTACGAAAACTACGGTCAGGTCCGACAACCGCCAGTTGACCGGTTTTGAGATCCTTTACGTAGTAGCTGTAAGTGGCTGAGTGACCAAAATTGTCCAGTAGGGCTTGAAGCGAGCTAGCAGCTACTGGGGCCGGTTTGGCTACTGGTTTTGGAGCTGGAGCGGGGGCAGCTTCGGCTTGGGCTACCACCGGCGCGGCAGCTTGAGGTTGGGGCATCACCGTGACCGGAGCTGGCTTAGGTAGGTGGTCCAGAGCTTGACTCACCCCCAAAACCGATGCGGCAGTAATCATGGGAATAGCGGTTAAGGCGGCTACTGCATAGGGCCACACCTGACGACTGCTGCCCTGGGCATCAACTTCAGCCTCAGTCATCGGGGCTTTTGCGGCAGGCAAAGCCGGTAGCAGCCTGCGACTAACGCGGCTCAGGCCGTCCAGTGAACTGTCGGCTGAGGCCACTGGTTGAGCCATCACCAAGGCTGAAGCCTGGACCTTGAACTTGCCTGACTTTTTTGGTTCCAGCACCAAGGGCACCAAGCTGTGCCGGGGACGGCGCACCCCATCCATTACCAAACCATTCATGTTTCTATTGTAGTTATGGTAGCAGTCAGAGGCAATACGCTTATGACAATTGTTGAAAAAATGACTGGAAAGCGTTACAATTTGGTGTCGATAATGGGATGTGGCCAAGCGGTAAGGCGCCTGACTCTGGATCAGGAGATCGAAGG
>CAYYRL010000016.1:0-15389 GCA_964474165.1 uncultured Candidatus Saccharimonadales bacterium
TTCTAGGCGCTGCCGCCTTTTTGCTAAAGTTCAATCGACCCTGGCTATCGATTTCCATCAGTTTGACGTCAATGACGTCGCCCAGGTTCACCTCGTCAGTCACATTCTCGGTGCGGCCATCAGCTAATTGCGAAATGTGGACTAAGCCGCCAAAACCGCCTTGCTTGGTTTCCACAAAAGCGCCAAAGTCCATGAGCTTAACGACCGTAGCCTCGTAAACCTTACCAACTTCCGGATCCATGGTGAGGTTTTTAATCCAATCAATGGCTTTCTGAGTGGCTTCAGCGTCAGTTGAGGAAATCATGACTAGTCCGGTGTCCTCGATATCTATCTCAACGCCAGTTTCGGCAATGATCCTGTTGATAGTGTCGCCGCCCTTACCAATCACCATCTTGATCTTCTCAGGCTTAATCATCACCTTAGTGATACGCGGGGCGTACGGTGCCAACTCTTCGCGTGGCTTGTCGAGAACCTTGAGCATCTTGTCCATGATGATTTTGCGTCCGTCAAAAGCCTGAGCCAGAGCATCCTTCATGATAGTAGGTGTGATGCCTTTGACCTTAATGTCCATTTGCAAGGCGGTGATACCGTCATCGGTGCCAGCTACCTTGAAGTCCATGTCGCCGGCAAAATCTTCGGCCCCTTGAATGTCGGACAAAATAACGTATTTGCCGGCCCCGTCAGTCACTAAGCCCATGGCAATACCGGCCACCGGCTTACGAATTGGTACACCGGCATCCATAAGGCTGAGGGTTGAACCGCAGACGCTGGCCATGCTGGTAGAGCCATTGGAGCTGACAGCTTCAGACACGGTGCGAATGGTATACGGAAAGTCTTCGATTGGTGGGATGACTGCCAGCAAGGCGCGCTCAGCCAAGGCGCCATGGCCAATCTCACGACGACCCGGTGAACGCATCGGGCGGACTTCACCAGTTGAATAGGGCGGGAAGTTGTAATGGTGCAGGTAGTGCTTGGTAGTGTCTTCTTCCATGGTGTCGATCATTTGGCCGTAGCTCGTAGAAGCCAGGGTGGTAATGTTCAGCACCTGGGTTTCCCCGCGGGTAAAGATAGCGGATCCATGAGTCCGCGGCAACAGACCGACTTGGCCGCTAATCGGCCTAATGTCGGTGGTCTTGCGACCATCGGGACGTGCGCCATCATCGAGAATGGCCCGGCGCACTTCTTTATCGATAACTTTCTGGAAAGCTTCTTCGATTTCATTATGCTTATAGTCGTCGCCAAATTTCTCAATGACTTCAACTTCAAGATTCTTGATAGCGTCGTGGCGCTGGTATTTACTCTCGTGGCGCACAGCCGGCCCTAGTTTGGCTTTCAGAAAATCTGAAAGCTTATTAATGACCTCTTCCGCGGGTAGTTCCAGCTCGAATTCTTTGGGCTTAACACCCACCTTCTTGGCCATCTCCTCTTGCAGCTTGATAACTGATTGCATTTCTTTGTGGGCCAGTTCAATGGCTTCAATCATAGTGGCTTCGCTAACTTCATCGGCACCGGCTTCCACCATCATGATGGCGTCCTTAGTACCAGCTACGGTTAAATCAAGTTTACTGGTCAATAGTTGTTCGGCCGTTGGGAAAGCTACTAGTTTGTCATCAACGAGACCAACTCGCACGCCAGCCACCGGACCATCAAATGGAGCACCAGATAACATAATGGCGGCCGAGACAGCAATCATACCGACTAAGTCAGCTGGATGATCCAGATCGGTAGACAAGACGGTGGCAATACCCTGGACGTCATTGCGATAACCCTTGGGGAACAGCGGGCGGATTGGGCGGTCTATCAGACGGGCCGACAAGGTGGCGCGCTCACTGGCGCGGCCTTCGCGCTTAATAAATCGTGATCCGGAAATCTTACCGGCAGCATACATGCGCTCTTCAAAGTCGATGAGCAGCGGAAAGAAGTCGATGCCTTCACGCGGGGCATTTGCTACCACCGCCGTACCCATAACCACGGTGTCACCGTAGGTAACAGTAACGGCACCGTCGGCCAAGAAGGCCAGTTTACCGGTTTCAATCGTTAGTTTTTGACCGCAAAAATCGGTCTCAAATTGCTGGGTTTTGGCCCCAAAGGGGTGAATTATATCCAATTCTTCTCCTGCTATAGCCAGAGTGCCAGGGGTCTGCCTTCCTAAACCAGGAAGATAGGACTCTACCACTCTTTGGCGTTTAATTGTTTGCTCTGTTCAAAACATCCTCACATGATGTCTTGATTGAACAAAAAATCTATTCCGTTATGAATACAAAAACTAGCTTAACGACGCAGATCAAGTTTCTTGATCAACTTTGAGTAAGATTCTGGATCTTTCTTTTGCAAATAGTCGAGCAGACTGCGACGCTTACCGACCATCTTAATCAGCCCGCGACGGGAGTGATTGTCCTTTTTGTGCTCTTGCAAGTGCTTGGTCAGCAGCTTAATTTGCTCAGTAAAAATGGCAACCTGAACCTCGGGCGAACCGGTGTCGGTTTTGGCCCGCTGAACGCTTTTGATGACCTTTTCCTTGTCTGTAGTCGTTAACATTATGAGGTGATTTTAGCAGATTTAAGCTATAAATTCAAGTGCTGAGGGCGGGGGCCGAAGCCCCCACCCATTGTCAGCTCCAGGGTCCAGACACGCAGTAAAACAGAAAGTCCTTCTGCTCACCAGTGAAGAAGCCGCTGAACGGTTCCATGACTCGAGTAACTACCGGCAACACTTGTGCCGGAATGCGACCCCATAGGGGCCAAGGATCACTCAGCCAGTCGAGAACGTCTTCCAGGACTTCGCTTGATAGCTCAGTTTCGAGCCTCACCGTTTCGATGAATCGAGCTTGCAAGTCCTCCAGATCGAGCTCGGAGAACAACGGGTTGAGACTGGCCGTCGGGATCTGCTGTCGACGGTAGCGTCGATTGACTTCGACGCAACTGGCCAATTCGGATCCGGGCGAATAGTCCACAACCTTGAAGTATCGCATGGTCCCTTCGAAGCTGCGGAAATCGCCGACGGCGATCTCAGTTTGCAGCGTTGCGCCCTGCATTGATGTCCTCCATAGGGGTGTCGGGGACGGAACTAACTTATAAGTTTTATCACACCTTATCTGAAATGTCAATGATAGCTGACTTAATTGACTCGGTAGAATCCTCCAGTTCGGCCGCTGCTTCCAGGTTGAAATCCCCTACACTCGCTCGAATTAAGCCGCTTAAGTAAGCTCCTGTGCCGAGCAGCTCACCGATGTCGGCAGCCAGCGTCCGAATATAAGTCCCACTCGATACGTCGGCTTCAATCTTAATAATTGGATATTCATAACTGATCAGTTTTATCGAGTGAACCGTCACTTGGCGGCTGGGGATTTCAACTGTTTCGCCACGGCGGGCTCGCTTGTAAGCCTCTTGACCATCGATTTTAATGGCCGAGTACACCGGCGGTGTCTGGGTGATTTTACCTTCAAACTTTGTTAAAGCTGCTTCAACTTCTCCCTTTGATGGCTGCTGATTACTGACTGCTGTCAACTCACCCTCAGCATCTCCAGTAGAACTGGTTGATCCGAGCGTGATTTCGGCGTTATAGGTTTTATCGAGTTTACTGAACTCCCCTGCCCTTTTAGTTGCAGAGCCGAACAGCATTACCATTACCCCACTGGCCATGGGGTCGAGCGTGCCGGTGTGGCCAATTTTGCGTTCACCGGTGATGTGCCTGAGCCGGCGAATCACATCAAACGACGTGATGCCCTTGGGCTTGTTTATAACTAGTAACCCATTTATTCCCTGAGCTTGTCGAAGGGTCATTAATCTTCGGCTCGCTTAATGGCGTCAATTGAAACTTCGAGGTCGTTCATAAGCGTTGAGATGATACTAAGCTCATTGCGTGCCAGCCAGGAATTACCTGGTGTCAAAGCATAGTCACGCAGCAGCTTGAGATGCTCAGTCATCTCAGCTGTCACGTCCATACAGTGCTCGCGCAGGTCATCGATATTCATAATTTGAGTCTACCAGGTTACTTTTTGGTCGATGGCTTCTTGGCGGCTGGTTTCTTGGCCGGGGCTTTACTAGCAGTCTTAGGCGCAGACTTAGCAACCTTAGCTGGCTTGGTGGCGGTGCCCATGGTGGTCTTGAGTTTGGCGTTGAGACGACTCTTCTTGCGAGCAGCGGTGTTGGCATGCAGAGTACCCTTTTTGACCGCCCGATCGATTTCGCTGACGGCGAGACGGAAAGCTTCGGCCGCTTTTTTGCCGTCGCCAGCAGCCATGGCATCATTGACTGCCCGCACATCAGATTTGACGGCAGCTTTGACGACCAGATTGCGGCTGCGCCGGACGCTGGCTTGTTTATTACGCTTAATGGCTGATTTGATAATCGGCATAACCAGGGAACTATAACGGATTGGACAAGGTTTGTAAAGATTAAATAGAAGACGCCCCCGGGCGACTAACGGAAGTTAATCCGTCTAGTCACCCGAGGGCGTTGGTTCCGAGCGTCGCAGTGCGTGCCAGCCCCGCGCGTCACTGCTGTGAGCCGTTGGACTCCGCCCGGAAGAGCGAAGGGTGCCGAGTTGCCATCTACAGGCCCGCTCGGCAGCGGTCAGAGTTGGCGTTTGCCGCCAAACACTCCCATCCAAGGTTGTCCTCGCAGACAAATCTGTCGATCCGAGCCGTTGGTCAGCTAACGGATCTAGGCCCCTGCCATCGACGGGAGACGATCCCAATCGCGGCTACCCGAGAACCAACAGTAGTCTGTCAACCAGTCACACCATCCATTTGCCTTTTCAGGCTGGCAGGGTGTCGTGACCACCTCCACCTGGGCTATGCCCGGTTTTGCCTCCGATCAGCGGCCGTACCGTACGGATCGGATATGGCTCCCCCTGAAACCGAGGGTATCGTTTGCCAAGAGTCTGGTTGTTCGCAGGCAAGCCGACGAGCAGCCCGGTCCCTTAGCGGGTCCCTCCGGGATAAACCGGAACGCAGGTCCACCGCTGATGCTCACGCATCATGGCAGTCCACACCCAAGGACCCTAGCCGGATTCCTCCCGGTAGATGGGAAACTTTTCCAAGCAGGTTTATTTTTCGAGGCACGTCCATACCCCATTGGTTTGAGCCAGCTCTGGCACCGAAAGCGACACTAGCGGTCGTTCGATGTGATCCAGATGCTCATCGCCTCAGGAGAGGCAATCAAGGTGCAGCGACACCGGACGTAGTCGTGTTAGGTCATCTTCCTAACCGTACCCGAGCACGGGGTCACACGATCCCCTTCCTCACGGAAGTTACCGGAAATATTACGCTCGAATGTTAATTATGTCAACAGTCGCGAACAAACTGCGAACATAGTGCTTACGCTAAGTGTTGACTTTTTGCAACATTTTTGTTATATTATCAGATCGTTATGGATCTAACCCCCAAACAACAAACCTCAGAAGCTATTCGCCAAGCCGATAACATCCTAGTTGTGGCTGGCCAAAACCCCACCGTCGACCAAATAGTGGCCGTCATGGGCTTAGCTGCCATTTTGCGCAAGTTTGGCAAGAAAACTAGCGCCGTTATTAGTGAGCAGCTGCCGCCCAAGCTGAGCTTCCTCGAAGTACCCGCTCCTGAGAAAACCTTGCAGGGACTGCGCGATTTTATTCTTAAAGTTGATTTGCGTAAGAGCGAGGTTGATAAACTCAAATACACTGTCGAAGATAAGAAGCTAAACATTCATATCACTCCGTTCCAAGGTGGTTTTGCGCCTAGCGACGTGACTTTTGCTTATGGCGATTACCATTTTGACATTATTATTGTGCTCGGTGTCCCGCAACGCAGCCGCATTGACCGGCTGTTTGAAAAGTCTCCCGAAATGCTTGATAACACCCCCATCATCAATATCGATTTCCACCGTATTAATGAAAACTACGGTGCTGTGAACCTAATTGATACTAACGCCGCTAGCCTTTGTGAAATTTTGGTAGCGCTCAGCGAATCGCTGCAAACTGGCTTGATTGATGAGCCAATTGCGACTAGCTTACTGACTGGCATCATGGCCAGCACCGATCGCTTCACAGCTCAGCACACCACCGCCAAGGCTTTGACAGTGGCGGCTCAACTGATGGCCGCCGGCGCCAAACAGCAACAGGTTGTGCGCGCCTTATACAAGAGTGGCAACGATCAAAATCGAGGGCGCAGTGACAACCGGCCGGCCGACAAACCGGTGACCCAAGCTCCAGCGGCTGATGATATCCCAGCCGAGACTACGGCTCAAGCTGAACCAACTTCAGCTGGATCCGTGCTTAGCGACCTTTAACGCCAGCAACCTCATAAATTAAGAGTTCGACTAATTCTTCTGGCGTTCCGGCGCCAGTTTTGATTTTGTATTCGGTATCAACGGCCGCCAGGAAGGCATCCCGCAATTGCTCGAAGCTGAAGCTGGCCTGGCGAGCGGTGGCCTTCTGGGCCACAAATGGCGACATGCCAGCAGTGCGGGCTAGCTCGGCTGCGCTCATTCCCCCACTGGCCTTGGCCACGATCAGTGTGCGCAACTGCCAAGTGATCATCGACAGCACGTACAGCTCGCCGCCACCAGCATCAAGCACATCGTGGTAACGGTCCAAGGCTGTTTCAGTGTTACCAGCTGTTACAGCCTCAACCAAGGCAAAGATATTATCGTCTCGGGCCGGATCCACCAATTCGCCCACAGTTTCCTTGGTAACCTTGGGGTTGTAGTTGACCAATTTCAACAACTCTTGCTCCAAGCGCCACTGATCTTCGCCAGCCCGATTTAATAGTTCATTGGCCGAGCCCCGATCGATCGAGCCACCCAAGCGTTTAGTTTCTGTCATAATCCAAGCCAGCAACTGAGACGTTGATAAGCTGCCAAACTCTTGCGCCTTGGCTTTGTCTTTCAGCGTTTTAAAGTACTGACTGCGTTTATCTAAATCTTTTTCATAGAATACTACTACGGTGCTAGCCGGTACTTCTGCGATAATTTTATCGATTTGTGAGGCCACCGACTTATTGGCGCCCAAGTATTCAACTATCACCAGCCGGCTAGTTGATAGGAAAGGCACTGCTTGCAAACTGGCAACCAGCCCGGGGACTGTGGTTGTTGCCCCGTCAATGCGTTCAAGACCCATGTCGGATTTGGTTTTAGTCAAAAAGGTTGACACCATGGCCTGCAGTTTACGCCTTGAGGCAAAACTATTAGGACCATAAAAGAAGAAGATCATCGGGGAGCTTTCTGGCACTGGGGGCAAATATGAGTGCCGCGCCCGGCTACCCTAGTCTTTTCAATGCTTGTGCCGCAAACCGGGCAAGGCTGGCCGGTACGGTTAAAAACCCGGGCATGATCTAGATAATCGCCTTTACCACCCAGGGCATTCACATAATGTGCAAAACTGGTGCCACCGTGCTCCACACCAGCCGCAATGATAGTTTTGATGGCCTCAAACAGGCGCTTAACCTGGGCTGGCTTCAAATCCCCGGCCTTCGTGGCCGGATGAACCTTGGCCAAATGCAGGCTCTCATCAGCATAAATGTTACCGACACCTGAAAGTGTCGACTGATCGAGAATAACGGCCTTAATTGGTGATTTGCCGCGCCGCTTAAGGATGGCGGCAAAAGCCGGTAGCTTAAACTCTTCGCCCAGCGGTTCGGGGCCTAGCCGGCTAACCAACGAGTGATCATTGATCTGGTTAGTTGGCAGAATCTGGATCCAGCCAAACTTGCGCTGATCGTTAAAGAACAGCTGATCGCCGCTTACCAGCGTAAAGACTACCCTAGTGCTACGATCTGGCAACTGGGCTGCCATGCTGCCAGTTGGATGACCACCAGCGAAGCGCTGACCAGATTTGCCCTGTAAAACTAGCTGGCCAGTCATCTTCAAATGTATTAATAAGCTGGTTTGACCCGACAAATGAATTATCAAAACCTTGGCTCGGCGGTCCAAACCAACTATGGTTTGTCCAATAATTGTGCTCACAGCGTCGATTGGCGACAGCGACTTGGCCCACAGGGCACGGGCTGAATCAATAGTTTGGCCAACAATCCGTGATTGCAAGCCCTGTCGTATCGTCTCCACTTCTGGTAACTCTGGCATACCCAGAATTATAACTGATCTAGAACTCTTCCTTTGAATAGAAGTGGTGCTCTTCGACAAAGGGTGGCAAATTGCCTGCTACCATCTCAAGTTCGGTCTCGAAGCTGGTATAGCGCTTGGGATACTGCCTGGCTTCATCAATAGTCATCCAGGAGTTTTCGCCCCCCTCGAACTTGGCAATTAGCTGGCCGCGAGGATTGCTGCAGCGCACACAGTAGAACATTTTGTCCTCGATGACTTCCTCGGTTTCTTTAATAGTCGTGTGCTCATGATATAGACCCTTGATCTCATAATCTGCTTCCAGACCAGTCTCCTCCATTAATTCCCTAGCCGCAGTTTCAGTTATAGTCTCACCCCAAGTGATCTTGCCTGTCGGGAAGCCTAAATAGCCGTAATAGGGATTCTTGGTGCGCTTTTGAAACAGTAATTGTTTTTTCCCCTGAACTTCTCGTTCAATTCCGAGCAGTACTGCTACCTTGGGCTGGCGCTCGATGGTCTTGCGATCGGTATCTAGTTTATTCGCATATTCCTTGCCTTTGAGGGTTAACCGGTACTGGCCGCGAGCTACCTTCTCCACCATGCCCAGGTCAACTAATCGGGCAATGTGGAAATTGAAATGGTCGCTAGTTAGACCGGTTGGCTTTTGCAGCTGGGCATAACCGGCCTGCTGGACAAATAACAGCTCCCGCAAAATGCTGATTTGGGCCTTGTGAATCTTAACTTCAAGCGTCATTTTCATTCCCTAAACTTATGCTCAGGGAATAGGTTAAAGCAAGCGTGAGCGCTAAATCTAGTAAAGTCGAGTTTAGTTTATTCCAGGGTACCCCAGTTGCTGCCGATCCTGGTATCAACCTCAATCGGCACCCCCAGATCATAGGCCTGCTCCAGGGTCTGCTTCATGACTTTGGCAACATCCTCTGCCCTGGCCTTTGGCGCTTCAACTATCAGTTCGTCGTGGATTTGCAGGAGCAGCTGGACATCGTCATCCAGATTCGGTGCCAGCTGGATCATAGCAAGTTTCATGATATCGGCAGCCGTACCTTGAATCGGCACATTGACAGCCATGCGCTCGGCGGCGGCTGAGATATTGAAGTTGTTGGAATTGATCTCACCGCAAGGCCGTCGCCGCCCTAGCAAAGTCTCGACGTACTCATCCTTACGCGCATCGGCTTTGATCTTATCGATATACTCTCGCAACTTCGGCCTGAGCTCATAGTAGCGATTAATGAACTCGGCTGCCTGATCGCGTTCCATGCCGGTGGCCACACTCAGGCCATGCGGGCTCATGCCGTAGAGCACGCCAAAATTGACGGTCTTAGCGTTGTAGCGTTGGTCCTTTGTGACTTTATCAAGTGGCACGCCATACAATTCAGCCGCCGTCCGCTGATGAATGTCGATACCTTCCTTAAAAGCCTTAATCATATCCTGATCTTTGCTAAGTGCGGCGGCAATTCGCAGTTCAATCTGGGAATAATCAGCTGAAACCAGCACTCGACCCTTTGGCGCCACAAAAGCCTTACGAATTTCCCGGCCGAGTTCGGTCCGAACTGGGATATTTTGCAAATTGGGATTGTTGGATGAAAGGCGTCCGGTTTGAGCAATGGTTTGGCTGTAACTGGTGTGAATGCGACCGTCAACTTCGCTGACCATCTTGGGCAAGGCATCGATATAAGTTGTCTTGAGCTTCACAAGTTCCCGGTACTGCAGAATCAGCTCTACGATTGGGTGGACATCACGCATTTTCTCCAGTTCCGTAGCCGCAGTTGAAATGCCCGTTTTGCCCCGACGAATACCGGCCTTTTCCAATTCCAGCTTTTCATAAAGAATACGTGACAGCTGGGCAGGTGATGAAATATTGAACCTCTCGCCGGCATGCTGGCTGATTTCATCTTCCAACTTCAATATTTGAGCACTGATCGACTTGTTGAACTCAGCCAAAAACTTTTGATTTAATTCGATGCCGGCTAGCTCCATATCGCCTAGGACCGGGATTAATGGCCACTCGGTTTGCTCGGCCAAAGATTTGAGCTTGCCTGTCAGCTGAGGTGCTAATTTCTCGTACAACCGCCAGGTGACATCGGCATCTTCACAGGCGTAGGTGCAGGCGACATCAATGGCCACCGTCTCAAACGTAACCGAGCTCTTGCCCTTAGTTACAATTAGTTCATCGATGGGAATCATGTCGATGCCTAGTTCGCTGTAGGCCAGGTCATCCAGAGTCCTAGAGCGCACCAAAGGATTAACAATGAAGGCTGCAATCATGGTGTCAAAGGCAATGGGTGTGATGTTGATGCCAGCTCGCTTCAATAGCTGATAATCGAACTTTATGTTATGGCCAACTTTACCGATCTTAGGGTTCTCAAATATCGGCTTAAGAACTGATAGCACTGCCACGGTCTCCATCTGTTGGCCTTCCTGGTGACCCAGTGGCACGTAGAAGGCTTCACCTTCTTGCCAGCAAAAACTCATACCGACCAGCTTAGCCGTCATGATATCGAGACTGTCGGTTTCGGTGTCGAACGCAAACATTTTTTGCGCACTGAGATCCTTGGCTAGCTGGGTAAGTTTGGCTTCATCATCGATGCATAAATATTTTGCGCTTTCGAGGTGCAGGCGCTCCACCTTGCGCCCTGGTTCATCAAATAAAGTTGGCTCAGCCAGCGACGACCCCATACCCGGCTCATCAGGGATCTTAGTGAGCAGCGATTTGAAGCCCAGCTGACGAAACAAATCATAGACGCCCTGACGATCATAGTTGCCCAGACGCGCCGACTCCAAATCTAGTTTTACAGGTGCATCAGTCATAATGGTCGCCAGCCTCCGCGACAAATAGGCCATTTGTTTACCCTCTACCAGTCGATCGTGCAGCTTACCTGGAATCTCATCGATGTGATCATAGATGCCGTCTAGATCATGATATTTCTCAAGTAGTCCCAAGGCTGTTTTCTCCCCCACCCCGGCAATACCGGGAATGTTGTCACTGGCATCGCCTTCTAGGCTTTTGAGATCAATAATTTGAGCTGGCTTGAGGCCATACTTTTCCTCAAGCTTGGCAGCGTCAAAGATTTCTGTTTCGGTCATGCCCCGCAGCTGACGATAGATCTCAACATGTGGATCGAGCAATTGATAAATGTCGCGATCGTTACTGACAATGATGATTTGTTTATCGATGTATTGCTTGGAGAGTGTCCCGATAATGTCATCAGCTTCATAGTGATCCAGTTCCAGCACCGGGATGCCCATGCGCTCGGCAATGGTGTGGGCATAGGGAATTTGCGCATAAAAGTCATCTCCCATTTTCAAGCGCTTGGCCTTGTACTCGGGGTAAATCTTGAGCCGCTGGCTAAGCGATGTCTTGCTCTTGTCCCAGGCCAGTATCAAATAGTCAGGTTTAATGTCAGCTATGGCTTTGAGCACCATGCTGGCGAAGCCAAAAATGGCATTGGTGGCCATGCCATCAGCGTTACTTAAATGCGGTATAGCGTGATAGGCACGATAAAACAGCGCCATACCGTCCAAGATGACCAGTTTTTCCGGGTTTTTAGCCATGGCTAGATTATACCTGAAGGTGCTGAGCCCCGGAGGAAAATCCTCCGGGGCTGTTGCTAACAAGCGTAATTACCTCCCGCCCACGGTGAAGTACCTTGCCATGCCAGCAGGTCTTGGGCCACCGCATCTTGATCGGACGGCGACACATCGCTGGGCAACTTGCCCACCAGATCATCTCTACCAGCATGAGCCGCTGCGTTGTTCCAAGTGCTGGGCAAGAACTGATAGGCACCGTAATAGCCGTTGCCGGTGTTAATGCTGTAGTTGCCACCCGATTCTCGGCCGCGAACACAGGTGAGAAAGGCTCCCGGATCGCTACCAGAATACACCGGCACCGAGTTGGAACTGGACACTGAACTGCTGGCAACCTGAGCAGCTGCCTGCTCTTCGGCCACTTGCGCAATGGCTTTGAGCAGCTCTTCCTGCTGATGCTGGACCACGGCCACGCCAAACCGGATGCCGCGCCCAATGGCAGCATCGGCGGCCGCCCACGCATTAGTGGGTGGCATTGGCGCCGGCGTAATGACCTGCATTTTGGTTGTTGGTTTGGGGTCAGCCTTCTCGGCCAGGCCGGGTGACGCCGCTGCTCCGAGAGCAGCCAGCGCCGTTACTAGCGCCAGACCAGCAAACAGTCTGGGTCGCCACTTGTTATTTCCGCCCGTAGTGACGGAGTTCGCGCGTACTTTGCGCGGTGATTGACGCACCTTGGCCTCCTGTGAGGTTACCCTTCAGGTGGGTATGGGGTGGTCAACCGCCTTGCCAGTTGCTCGCGAAACGCCTTACGTCATAAGACTGCGCTTCGGGATCTCATGGATCCGTACGATTAGCAGACGATCAACCAAGGTTTTCCGGCAGTTTACTGCGTAGTAAAGCTCCTTTTGTCGACCCTTGATACGAACAATCGTGAATTAGTTTACACTATAATTTTGGCTTCATCAAGCCTTAATTATGATTGACGCTTTTGACAGTAGTGTACGTATCAAACAAAAAACGACCCATTTGGATCGTTTTTCGTTGGCAATTAGCTACTTTTAGCGCAGGTAATCCTTGAGCTTCTTGCTCTCGCCCTTCGGCTTCGCTCAGGGCAAGCTCAGCGTAGATAGTCCTTTAGCTTTTTGCTTTCCCTGTGCTTTCTTAACTTCGCCAGGGCCTTAGCTTCAATCTGGCGGATGCGCTCGCGAGTAACGCCGAACTCCTGCCCGACTTCCTCCAGGGTGTGACTGCGGCCATCTTCCAGGCCAAAGCGCATGCGCAGAATCTTTTGCTCACGCGGGGTTAAGAGGGCTAGAACTTCATTGATCTGCTCTTTGAGCAACTGCTCAGTAGCATTCTCTAGTGGCGTCTTTTGATCTTCGTCTTCAATGAAATCGCCTAGGCGTGAGTCATCTTCTTCACCAACCGGAGCCTCCAAGGAAACGATATCCTGCTTGATCTTGAGAATGTGATTGACCTTGTCGACGTCCATTTCCATCTCGGAGGCAATTTCTTCCGGCAACGGCTCCCGGCCTAGCTCTTGCACCAAACGCCGCTGAGTGCGAATCAGTTTGTTAATGGTTTCAACCATATGCACCGGGATGCGGATGGTTCTGGCTTGGTCGGCAATGGCGCGGGTAATGGCCTGGCGAATCCACCAGGTGGCGTAAGTACTAAACTTGTAGCCCTTGGTGTAGTCGAACTTTTCCACCGCGCGCAATAGGCCAGTGTTACCTTCTTGGATCAGATCCAGAAGGTCTAAACCCCGGCCAATGTACTTCTTGGCAATCGATACCACCAGGCGCATGTTGGCTTCGGCCATTTGGTCCTTGGCCAGTTTGTCGCCGGCTTCAATGCGTTTGGCCAGGGCCACTTCTTGCTCACTGGTTAAGAGCGGGATCTTACCGATTTCGCGCAGGTACAGCCTGACTGAATCGTCGGCAATGTCCTTGATGTAATCATCATTATCGGCTTTTTCTTCTTCTTCAACATCTGGGGTATCCCAAATCAAACGATCTTTCTGATCGGTAATTTCAATACCGTTATCGAGCAAGGCGGCGTAGAGCTCATCCAGCTCATCAACGTTTTCTTCGGCATCAGGAATGGCCGCCGCAATTTCTTGCGGTGTGACAAAACCTTGCTCTTTGCCTTTGACAATTAGGCGCTCAACTTCTGGCGAATAATTCTTTTCCTCCTCCTCGGGCTTGGTGGTGGCGGCCTTTCTGGGCACTATAATTCCTCCGTCATTAATGCTTGAAATTCTTTCATTAAACGCGAACGCAGCCCACTATCGCCATCCTTCTCGGCGGCGCTGAGTGCGTGTTGTACTTCAATTTTTTGGCGCTTATTCGATTGGATTCGCAGATTTCTCACCAGCGTGAAAGCTTCCAGGCTGCAATCTGCAGGTGCGAGATCAGAGTATTCCTGCTCGCCCTTTAACTGTAGTATTCTAACGTAGTCTGACAGATCTGGCAAGGCTTTAACGAGCACTTCAGCGCCTCCTGATTTACCCATTTTCTTGAGTTGATCAAGCAGCTGTTTGTGCTCAGGCTGCATAAAATCTTTATCGGATAAATCATCAAGGCTGAGCCGGACCCGAGGATGAGTTAAATTTATCGCCAAAACTGCCGCCTCCAATGCGCTTTGGGCATCAATTGGACCAGATTTCACCTTGGCAGTGGCTGGTTCAACGGCTGAGGCAGCGGCGTCGGATGATACTTTTTGTTTCACAGTATCAAGACTGGTACCCAGACGCTTGGCTAATAGCTGCTCGTAATGATCGCGTTCGACTCCGTCGGCCAGCCGTCGCAAGTTGGCCGCCAAACGATCACTGTACTGGCGCTTGCCAACCGCCGACGCCAAATCATACTGCTTAGCTAGCTGATCAAATAGATAGTCCATGGCTGGTTTGGCGGTCTTAATAGCTGCGCTCCAGGCTTTGGCATCCTTGGTGATTAGTTCGTCTGGATCTTTGGTGTCGCCAAGGTCAACAACTTTCAGGATCAGACCCAGTGGCTGCGACAATTCAATGGCCCGCTCGGTGGCTTTGATCCCGGCGGCATCAGCGTCAAAGGCCAGCGCGATGTTCTTAGTGAAGTGGCTAAGAGCCTTGAGCTGGTCGCTGGTTAGAGCCGTGCCGTTAACTGCTACCACGTTCTTGACCCCGGCTTGGTGCGAGGCCACACAATCAACATTTCCTTCCACCAGGACTGCCTGATCAGCCTCGCGCATAGCCTCCTTGGACAGATGCAGACCAAACACCGTCCGGCCCTTGTCATAGATCAAAGTTTGCTGCGAGTTGTAGTACTTGGGATTTTTAGTTGGATCTAGTACCCGGCCACTGAAACCGACAACCTTGCCGCTGCCATCGCAGATGGGAAACATGATGCGACCACGAAACAGATCGTAAATGCCTCGGCCACGAGTGCTTTTAGCGGCCAAGCTGGCCTTACTTAGTTCTTCCTCGGTAAATTTGCGGCCCAGTAAAAACTTGGACAAGGCTTCAAAATTATCCGGTGCATAGCCGATCTGAAAGTCTGTGAGGCTTTGCTTATTCAATCCTCGCTCCTTGATCAAATACTCAAAGGCCGTTTTGTTTTTAATTAGCGTGGCTTGGTAGTACTTAGCGGCCAAAGCATTAGCTTCAAACAGTCGCTTCTTGAGCCTAGCTATCTCCGGATTGGCGCCCCGCTTGAGCTCTACTCCAGCCCGCTCAGCCAGCTTCTCCAGAGCCTCCCGAAACTCCAGGCCGTCCATCATCATCACGAACTTAAAGATGTCGCCGCCCTGGCCACAACCAAAGCAGTGCCA
>CAYYRL010000017.1:0-4461 GCA_964474165.1 uncultured Candidatus Saccharimonadales bacterium
CGCTGCGCCAGATTTTGGAGGCTTGATACAATATGGTAGTGAAACGGGTGGCCATTATCTCAGCAATCGTGGGGGCTGTAATTTTGGCTGTGGTGAGTGCCGGCGTCGGCGTGGGGATGTGGTTATCTCCGCAGAGCCACTTGGCTAGAGTGGACGCGATTGTGGCCATTAGCGGCGGCGAAACTGATTCTCGGGCCCGGACGGCCATTAAGTTATACCAAGACGGCTATGCGCCAAAGATTATTTTTTCCGGTGCTGCTCTGGACCGATTGGGTCCTTCGAATGCCGTTCAGATGCGACGGTTAGCTGAGGATGCCGATGTCAAAACCAGCGACATCATCATCGATGAAACTGCTACCAATACCAGTCAAAACGCCTCAGCGGTCACCAAAATTATTCGTGACCATAATTACCACAAAATCATCTTAGTGACTTCGCCTTACCACCAGCGCCGGGCCTTTATCAGTTTTAGCCGCAACCTGGGAACAGACGTGGCTATCATCAATCATTCGGCCTTTGATCAGAACTGGCGGCGCTCCAGGTGGTGGCTAACTCCGAGCGCCTACCCCATAACAATGTCCGAAATTCAAAAAACCGGCTTTTTGTTAGTGACAGGTAGCAAGTGATGCTGGGGATCATTATCGATATGGCCATTGTGGCTGGTTTGATCGCCGTCATCCACTCCAGCGTCAGTGTACCCAAGACCAGTTGGCGCAAATTTGGTCGGGCGGTTTTAGCGGCGCTGGGTTATTTAATTGTGGTTGGATTTGTGGGCATTTTGCTAGTGGTCTTGCCGGCTCCAAGTCGCGTCAAGCAGGCCGTAAACGCCAGCCATATCTACGGTCAAATCTTAGCCAAAACCCTGCCAGTGCAAGATCAGCTCAATCACTTTTTGGAGCACGATGTGGCGCCGCGGTTATTAACCATCGAACCAAAGTCAGAAACCGATAGCATCGCATTAGGCTTCACGGTTAAAAGCCATAAAGTCAGACCTGACCTGGAACAAAAAATGCTGGCGCTAGTTAACAAAGAACGGGCCAACCGCGGCATTCAAGCTCTGACAATGAACTCTGGAGCCCAAAAGGTCGCCCGGGCCCATAGCCAAGATATGTTCGGGCGGGGCTACTTCAGCCACTACACCCCCGAAGGCCTGAGTCCGTTTGATCGACTCCATAATGGCGGGGTCGGGTACCTCTCTGCCGGCGAAAACTTGGCTCTGGCTCCGAATTTGATCCAGGCCCACAATGGCCTGATGAACTCGCCGGGACACAAAGCTAACATTCTTGATTCTAGTTTCAATACTGTTGGCATCGGCATTATCGATGGCGGTCGCTACGGCATCATGGTGACCCAAGATTTCACCAATTAGCAGGGTGTATAATGGTTGGGTAAAGCTTTATTGGAGGGTCTCATATGGCAACTACGCCCAGCACTAATAATCAGGCCACGCCGCCCAAAAAGGGTGGTTATGGCAAACGGCCACTCTGGCAGTGGATTGTAATTTATCTAATCATTGGTGGCATTTTGTATGCCGGCGTCGCTTATTGGTACGTCCACCGCTCCGGCAGTTCAACTTCAACCTCGACTTCAATCTATTAGGTTTTCCACAAGCTAGGGACCAAAAAGCTTGTGGCAGGTTCTGGCGATGTGCTAATATGGCTTAAATGGCCGATAAAACTCCCACAACCAGCGGATATTTTCTAGAGCTTGCTCGCCTGTCAACCGGTATGCTAGTTGGCGTCATGGCTCTGATGACATTCCTATTAACGGTTGGGCTGCAGCACCCCCAAAAACCGTTTGAGCCGGTTTTCTACGCTACAGTAACCTTACTCGGTCTGAGCCTAGTGCTGTACGCCGCTAACAATGCACTGCAGACCAAGATTCCGGTCAAGGTTTTGCGCATTCTGCGCCTGTTGCAACAAGTGATTTTCATCCTCAGCGTTATTGCTGTGGTTGCCCTGATGATCGTGTCATCCCGCATCTTCTTCAACGTTCCTACCCAGCCCACCGGCCAGGGCATGTAATAAACTGATTATAAAATGAAGCGCCCCACCGGCGCTTTTTTGATGCGCTGGTAGGTTACATCGACCAAAGGTGACAATTCTAGTATAATTGCTACCCATGAAAACCGTCTACGTTGGTCTCAGTGGGGGAGTCGATAGCTCGGTGGCCGCTGCCTTGTTGCAGCAGGAAGGCTACCGGGTAGTTGGCGTTTATATGAAGAACTGGACCCAAGACGTCAGTGGCAATATTTGTCCGTGGGCTCAGGACTTGGCTGATGCCCGAGCGGTGGCGGCTCAACTAGGTATCGAGTTTAAGATCTTTGACTTTCAGGGTCAGTATAAGCAGCGCGTTGTAGATTACATGATCGCCGAGTATCAGGCTGGTCGCACCCCCAATCCGGACATTATATGCAACCAAGAGATTAAATTTAATTTATTTCTGCAAACGGCACTGGCCGATGGCGCTGATTTAATCACCACCGGTCACTATGCGCGGATCAAAGACGGTCAGCTGCTTAAGGGAGTTGATGAGACTAAGGACCAAAGTTATTTCCTCTGCCGTATCGACCGAGAGGCTTTAACTAAAACTTTAATGCCGATCGGCGAGTTCAAAAAAAGTGATGTTCGCAAGATGGCCACTAAGTTTGGTTTGCCGACAGCCACTAAACCTGATTCGCAGGGCATTTGCTTCGTTGGTGAAATTGGCGTCAAAGATTTTCTTGGCAACTATGTCGCTACCGAGCCTGGTCCGATCAAACTAGCAGATGGCACTGAAGTCGGTCAGCACGATGGTGCCTTGTACTACACTCTTGGCCAGCGCCAAGGTTTGGGTGTCGGTGGCGGTGTGCCTTATTATGTCACCGGCAAAGATATGGCCACCAATACGGTGTTTGTGACCACTGATGCCCGCGACAGGGAACTGTTTAGTGATCAGTTTACGATCGAACAGCCGCACTGGCTGGCGGCTGAGCCGCAGCCAGGCGCTAAGCTTCAAGTTTTAACGCGCTACCGTGGCAATATGATTGATTGCACCGTCGAAAAATCGGGTGACAATTTCGAGATCAAAATGGCTCGCAGTGAACGGGCAGTGACTCCTGGCCAGTCGGCTGCGATTTATGATGGCGATGTACTGATTGGGTCCGGCATTATCAAAGCTGCTCAGCCGGCTATGGCCACGCATCATTATTAATGGCAACGGCCCGACGCTAGGTCGGACCGTTTTGGTGCCGGTCTGGGTGCTGCCAATAGAACTTCTGGAATTCTCCAAACCAGTAGGCCTCGTCGCGGAGCTGTTCTGCGAAGGTTTTGCTGTCATCTTCCGAAAACGGCTGGCCGGAAGGCTTGGGTTCCACCAACTCTTTGGGCAAGCGCCAAGTAATGAGCTTGATGCCGCGGGCCACCATTCCATCGGCGATGCGGCGGTTAACCGTGACACAGCTGACCAGATTGCACTGGGGGCAGCGAAAGTGGTAGTCGTACAACAAGTCCTCGGCGTAGTCAGCGTTCAGACAGCGCCTGACTGTGATGGCACTGCGCGGGACTTGTACGGCTCCACAGCCATCGGGCTGACAGATGGGCATCTCGGTTGGATCTTGAATCTCCTCGACAGTGCCGCCGTAAGCCTTAATGCGGATGCTTTCCATTCGACTGATTTTGGTTGTGACGGCTCTGCCACAAGCCAAGCACTTAAACACGCAGCTGCCAACAGCATTCCCGGTGTCGAACTTGGCTTGGATGCGCCTAGTTGGAATGTCTACCAGTTGTAAGCAGACCGGACACCTCATTGGCATTGTGGTCACCAAGAGCTCCCTTCATCGGGCTAGCCGATTTATAGCAGTAATGGCAAACAACTGCAAGCGGTACTTGCCACTTGCAATCTGATGGCCGATACTAACATGAGATGAATGCCGATGAAATCCGAGACAAATACATAGCATTCTTTCAGGCTCGTGACCATAAAGTCATCCCACGGGCCCGACTGGTGCCGGATAACGACCCGACAACTTTGTTTACTGGCTCTGGCATGCAGCCGCTGATTCCATATCTGCTGGGCCAGAAACACCAGTCTGGGAATCGTTTAGTTGACTCCCAAACCTGCTTTCGGGCCGAGGACATCGACGAAGTCGGCGACAACCGCCACACCACGTTCTTTGAGATGCTAGGCAACTGGAGCTTGGGTGATTACTTTAAAGCCGAGCAGATTCCTTGGCTGTTTGAGTTTCTCACCAAGGAAATCAAACTCGATCCGAACAAACTCTACGTCACTACCTTTATTGGTAATCAAAAGTACAAGATTCCCAAAGATGAGGAATCAGCTGGCCTATGGCAGAAACTGTTTAAGGATTCTGGGATTGATGCCCAAACTGCAGACATTGGCAGCGAGGCTGATGGTTACAATCGCGGCATTAAAGCTGGTGAGCGGATATTCTATTACGATGATGCCAAGAACTGGTGGACC
>CAYYRL010000017.1:4561-6098 GCA_964474165.1 uncultured Candidatus Saccharimonadales bacterium
TTGCTGTGGCCGATTATCGAAAAGCTAGAGTCGGTTAGCGGCAAGCAGTATGAAGACCACGTCGAGGCCAAGCGCATCATTGCCGATCACATGCGCAGCGCTGTCTTCATGGCCTGCGATGGGGTAGCTCCCAGCAATACCGGCCAAGGCTACGTGCTGCGGCGATTATTGCGCCGGGCGATTCGCCGCGGCCATGAGCTAGGTATCGAACAAGGTTTGATTCGCCAGGTGGCGCCAGTCGTCGCCGACCTGTATCGCGACAGCTATCCCGAAGTTATCAAAAACGAGTCCAAGGTTATCGATATTTTGGAGCACGAGGAAAAGGTTTTTCGTCAGACTTTGCGCAAAGGCCTGCGCCAATTTGATCGCCTTGCCGACGGCGGTTTAACCGGCGACGAAGTCTTTAAACTATTTGATACCTACGGTTTTCCACCGGAACTTTCACTGGAGGAAGCGCAATATGTTGACATACAAATTGATGAAAATTGGCATAAACGATTTGATGAACTTATGGCCGAGCAGCGTGATCGTTCACGCACAGCGACCAAAGGTTTGTTTAAAGGCGGCCTGGCTGACGCCAGTGATCAGACGGTCAAATACCACACTGCCACGCACATGATGTACCGGGCGCTGCGCACCGTGCTGGGCGATGATGTCGAGCAGCGGGGGAGTAATATCACACCTGAACGCACCCGTTTCGATTTTAGCCACCACGGTAAGGTCACACCAGAGCAGCAGCGTGAGGTTGAGCGAATCGTTAATGACGCCATTGCCGCCGACTTACCGGTGACATGGCAGGAAATGCCGACCGAGCAGGCCCTGGATGCTGGCGCTCGCGGTCATTTCGGCGAGAAGTACGGCGATACGGTTAAAGTCTATACCATCGGCGATCCAGCCAAGCCTTACAGCATGGAGTTATGCGGTGGCCCGCACGTCGAGCACACCGGCGTACTTGGTCATTTTAAGATCATCAAAGAAGAAGCCTCCTCGGCCGGCGTCCGCCGCATCAAAGCGGTTTTGGAATAATGCCGGAGCCAGGGTCGGTCTGGGAGCAAGCTCAAGCAGCCGAAAAAGGGCATTGGGCAGCTCTGTGGGGAGATGGTCCGGTTAAGGATGAACTAGCCAGACACGAGGCCGAAAAGGGTGACTTTATCTTTGATCAAATGGCCGAGCATTTTAAAATCGATCCGTCGAAGGACTGGGCCGACAAATCGGTGCTGGATGTCGGTTGCGGACCGGTCAGTCTGGTGGCTCGGCGACGGCTTGGGCGTTCGCGGGCCGGCGTTGATCCGCTCCAATATCCGGACTGGGTTTATGAAGATTATAAAAAACATAATTTCTCGGTATTCCTTGAACCGTTTGAGAAGTTCAAAAGTCCGCAGACATTTGACGTTATAGTTGCGTACAACGCCCTGCAGCACTTTGCCGATTTGACGGCCGTAGCCGAGCGTTTGAAGAAGGTTTTAGCGGTGGGCGGAGAAGTCTATTTAGCAGAATATCTGGAAGTTGAAATCAATGAAGCTCACATTCAATATCT
>CAYYRL010000017.1:6198-10557 GCA_964474165.1 uncultured Candidatus Saccharimonadales bacterium
CTAAAGCGTTACAATTATAAGGAGTCATGGCATTCAAGATCATCGAGAAATTGACCAAGAAGCCACCCGGTGAGCAGTATCTGGTGGCTCTCGACATTGGAACTGAGTTTGTCAAAGCCTTAATCGGCAAGGTGACGAGCGGCAGCGTCGACATTATTGGTGTCGGGCGGCAGCGCCAGCGCCTGACTGATATGCAGTCTGGGGCCGTGACTGACATCGCTGGCGTGGTTGAGAACTGTGATGCTGCCCTTAAGATGGCCGAGAACATGGCCGGCGTGGTGGCCAAGAACACCGTCATTGGTATCGCTGGAGAGCTAGTTAAGGGCGCTTCAACCACCATCAAGTACAAGCGCACTCAGCCCCAGACGCCGATCGACATGAATGAACTCAAAAAAATCCTGGACCGGGTACAATACCGGGCCTTCGAACGGGCCCGCGAGCAGCTGAGCTGGGAAACTGGCTACCAGGAAATTGACGTCAAGCTTGTGAATACCGCCATTGTTGATGTCCAGATCGATGGCTACCGGGTAACCAATCCGATTGGTTTCCAGGGCCGCGATGTCTCAATTCAACTGTTCAATGCTTTTGCGCCCATGGTCCACTTAGGGGCTCTGCAGTCAGTGGCCAAGCATCTGGATTTAAATCTGATCAACATTGCCGCCGAACCGTTCGCTGTCGCCAAAAGCGTCGGTGAAAAAGATTCAGCTGAGTTTAGTGCCATTTTCATCGACATTGGCGGCGGCACCACCGACATTGCACTGGTAAATAACGGCGGCGTTGAGGGCACCAAGATGTTTGCTATTGGCGGCCGCAGTTTTACCAAGCGCATTCAATCAGCCGCTGACTGCAGTTGGGAGAAGGCCGAACAAATGAAACTCGATTACGGCGCCGGCAAACTTGAGGACAAGGCCAAGCAATTAGTTGAAGAAGCTCTAGCCGGCGACATCGATGTGTGGCTAAGCGGCGTTGAACTGAGCCTGGCCGAGTTTAATAAAATTGATCATTTGCCTTCGAAGATTTTGCTTTGTGGCGGCGGCACCGGCTTGCCCCAAATTACTCAGGCCTTACGTTCGACCGGCTGGTATAAGAATTTGCCGTTTGCCCGCAAGCCAACGGTTAATCACATTGCTCCGGCCGAAGTCATGCGGGTGAAGGACACTACCGGCAAACTGACCAGCTTCGCCGACATTACGCCCATGGGGCTGGCCAACTTGGGTCTGGATGTGATAAACACGGGAAGTATTACTGAGGGCTTAATGCAAAAATTGACCAAGGCCATGTCGGCATGAGTAACGTCTTATACCTCGATACCGACGAAGATATTACATCGGCCGTCGAAAAGCTGAAGGCCAGCGAGGGCAGCGATGTTCAGGTAGTGGTGCCTAAGCGCTCGACGCTGCTGTCGAGCATGATCAATCTCAAACTGCTCAAAAAAGCCGCTGATGAGCATAAGAAAAACCTGGTGCTGGTGACAACTGATCGCCTGAGCACCCACCTGGCCGGCCGGGTTGGTTTGCCAGTGGCTGCCAAACTCGGTGCCCAGGCCAATGTGCCGGAGGCCAATGTTAAGGAGCCCGAGGCTAGCGACGTTATTGACGGTGGCACTGAGGAAACTGGAAAGAGTGAAGACACCGCCGCCTTGGCAGCAGTGGGAGCAGCGGCCGCCGGCGCCAAGGCCGTTAAGGCAGCTGGCGATGACAAGGGAGAAGCCGAGGGCGCTGGCGATGACAAGGGAGAAGCCGAGGGCGCTGGCGATGACGAGATGTCTTTGCCCAATGAAAAACCCGCTGACAGCGAAAAAGCAGCCGCCACAGCTGCCCCGGCCGTCACTACCAAGGCAGTTGGTGATTCCAAAGAGAAGCCCAAAGCCAAGGCCAAAAAGGGCACACATATACCAGATTTTAATGCCATGCAAAAGAAAGTGCTGTGGGCTGGCATCGCCGTGGCCGTAGTGGTTGGGCTTTTTATACTCAATTTCTTAATGGCTAGCGCCAAAGTCACTATTTTTGCCAAAGGTTCTAATGTGCCAGCCACCGCTACTTTCACGGCCGACCCAGCTGCTACCAGTTCAGATGTGCCGGGCGGGGTGCTCAAGGCCCAGGCTCTAACTAGCAGCAAAGATCTCAGCTCTCAAGTGGCTGCCACTGGTAGTAAGGATGTCGGGACCAAGGCAGGGGGGACTATGACCATTAATAATTCTTATGACTCTGTAGCCCGCAGTTTGCCCGCTGGTACCAGATTTACGGCTCAAGGCAAAACCTTTCTTTCAAACCAAGCTGTCACTGTACCTGGTGCCGGCGTTAGTGGTGGCCATGTGGTGCCTGGAAGCGCCAGTGTCAGCGTCACCGCCGAAACTGCTGGCGATGGTTATAATCTAGCTCCGACCAGCTATGTGGTTGGCGGGCAACCATCTCAGGTGACCGGATCCGGAGGCCAAATGTCAGGTGGTACATCCAAAAAGGTGAAAGTCGTGCAGCAATCCGATATTGATGGCGCCGTGGCGGAGATGCTGAGTAAAGACAAAGAAGGCGGCCAAAAAGAGTTGGCCGACAGAGCTGAAAGTGGCAGCGTTATGATTAATGAAACCTTCGTGCAAACCCCGTCAAACATCACGCCCGATACACCGGTTGGCAGCGAGGCTGATAACGTCACCGTTAAGATGACTGCCAAGTATGACGCCCTAGCAGTTAGCAAATCTGATCTTGATGCTGTCCTCAAAGCCGACATTGCCAAGCAGGTTGGCCCTGAAAATGAAGTTTATGATACTGGCGCCTCAGGCGCCAAATTTACAGTCGACAAGAAAACAGCCAACGGCGGCATGCAGATAACTGTGGCTTCAACTGGCTCGGCCGGACCCAAATTTGATGAAGACCAAATTGCTAAGGATATCGCAGGTAAGAAATATGGTGATGCCAACGAACATTTGACGAACATGAAGGGCGTTGATCACGCCGTCATTAATATTTCGCCGAGCTGGAATACTCGCATGCCCAGGCGGGCCGGCAAAATTAACGTTCAGGTCAAGGTCGCCGAATCGAATGGCTAGGCGCTGGCTGGGTATCGACTACGGCGGGCGGCGGATTGGTCTGGCGATTGCCGAAGAGGGGATCAAAGTCGCCCGGCCGCTAACCATCGTTAGCAGTTTGGATGAATTAAAAAAAATCGTTACCGAACAAGCGGTGACCGACTTGGTGCTGGGTTTGCCGCGCAGTCTTGACGGCAATGACACCGATCAAACCAAAGCCGTTCGGACTTTCGCGACTCAGCTTCAGTCTCTAAACTTGCCGCTGACTTTCCAGGACGAAGCTGGCACCAGTCCGAAGCAAAAATCAAAATCTGCGCCGGTAGACGACCAAGCGGCGGCCATAATTTTGCAGGACTATCTGGACAGCTTATGAAACGACCCTGGTGGCAGTGGGCACTATTGGGCACTGCCGGCTTGCTAGTAATCTCGATTGTGTCGACAGCTGTGGTGTTTGTGACCCAGCTACGGCCCGTCAATCGCAGCTTGAAGCAACCGATTGCCGTTAGCATTACTAAAGGCCAGCGCACGGCCGAGATTGCCAAGCAACTCAAACAAATGGGCCTGATTCGTAGTCCCTGGGCCTTTCAGGCCTACCTAGTGCTGTCAGGTCAGCGCGGTCGCATCGAAGCCGGGTATTATGAGCTATCGGCGGCTGATAGCACGGCTCACAACATCAAGGTCATCACGCATGGCATCGTAGTTAACAAAGCCTTCCTTGTTCCCGAAGGTGCTACAATTGCTCAAATCGAGGCTCAGGCCACCCAGGACTGGCTGAAAGGTTCTGACCTAGTGGCTGCCATGAAAGAAGCCTACCCGAATCAGTTTTTAACTCAGCGGCCACCGGCCGCCACCTTGGAGGGCTATTTGTTTCCCGATACCTACAACATTTCACCGTCAACTTCGGCCCACCAGCTGGTCCAAGAAATGCTGAATAACTTCGATCAAAAAGTGACTCCAGAAGTGATTGCCGGCCTGGCGGCCCAAGGTTTGACCTTGCATCAAGGTTTAACGTTAGCCTCAATTGTGGAGAAAGAAACGCCCAAGGCCAGCGACCGGCCAATTGTGGCTCAAGTGTTTTTGAAGCGTCTGCGCAGCGGCATGAAACTCGGCTCTAGCGTCACCGCCATTTACGGCGCCCATTTGTCCGGTAACACCAGCGCCGGTGAAGATGAGGCCGCTGGTGTTACTTCGCCATACAACACTTATTTGGTGGCCGGACTGCCACCGGGTCCAATCGGTAATCCAGGGCTAGCCGCCATTGATGCCGTCGCTCATCCAGCCGGCACTGATTATCTCTACTTTCTCGCCGATAGTTCCGGCACCACCCATTACGC
>CAYYRL010000017.1:10657-14851 GCA_964474165.1 uncultured Candidatus Saccharimonadales bacterium
GGCCAGCTAAAAAGCGGCTCGAGAGATCGAGCCGCTGTTCAATTGTTGACAAAAGTGGCCGAAACATTACAATATAAGCACAAGCACTTATGGCCAAAAAGAAAACCAAAACCAAATTTCTAAATTCAAGAATCAAATTTGATAAAACTTTAGTAATGGTTACCATGGCCGTGTTGACGGTAGTGGCCGGCTATTTGATTTATAAAGGAACACGGGCTACTTCACAAATAGCGCCGAAAATGCCCGTTGCCTTCAGAGGTGTCATAATTTTCACTAACATCAAAACCAGTGATGATATTAAGAATACCCAGGCATGGTGCTTTAATAACTACTGGGGAACAGGTGTGGGGCCGGTCACATATTGTGGCAATGTTAAGGGAACGGGTTCAGCAGCCCGTTGGCGATTTGGGTTGTATAACACTTATGCCAGAACATTTTTCAAAACTTCTGGTTCAACCTGGTTAACTCCAAAGCAACCCTTTTATGGCATAGATAAGGCTGAGGGCAGCATTACGCCATTTCACTATATCGCTGCTTGCCCGGGTATCCATTCAACAGCCAAGATTTATGGCATTGGGCCATTTTCAACCGACTTCGGTCCGGTTCACTTTGGTGAAATCATGCGCTATAACTATGCCTTAGGAAAATGGCAGCAAGAACAGGGTACTTACACCCCTCTTGATGGTAAGTGTCATGGCGGTAATGATTGGCACAATATTCAGGGACTCCTAACAGATATTCAGGCATAATGTTGTCAGCGTTGACTAGAAGTGAGGATGGTTCTTTAGCTAGGGTTGACACCTTATAGCCTGCTTGCTAGCATGGCTAAGTACATTAAATAAGCGTAACCAATAAAGCAGATTGCCTTGGTTAGGCTGATTAAATGACCTAGTGCTCGGAGTCGATACGAAGGTATTAACTTTTAGGTCGAAACCCTTCTGTCCATCTTCGCTAAAGCTATGATGGAGATGACTACGCAGCGCTAATTCTCACTTGATAACACCTTCAAGTGGGGTGGAGAAGTCGTATTAGTAGAGAAGCCCTCAGTGGCTCCCTCGAACAGTTCCCGCCATCACACTGGCGATTAGGAACCGGAGCCTCCAAGTCCGTCTCGAAAATAAAAGCGCCCAAACTCCAAAGCCAATTAGACACCAAAACCCGCTCAGCTAAATTAGCTGGAAGGGCTGAAGATCAATTAAAGATAGCTCACAGTGTACTGGCCATGCCAGTGGTTAAACGTGGCTCATTGCATCTGGCGATTGCGTCAGTAATAGCCTTGGTTGTGGTAACTGGCAGTCGGGCCTCAGTTCATACCCAAACCACCGCCATGTTGCAACAGCCTGGCGTCGGTAGTGCCATCCTTGATGAAGTCGCAGCCGCTGACGTAGCAGCGACAGTAGCTGCCAAGACCGATTTATCAATTGCTAGTGAGGCTAGTGAAACCGCTACGGCTTTAAACGCTCAGGTAGCGCTGCCAACTTCGACTGACAGCTATCTGGATAAGCGCCAATCAGTAGCCACAAAGAACGCTGATGTTCATAATATTATTCATTACGGGGTGGCCGATGGCGACACTCTGTCCGGTATTGCTGCCAAATTTAATATCACCACCGACACTCTGGCCTGGGCCAACAACTTAAGTGATAACGATAGCATTAAGCCTGGCCAATCCCTCGTCATTCTACCGATTAGCGGCTTGTTCTACAGGGTCCAAAGCGGCGACACGGCCGAGTCCCTTGCTACCAAGTACCAATCTAACGCCGCTCAAATCATTAGCTTTAACGATGCCGAAGTCAGCGGTCTAGTACCAGGTTCGCAAATTATCATCCCGGACGGTGTCAAAGCAAGTGCACCGGCCGCACCCAAGGCCAGCAACAGCCTAGCACTGTCCGGCAGCCGCAGCAGTCGACTATTACCAAGACTATCCTATGGCGCCAATGGCTACAGCTACGGCTACTGTACCTACTATGTGGCCTCACGTCGCTTCGTACCTGGCAATTGGGGTAACGCCGCCAACTGGTACTACAACGCCAAGGCCTCTGGTTACTCTGTGGGCTACGCTCCGGCTGCGGGTGCCATTGCTTGGACGGCCGGTGGCTACTATGGCCATGTGGCTTACGTTGAAGGTGTCTCAGGCGGCATGGTGACAGTTTCGGAAATGAACTACTCTGGCGGCTGGAATCGCGTTAGCCGCCGCACCGTGCCAGCCAGCGAATTCCGCTATATTTATTAGTCGATACCTTGCTGCGTAAATATGAATATGCTATAGTCGGGGCCTGTTCTTTTTAAGTTTGTTCCGGTTGAGTCCGGCGCTTGTCGCTTGTCGGACCGCCCGTCGCCAGGCGACGAGCCGCCGCGACCGGGGCATAGCGGTCGGTCGTCCCAACTGTCGCTCCCACTGCAGCGAGACGACCGACCGCGCCATCGCAAAGCCGGGTGAGGTGATTCATTGAATCGCGGCAAGTGGTCCGCGCCATCTTTGTCGCCAGGGCCAGATGCCTTGCCTCACCACCCTGTTCCAGCCCAATGCAAGGATGCATATCAAGTTCTCGCACACACCGAGTAACCCGCTCGGTGCCGAGCACCCGGAGCCTGAACCTTGGGAGGGGAGGGCTGGAACAATCTCGAGCCAGTCGTTCGGTCCAATGCCTTCGACCGGGCGACCGGCCCAACGGCGGTCAACTGAGCATGGGGGATAGCGAAGCCCAGTTCAGCGACCGAAGCGGCGAGGTTCGGCCTCGCGTCGCCGACAGGGGTGGAGGTGCACCAGACGGTGCACCTCCACCAGCTCAAATCGTCTCATGTATTATGAGGCGATTTTTCTTTTCTAAACCTTATTTTTCCCACTAATTTATGGTAGGATAACGGCCATGTTTGCAGACAAAGCAGAAATATATGTTAAAGCTGGTAAGGGCGGCGATGGCCGCACCAGCTTTCTGCATGAGAAATATCGAGCCAAGGGCGGGCCGGATGGCGGCGACGGTGGCCATGGCGGCGACATTATTTTTCAGGTTGATCACAATCTAAACACCCTGTCATTCTTTCGTAACCACAGACGCATAACAGCTGAGGCCGGCCAAATGGGTGGTACGAGTAAAAGCCATGGTAAAAGCGGCCAAGACGTTATTATTAAAGTGCCAATTGGCACGATGGTATTTGCAGCTGACAAGCAAATCGCCGATTTGACCGAGGATGGCCAAACGGCGGTGGTGGCCAAAGGCGGCCGCGGTGGTTTCGGCAACGCCCACTTCGTCTCATCTACCCGCCAGTCGCCTCGAGCAGCCGAACTGGGTGAACCTGGGGAAGAACTGGAACTACGCTTAGAACTGAAATTAGTAGCCGATGTCGGCATTATTGGCTTGCCCAACGCCGGTAAATCAACCTTGCTATCGGTGATTTCCAACGCCCGGCCGCAAATTGCGGATTACGCCTTCACAACCCTGGTGCCAAATCTGGGGGTGGTCGACATTGATAATTTCAGTTTCGTGGCCGCCGACATCCCCGGATTAATTGAAGGCGCCAGTCAGGGCAAAGGCCTGGGAGACGAATTCCTGCGCCACATTGAACGCACCGCCGTCTTGCTGCATTTGATTGACGCTTCATCGCAGCAATTAGAGCAGGACTTCTCAACCATTCAAGGCGAACTGGCCAACTATGGCCACGATTTAGACAAACGGCCGCAAATCGTGGTTCTAACTAAGATTGATAGTTTAAAGCCCGCTGAAATCAAAGCCAAACTCAAGACCATGACCGTGGCCACCAAAGACCCGGTGTTTGCTATTTCGGCAGTGGCTCACAAAGGACTAGATAAAGTCCTGCGTGCGGCGGTGAAAGCTATTACCGAGGCCAGGAGCCAGCTTGAGGCAGAGGCGGATAGCTTCGTTTACGATTTATCGAATGTGGCAACCAAACAAGGCTGGCAAATTGAGCCAATTCAAGGCGGCTGGCAGGTGACCGGTACTAAAATTGAAGGCTTTGCCCGGCGGACCGATATGGATAACGATGAGTCTGTCCAGCGACTGCGAGCTATTATGACCAAAATGGGCATTGCCAAAAAGTTGGATCAACTGGGAATTGGGGCGGGGGATATAGTTGAAGTAGCGGGCAAACGCCTAAGCTGGTAAAATTTACAACCTGGTCGCGGGGACGTAGCTCAGCCGATAGAGCGCTGCATTCGCATTGCAGAGGTCGGGG
>CAYYRL010000018.1:0-4410 GCA_964474165.1 uncultured Candidatus Saccharimonadales bacterium
GATAGTAAGGATTTAGGAGCGGCATAGCCGCTATTAATATGGATAAAATTACCCTCAAATTAAACGAACGTGATGAACGTGGTAAGCGAAACGCCAAGCTGCGCCGGGACGGCTTTACCCCAGTAGTGGCCTATGGCCACGGCAAGGATGCTCAAAGTCTCAAAGCCAACACCCGCGAACTAACCAAGGTTTATAACCAAGCCGGTGGTTCCAAGATCATTGCTCTCAAAATCGGTGACTCAACTGCCAAGAACGGCCTGTTCCACGATGTGACGCTCGATCCACTCAGCGGCGCTATTACGCACGCTGATCTGTTAACCATTCGTATGGACGAAAAGATTAAGACCGAAGTGCCAATCCGCATCATCGGTGAATCGACGGCTGTTTACCAAGATGAAGGTACTCTAGTGACACCGCTTGATGCCATTGAAGTTGAGGCTCTGCCCGGTGACCTGCCAGAAGCCATTGAAGTTGATATCTCCGGTCTGGATGACTTTGAAAAGAACATCCTCATCCAAGATCTAGTAGTGCCGGCCGGGGTTGAAATCCTGAGCGAACCAGAAGAACTGGTGGCCAAGGTTGACCGACCGCGCAGCGAGGAAGAAATGGAAGCCTTGGACGCTGAAATTGTCGATGAGAAGCCAGAAGGTGTTGAGGAAGAGGGGGCTGAAGGCGAAGAGGGTGAAGCTGCTGAAGGTGAGTCTGGATCCGAAGAATCCTCAGAGTAAGCTACTCTACAATCTGCCAGTTTCCCGATTTTCTCTCCAGGCAGACTACTTTTGTCGCGCCATTAACTGAGTAGCTCACCTGAGCATTACGATAGCCGCCTTTGAGCCAACTAAAATTGCCTATAGATTTGGTCTCCAGGTTATCAATAAATGACTGCACTTCGAACTTATTCTCCAGTGTGGCGTTGGTAGTTATCATTTCACCCTTCTTGATTGGTCTGACGGCGTAATCGCACATTTTCTGGAAATCTGGGCGTGTGTTGGGGTTGGCGGAGTGATTCGTGTAACGTGATGGTTCGGAGAAGAGGTACATTTTACCCCAAAAAGAATGGACAAACATCTGTTCATCCTCAGGCAAAGCATCAAACTCAGCCTGGTTAATTGGCTTAAGGTCGTAGTTCATAACTAGTTCATCAGGAGCAAGATCTTTAGCTGCATATACTCCTTTACCTGCCAGTTTCCCGGGGCCAGTATAAACCTTATTCATGTCAGTACTTCTTGAGTTCCTTCTTAAGCTGGGCGTCGCTGGCCAGATCTGTCTGGTAGGCGAGATAGCGCACGAAGGCGGCGGTGTTGAAGTGCTTGAGGGTGGCGAGAACGATTTCAGCTATCTGGCTGGTTTTGAGCTCCCGGCGCTTAGTATCGAGCAGCTTAGCCTCAACGGTGTCTGTGACGCCATCAACGGTTGTTTCCTTGGCTGGAATGTTTAAGAAAGCCCCGTAGATACCAGAGTAGAGCTTGGCCCGGCTGTAGCGCTGACGTTTGCCGTTCTTCTTTGTAACTTTCAAGAACCCAAGATCAGGTGCCTCATAGGTGGTGAAGCTTTCATGGCACTTCAAACACTTCCGCCGCCGCCATATTTGGGTGCCGAAGCGGGTGGGGCGAGTATTAAAAACGTCGGTGGTAGTTTCACGACAAAACGGACATTTCATAACTACATGTTGTCATATAACTATTAATTACGCCAGTGGATAAGCTTGCCCAAAAGTGGATAACCCCAGGTTAAACATAACCACATACGGCAATATCAATTGCCTCTGGGCTGGGTTAGCCTAAGAGGTGTCCAATTGTGATTGGAGGCAAATTGAGCACTTGGCAAAGCGTAGAGCGACCTGGGTATCTAGGAAAGCACAGGGATGAGCGCTACCAGTATTGGGATCAACAGCATGGTCTTGGTAACTGGCGTTTGGCTTGGCAGATAGGCGAACATTGCTTCGACATCGAAGGTGCAATTGTCCTCTACGAAGACGCCTATTGGCGATTTCTGTCTCAGAATCGACTAATTTTGAGGCAGTTGATAACAGAGGCCAGTGATGTCTATGACGACAGTCCTACTAACGTTGACTGTGGTCTAAGATACTTTCCCCAAGAGACTGACCGCACACACCTGCAAGATGTGGCCATCCGGCGATGCCTGGTGCGATTTGGGGATTGGTTCCATGGACCTGAGCTGATTCAAATTCGTGACCGAAAAAGCTCACATCCGTTGGGTCTGACCTTGTCACCTGGCCAGGTGCCATTCCATATGCATTGGCTGATTGGTAAACCAGAGCTCGAGGGTTGGTGGCTGCCAGGATCGGTCGAAAGTTTTTACCAGTCAAATCGGTGGCTGCAAGTTAAGGCTTCGGAGTAATCCGGAGCCTAGCTCTTACTGGAAGTAGCGGATGCTGCCAAAAGGGATCTTGTCCTTCATCGGATTCTTGGAAGCTAGGATCTTGGCTGGGATGACGGTAGCCTCACCGTAGCGATCATTGAGATCGTTCATGGCCTCTTCAACCCGATCGAGCTTGGAGTCGAGCGACTCAAACAGTGGCGGTTGATCGCGGGTGGGCTCTAGCTCGTATGCCGTCATTTGAATCGAGGACAAGATACACCCCGGCGGGCTCTGCTGAAATAACAGCAGGGCCCGGTTATAAATCTGGTCGGCGCGGTGGACATAGGTGGTAAACATTTGGCGTTGGAACCAGCCTCTACGATAATACTCAACTCCCAGCGGGCGAGCGTAACCCAAGTGCAGCATTAGGCCGCGGGTCGATAAGTTGTTAACTTTCAGCCGGCGAGCAACCTTGGCAGCACTTTTGTACAAGAGCCGGGCGATCTCCTCCGGATCGCTAGTGCGGTGCTCCAAGACATAGCTGCGACCAACGGTTTTGATGCCGTACTCAACCTCGGTTTCATAGCCGCGCAGCTTCAGGTACCAGTAGTGACCATTGATGCTGCGGTAGACTTGCTTGGTCAGTTTAAACTCGGAGGCGTCATAGAATTCCAGTGGGGTGTAGATGCCGGCGTAGTTCAGCCGCAGCTTCATGCGCCCCGCAATATAAGGCAGATCCGTCAGCTTCAGCATGCCGTAGATGGTTAGGATATTATCTTTATCAATGGTCAGCAGGCCATCGGGTTTATTAAACGAAGCCGCCACCTTGGCCAGCCAACGATTTTGGCCGATGCCAATGTTAATGGTCATGTAATCGCCAATTTCTTCGCGGAAGCGCTGTTTAATTTCCAGGGCGATGTCTTCCATCGGCCGGCCCTTAAGGATGGGTTGCATACCGCGAAAGTCGATAATGCCCTCGTCGACTGATTTCATATAGGCGACGGGGGAATAGCTCTGGAAGATTTCCCGCATCTGCCGATGAACGTATTGGTACTTGGCTGGATCACTCTCGAGCATCACAAAGTGTGGTGCTAATTGTTTGGCTTCGCGCACCCGGGTGCCAATCTCAATGCCTAGGGCTCGGGCTTCATAAGAGCTGGTGATGCAGATGGCATAATCGTTGAGCCGGTTGGTAATACCGACTGGCTTGTGGCGCAGCAGGGGATTGGCCTGCTGCTCGGTCATAGCAAAGGCCGAGTTAAGATCGATATGCATAATCTCGGCTGACTCGGAGCTATGCCTAAGCTCCATAGAACGCCTCGACCAAGGTCCATTCCAGGGTTTCCGGATCCAGCTCCAACCGGAAGGCCGTCGGCCCAGATGAAAAGCTAAAGATGTGAACGCGTTTATCGCCGCGCCGCTCCGGGTGGTAAAGACCCATTTTATCCAGCGGATAGCGCTGATCACGCCAGTTCATGAGATATGGCGTGACCCGTACGCTACCCCGCGGGCCATGCTTAAACGCTGCCAGGATCTCGACGTGTTCATGCAGCGTTTCTCGCATCCACCCTCCTTAGTTTAGCTAAGCAGTGGCGGGCTGAGTCTGAGTGTTAGTCTCAGCGCCATCACGACGCTCGGCTTGTTTGGTCTTGAAGTACTTAACTAGACCCCAGCTTTGCTTAATGACTACCAGGTAGTCTTGGGCTAACTGATCGTCTTTGACAAAACCCTTCTCCTGACACTGGGCCAAGAGGCGCTGAGCTTTTTCGGCTTCAGCTCTAGCCTGGTGCAAGGCTTCCATCTTCATGCTGTAGCTGTAGAAGTGGTGACTAGCGTAAATGTAGTGACTAACCGCTGTAGCTGCTCGTCTGAGGTCATCAGCTAACGGGAAGCTTTCGTCCTCTGGCAGTTTGTTTGCCAATTTCACGACGGCATCTTCCAGCTGGCGAGCCGACATGTAGATGTTTAATTGATTAATGTTTGAATTGGACATGATGTCCTCCTTGTGCCCCGGGCCACCATGTAACTAGGCCCGGTTACTTAGTTTGATTGCACCATTGTGATGCACTCCGAGGATACCGAACAAAA
>CAYYRL010000018.1:4510-14591 GCA_964474165.1 uncultured Candidatus Saccharimonadales bacterium
CGGTTACTTAGTTTGATTGCACCATTGTGATGCACTCCGAGGATACCGAACAAAAACCGTACTGTCAAGCAACAGCATTTTAAAAATCTATGTGCGGGCTAGTTATTTCCCGTAGCTAGAAATGCCGCCAAAGTCGATCATTACTACTGGTTCATCGCCAATTACCCAAGCATCATGACCCGGCGGAATATCGGCTACTTCATTGGGTCCGCTTTCAGCTTCGGTGCCGTCAGCCATTTTGACGTGCATATGGCCTGAAACCTGGAAGCCGCGATGATGGGTCTGGCATAGGTCGGTGCCAGCTGTCGGCTTAACGTCCTTTGACCACTGCCAGCCAGGCTCAAAGGTGGCTCGCATCACTTCGGCGTCGCCTAATTTAACGACGTCTATTTTGGTGTGGGGTGGAGTCCGAGTTTCGTCGGGCGAATCAAAACTTTTCTTTTCCATGATTATTCCTTTATTAACTCATTTAATTTAATGACTACTCAAAGAAAAGACTTTGTTTAAAGTCATAAAAAATGCATCGCATGGGGTTAATTACGTGGTCTGGTAGAACATCAGGCCGAGTTTGATTTGCAGGGCGTCGTCGAAGTGGCGAGGGTCAAGGTTGATAAGTTTCTTAGTTTTATCGAGGCGATAAATCAAAGTGTTCCGGTGGATGTGCAGCTTGGCGGCGGCTTCGGTTAGATTTAAATCACTGTTTAAGAACATCTGCACCGTGCCAAACAGCTGCTCGTCGCCGAGCAGGGGATTAAGGATCTGGTGGGCCAGCTCGGCCTTGCGCTCAGCGTTCACCTTGGCCAACGTCGTGTACATGCCAACATCCTTGATGTGATAGATCCGGCCTTGGCCCCAAACCTTGGTGCCGACACTGAGCGCCAGCGAAGCATCTTGGTAACTTTTACGCAGGCCGCCAAGTTCGGGATAGTACTGACCGACGCCAACGGTAATGGGTCCGCCCTCATGAATTTTGGCTAGTGTCTTCATTAGATACTGGGCGCGGTCTTTGAGGAAGCGAATGGTGTTAAGGGTATTGAGGTTCTCACCACCGATGCCCTTCAATAGAATGAAGGTGTCGTTATCAGCATAGGCTACAATATTATCCTGGTAGTTTTCAAAGCTTCCCTTAACTTGATTATCAATATCTTCGGTGGCCCGCACAATATCAAGGCGTTGTTCTTCGTGCGACAGTTCTTGTGATCCTTTCAAGAGACTGGCCTCAAAGCCCTGCAGTCTAAATAACATCACCGCTTGGTGGGAACGCAGATTGAGTTGCATAATATCGGCCTGACGATAAACCTCATCGGGGCTAAGACTAGATGATTCTAGTAGCCGGCGGATGAAATTGCTGCGCATAGTTTCGCTAGACTGCAGCTTATCAATTAACAGATGCTGGTGGACAATAACTTCGGCTAGTCCTTGCAGCAAGCTAATGGCTTCCGGTGTAGCTTGGTCGCCATTAACCACCATCCCAAAGACACCGACGGTTTGATGTTCGTAAACGAATGGCGCCCAGTGGATGCTGGTGTCACCCTCGCTGGTTATTAGGCTCCGTCCGGTTTGGGAGGCTTGGAGGGCGGCGGCTATAAAGCGTTTGCCCAGCACATCGTCGGTCAGGACTTGGCCGTCAGCATCGGTGACAATCAGTTTTCGCCCCAAGATGGCCTGCGACTTCTGGCTTATCAGTTCAGCGATATCTTTGTTAATACGCATGCTCGCCCTCAACAAACTTGTTAAACAAGATGGCTAGTTTAATTTGGACGGCATCATCAAAGTTGCGGGGATCCAGGCCCAAGGTTTCTTTGATCCGGTCCAATCGGTACACCAAGGTGTTGCGGTGAATGCCCAAGCTCTCGGCGGTTTTAGTCAGGCTCATATCTAAGTTAAAAAAGGTTTCTAGGGTTTGGATCATATCCTCATTTTCACCCAGCTTGTCTAGTAACTCACGGCTGAAGTAGATGTTTTGCTCGTTGACTCCGGACAGCAGGGGAGCCACTACGCCAAAGTCATCGATGTGGTAAACCTTATCTTGGTCCCAGAGCTGGCCACCAAGCTCAAGGGCGTTAATGGCCTCTTGATAGCTCAGCTGCAAACCGCGGATGCTCGGGTGGTAGTTGCCAACGCCGATAATGGTCGGCAGCTTCATCTCGGCTTTTATAATGTCATAAATTATGGCAATCGATTTTTTGAAATTCTCCAAGCTAACTTCTAGATCGGTAACACCATTAGAGAGATCCTTCAAAATCACAAAGTTGTTTTGTCCGAGGTAGGCCACAATATTATCGCGGGTCGATGTGTAATAGGAATTGAGGGCGCGGGTCAGGCTGCCTCGATAGCGACTAATCTTCAGCTCTCTATCGCTGGACGGTAAGCGTTGCGAAATAGTTAGCGTGGGGTCATCAATTTGGATGACAAGAGCAATCCGTGGCAGATCCAAGTCGATTTCAAACAACCGGGCTTCGGCCTCGAGTAGGGCGTAGTCGCTCTGGAGATGCAGTAAATCGTACATGAATTTATCCAGACGCTCTTCTTGGTGCGGGATGGTTTCGATCAAGATAGCTTGGTGCATCACCAGCTCAGCGATAGAGCAGATCAGTGGTGCGATCTCGGCGTGATTGGGTAATTGATAGGCTAGGACAACGTAGCCCACAATCTGGCCGCTATAACGAAAAGGCGTGCCCCAAGGCACGTCCGATAAATTGATGGACTCATCAACATTAGCGTTGTTACTCGACAGCACAGTACCGTCCGGATCAACCACGCTCAAAGGCTGGTTGACCAAGCCCGCCACCTTCAGCTGAATTTTTTCAGCAATTTGCCGAGTCAACATCATTAGCTCACACCTCGTTTGGAACTTCGACTAGCTTAAGCGTATCTCGCCTAAGGGTCCGGTTGCAAGCTTGAGCGAAATCTTTACCGCGCTGAATTGAAAATCCACGTATAATAAGGTATAGTCTCTGGGTTGAAATTGTGGCGTGGGTTCTTAGCTCAGTTGGCAGAGCGCTTCCTTGACGTGGAAGAGGTCACAGGTTCGAATCCTGTAGGACCCACCATTCGACTCCTCCGACGAAATGTCGGAGTCGCTCATGGCGGGCCAACATGGTCGCTTAGCTCAGCTGGTTAGAGCGCTGCATTCACATTGCAGAGGTCGCAGGTTCGATCCCTGCAGCGACCACCAGATGGTGTATACTAGAATCAATCAAAGAGGACTATGAGGCGACTACCAACCGCTGAGTCCCGTTCGCCGATGACGCACACCGGCACCAGAGAACAAAGTTTGGTGGAACCGTCCGCAGAAGCGGGCCCAAACGCGCTGACATTAGGCGCGATTTTTGTTTGTAAGGAGAAATCATGAGCGATCAAGATCAAAAGTTGCATGCCATGCGTCATTCACTGGCTCACATTATGGCCAGCGCCGTGGCAAAACTGTGGCCTGAAGCTAAGTTTGGCGTCGGACCAGTGATTGATAATGGCTTCTACTATGACATCGATGCCGATCATGCGTTCATCCCGGAAGATCTAGCTAAGATTGAAAAAGAGATGGATAAAATTATTAAGCATGACCAGCCATTTGAGCGGCGGGAGCTGGAAATTGATGAGGCCATTGCCTTGTTCAAAAAAGATAGTCAGCCGTATAAGGTAAGCTTGCTCCAAGATTTAAAAAAACACGGTACGACGATGGCCAAAGATATTGACCGCGAACAGCTGGGACTGGCAGACAGTGATGCCAAAGTTACAACAGTTTCATTGTATAAACATGGCGATTGGGAAGACCTGTGTCGCGGCCCACACCTGAAATCAACCGGTCAGGCTGGTGTCTTCAAATTAACCAAAGTATCTGGTGCCTACTGGCGCGGTGACGACCAGAATCCGCAGATGCAGCGTCTGTACGGCGTGGCCTTCGCCCAGCAAAAAGATTTGGATAACTACTTTAAGATGCTGGAAGAAGCTGAGCGCCGTGATCACCGCAAGCTGGGCCAAGAACTGGATTTGTTCACATTCTCTGATCTTGTTGGGGCCGGTCTGCCAATGTATACGCCGCGTGGAACAATTCTGATCGAAGAACTTAAGAAGGCGCTCAAAGATATGGGCCAGGCTCATGGTATGCAGAGCGTGTCGATTCCACACCTTGCCAAGATTGATCTTTATAAGATCTCTGGCCATGCCGACAAGTTCGAGGCCGAATTGTTTCGAGTCAAAAGTCATTACAACCAGGAGTTTGTGCTTAAGCCCGTCAACTGTCCGCATCACACCCAGATTTATGCAGCTAAGCCGCGTAGCTATCGAGATCTGCCCTTGCGGTATGTTGAGCAAACTATGCAGTACCGTGACGAGAAACCGGGACAAATCGGTGGCCTAGCTCGCACTAGAGGTTTCACGGTTGACGATGGGCACACCTTCTGCCGGGTTGATCAGATCAAAGAAGAGGCTGGAGTCTTGATCCAGATGATTCAAGAGTTCTATCAAAGCCTGGGACTATGGGGTAATCATTGGGTGTCTTTGTCGGTCAGAGATTCTAAAAATCTGGACGGCTATATCGGTGAGGCTGAAGATTGGGACCAGGCTGAAGCCATGTTAGCCAAAGTTGCCGGTGAGTTTAAACTGAGCGCTAAGCGAATGGAAGGGGAAGCGGCCATCTACGGACCCAAGCTAGACTTCATGTTTAAGGATGCGCTGGGTAGGGAAGTCCAACTAGCCACAGTTCAACTAGACTTTGCCATGCCCAAGCGTTTCGGCCTAACCTATGTGGCTGATGATGGCAAGGAGCAAACCCCGGTTATGATTCACCGGGCCATCCTCGGTTCATTTGAGCGCTTCATTGCCATTTTGATTGAACACTTCGCTGGCGCCTTCCCGTTGTGGCTAGCCCCTGAACAGGTTAGGTTTATTACCCTTAATGACACTGAGGAAGTGGTGGAGTACGCTAAGCTGCTGCAATCTCAGTTCGGCCAGATCGAAATCAGGGCCACGATTGATGCCAGCGATGAATCAGTTGGCAAGAAAGTCCGTAATGCCGAACTGGCCAAGGTGCCCTACAGCATAGTGATTGGACCGCAAGAGGTTAAATCTGGAGAACTGAATCCCAGGGCTCGTAAGGATTTAGAAGCTTTTGATGCTGGCATTGAACTAGATGCCTTTACCGCTCATCTGCGCGGCGCCATTGAAAACCGCAGCTAATGGTGCAGTCCGAGTTTAGAACCAAGATTTACGCTATTGTGGTTGAGATTCCTAAGGGTCGGGTGATGACCTACGGTCAGATTGCAGCCTTGGTTGGCAGTCCGCGGGCGGCCCGCCAAGTTGGTCAAGCCGCGCATTGGGGGCCTCTGGACTTGCCTTGGCAAAGAGTGGTGCACAAGGACGGCGGACTAGCTAGCGGCTACACTACGGGCGGCCTGGAAGCCCACCGCCGAGATCTGGAGGCCGAAGGTGTCACAGTTGATAAAGATTACAAAGTTGTGGGCGTAGATCAGCTGCTATGGTGGCCTAATGACTAAGCTGGTAGCTATTGTCGGCCCGACTGCCAGCGGCAAAACCGATCTGGCAGTAAAGGTAGCTCAGCAGTTTGACGGTGAGATTATTTGCGGTGATTCCAGGACTATTTACCGCGGCATGGACATTGGCACGGCTAAGCCAACCAAGGAGCAGCAAGATCTGGTACCACATCATATGCTGGATATTATTAAACCAGATCAGACTTTTAGTGCAGCTGAGTTTAAAGCCGCAGCCAATCAGGCAATTGATGACATCCGATCGCGAAACAAACTGCCAATTCTGGTTGGAGGCAGTGGTCTGTATATTTACAGCGTGATTTATGACTATCAGTTTCCGGCGGGGCCCGATAACGAGCTGCGGCAGCAGTTGCAGTCTAAATCTATCGAAGAGCTGGTTGAGCAACTGGAAGGAGTTGATCCCAGGGCGGCTGATGAAATTGATCTGAAGAATCCGCGCCGCGTAATCAGAGCCATTGAAACCGCTGGCCAGCCCAAGACCAAAGCTAAATTGCTGGCAGGCACAATTTTGATTGGTCTCAGGCCATCTGACGAAGAGTTATCCAGGAGGATCGCTCAGCGGACAGATAAAATGCTGGCTGATGGATTGGAAGCAGAGGTTAAAGGCTTGGTCGACAAGTATGGCCCCGATCTGGAAGCCTTGCGCAGCCCGGGTTATGCCGAGGTAGTGGAGGTGCTGGAAGCAGAATCTTATGATTTCGAGCTTCCAGATTTAATTGATTCTCATACCCACCAGTTGGCCAAGCGCCAGATGACTTGGTTTAAGCGTAACCATGACACTAAGTGGTTCGATAATACCGGTGAGGCCTACGAATACATTGCAGGTCAGTTACAATAAACTTATGCCAACCATTATCGTCATCTGGATCGCCAAACTCGCTGATAAGCTATCGCAGCTAACCGGCCGAGGAGAGGGGGGAGCCTTGCCGGGATTAATTGCTGAGCGTTTGAAGCCTGGGATTTTGAGTCAGTTCGGAAAGCAACTACCAAAGGGCAGTATTTTAATCACGGGTACCAATGGCAAGACCACCACTACCCGGATGGTAGCAGCTGCTCTCGGTGATGATCATGGCAAGCTGTTGGTTAATCGCGCTGGCTCCAATTTAACCAGGGGCTTAGTGTCTTACTTCGTCAAAGCCAGCAGTTGGGGCGGCAAGATTGATGCTGAGCTGGGGGTGTTTGAGGTAGATGAGGCGGCTTTTCCCGAAGTTTTTCGGGCCCTCAAACCCAAAGCGGTTTTAGTTTTAAATTTATTCCGGGATCAGCTGGATCGTTATGGCGAGCTCAACACTCTAGCCGACAAGATCAAATCCGCCATCGATGGTGCCGATACGAAACTAATTCTAAACGCCGATGATCCGTTAGTAGCCTGGCTGGGGACAGATCAAAAACAGGTCAGTTACTTTGGCATGGCTAAGGCTCCAGTCAGCAAGCTGGATCACGACTTCGCGGCCGACTCCAACACCTGCCCAGTCTGCGACCAGACGTTGGTTTATGAACACATCTATTACGCCCACATTGGACGGTATCAGTGCTCGGTTGGAGACTTCGCCCAGCCAAGCTTAAACGTTGTTGGAAATGCAACAAAAGTTAGCTTGGAAGCTGCCGCCATGACGGTTAGTAGTGGTCTAGCAACGGGAGAAATCAAGCTCCAGCTGCCAGGTTTGTACAATTTATACAATGCTCTAGCGGCTGTAAGTCTGGTCACTCAGTATGACGTTAAGCTTGTGGAGTCTATCCAACGGATTGAGGCTATGCCGGCAGCCTTTGGGCGGGCGGAGATAGTTGAAATCTCAGGCCGTAAGCTGCAACTGCTGCTGGTTAAGAACCCAACCGGTTTCAATCAAGTCATTCAAACCTATAAGCTCGGTGATAAACAACAGCCTTTACTGATTGTGCTCAACGATCTAATTGCTGACGGCCGTGATGTGTCATGGATTTGGGATGTGGCTTTTGAAGATCTGGATCATCAAGATAGGATTGTGGCTTCAGGCACTCGTAGTTATGACTTAGCACTGCGCCTGAAATATGCTGAGCTTAAATCTGGTCCCCAGCCCGACCTCCAGTCAGCCATCATCGAATTTATGTCCAAGATCCCCGAGGGCCAGACGGGCTTAGTGTTGCCAACCTACACCGCCATGCTTGAAACCAGGAAGTTGCTCCGGCGGCAAACTCAGCTGGGGAGTATGAACGGGTGAAGATCACGATCGCATATTTGTATCCGGCTGAGATGAATATTTACGGCGACCGTGGAAACATCATTGCCATTCAACAACGCTGCCGTTGGCGGGGAATTGATACTCAGCTGGATGAGGTTCACTTGGGTGATAAGTATGACTTCTCATCGGCCGACCTGGTCTTTGGCGGCGGCGGGCAGGACAAGGGTCAGGAGCCAGTAGCTCACGACCTGCAGCGACACCAAACTAGTTTAAAAGCTGCCGCTGTCGCTGGGGTGCCAATGCTGATGATCTGCGGGCTGTACCAATTGTTTGGCCGCCGCTTTGTGACCAGTGAAGGAGCTGAGCTTCCAGGCATTGGTCTGTTTGCAGCCGAAACGATTGCGGGCCCCAAACGCCTAATTGGTAACATCATGGTGCAATCTAAGTATGGACCATTGATTGGCTTCGAAAACCATAGCGGTGAAACCAAACTTGATAGCGGCCAAGCCGCATTGGGTGAAGTCAGTAAAGGCTTTGGCAACGATGGCGAGTTAAAGAAAGAAGGTGCGGTTACTAATAATGTGATCGGTACCTATTTACACGGCCCGATCTTACCCAAGAACCCGCAGCTGACCGATCACTTGATTTCATTGGCGCTCAAACATGCTGGACATGAGACTGAACTAAAATCTTTGGATGACAGCGCTGAGCAGTTAGCCCGTGCCCAAGCTAGTAGCCACCCCGAGTAGCTACAATTGTGTTCAAAGCGTTGTGAAGCCCACACCGCGGCGTTGCGAAATCAGATGGCAGGCGCTAAAATAGTGACAGTAAAAGGGGTAAAGATAAGCGCCGTGTTTGAGCACTTATTTGGATCGAAAACCAGAGTCAAGCTGCTGAGCTTGTTTTTGAATAATCCTGATCGCTCGTACTACGTGCGGGAAATTACCCGTAAGATCGACGAGCAAATCAATTCTGTTCGCCGTGAATTATCGAACTTACTCAGCATCGGTATTATCAAGTCGGACAGCAACAACAACCGCCTCTACTACGAAGTTAATCAAAAGTATCAGTACTATCCAGAGCTCAGGCACATCTTTAATGACCTACCGATTAAGAACAAAGAGCTGACGGAGACCAAGGAGGAGGATCAAATTGCCAAGAAGCTGCGCACTACCGGGACGGTGCAGTTGGCTTTTCTAACTGGTTCATTTGTCCGTAACCCCCACATTGGCATCGACCTCATCATCATGGGAGATGTAAACCGCACCAAGGTGGCGCATGTGGTAGGTGAGCTGGAGCGTGAAGTTGGCCGTGAGCTAGATTACGCCATTTTTACACCCGAGGAGTATGATTACCGCCTTAACTTAAACGACCGATTCCTGGCCGACGTGATTGATGCCAAGAAAATCGTTATAATTGATGCAGATGAAAGTCGTCGTCAGCAAGAGGTGGAGCAGTTGCATGAAGATGCCAAACCGTTGCCGCTGACGGTTAAGAACGGCGCCACGGCGCCTGCGGAGACCAAGCCAGCTTAATGGAAATCACTAGCCTCGGAAATGGAATTGTCAGGCTGGCCAGCCGCCAGCTGACTTTAGTTGTGGGCCCCAAAGTGCCGGACATCAGTGCTGATGTCATTGCGCTGACTCAGCTGGGAGAGAGCCCTAGCAGTGAAGCTATGGTTATTGACGGCCCCGGTGAATACGAAATCAAAGGAGTCATGGTTAACGGCGTCGCCGCCCAACTGCATGTTGATAAGGAAGGCCAGCAGGGCACCATCTATGCCATCCATGCAGATGACATCACGATTGCAGTTTTGGCCAACATTGCTCCCGGATTATCCAATGAACAGATTGAAGCCTTGGGCAGCGTTGATGTTTTGATCGTGCCCGTGGGCGGCAAAGGCTTAACTCTCGATGCTGCGGCTGCGGCCAAAGTGGTCAGCCAAATTGAACCGCACGTGGTGATCCCTGTGCATTATGATGACGGCAAGAGCAAATACGACATGCCCCAAGATGGAGTTGAGCCATTCCTCAAAGAGGTTGGTGCTAAGGTGTCTGAGCCAGTCAGCAAATATAAAATCAGTTCCCGCGATTTGCCCGAGGAAACTGACGTAGTGGTACTGAAGCCCGAATCTAAATAAAATTAAGCTTTGGCCGGTGCCGGCTCAGCCTTTTCGGCTGACTGTTTTTGGTACTTGGCTAGCGTCCGCCAGCAACTCGAACAAACCTTGACGCTGACTCGTTGTCCGCCGAGGCTGAGATGGTGGCGTTGCAAGTTGGGCTTCCAGACCTTGTTGGTCTTGCGCTGGGAGAAGCTGACGTTGTGACCGAATTGCTTGCCTTTACCGCAAATGTCGCAGGCGTATGCCATAGTTTTTTCCAAAAATTAACCAAGCAATCTTAGCTTAAACAG
>CAYYRL010000019.1:0-9647 GCA_964474165.1 uncultured Candidatus Saccharimonadales bacterium
CTGGTTGGGGCTTTGTAAGTTTGGTATATGAGTGCTCACCTCCTTATATGCCATGCACCTTCAAAAGCCCCAACCAGAGTTCATCTCGATTTATAAAGGCCCAGACCTGCTTGGGATTAGGCGCTTCGCGACCTATCCTCGGCAGATCTGGGCCTTTTTGGTTGCGCCGGTTTCGCATTGCGTGTATAACGGGGTTAAGAGGTGAGTAGGAGGTAAGGGGGTAAATGGACAGACGACTCGCCAGAATCATTATCGGAGTTATTATCGTCTTGCTCGTCATACTGGCGGCCTTTTGGTATGGCAATCATCAGTCAGATGAGCAGGCTAAGAAAGCTGAAGAGCAGACTCAGCAGCAAAACCAGCAGGCGAAACAGCAACAAACACAGACATCCCAAACCAACCAACCACAACAGCCGGCTACGTCATCACCTGATAAAGCAAATTCGCCGACTGAAAATCCCGATAGCTCAGCGGCCCAGGCCAATCAAAAAGCCAACTCCAAGATGCCGCAAACTGGAGGTGAGCTAGTTATCATACCCATCCTGGGCGTCAGCGTCAGTGCCTGGTACTGGATCGATAGCCGCCGCCGGCTGCACAAGGCCCTAGTTTCCAGGTAGCCGTGCTTTACAGGCCGGGTATCCATCAGGTATAATTGGGCCAATTCAGGTTGTGGCCTGAAAATCTGTGAGAAAGGGGATCCGCCAGCGTGCGGATCAATATTGTATGCCTACTAATAAGAGTAAAACTGATGCCGCGACCATGGAGGAGCTGCTAGCGGAGCAGCCTGCTATGGGTATGGCTGTCGGCGATGTCGTCGAGGGCAGTGTGATAGCAGCCGAAAAACACGAGGTCTGGCTAGATCTCGGAATGCGGGGCACCGGCCTAGTAGTCGGTCGCGAGATTGAGCAAAATTCAGATATTAAGCCTGGTGACACCATTAGTGCCAGCGTCCTTGAGCCAGAGACTGAAGGCGGCTATGCCGTGCTGAGCCTGAAGAAAGTGGCCAAAGAAAAGGGTTGGGAAGAACTCGAGCGCCGGGCAACTGCCGGTGAAGTCTTTTCCGTACATCCCTACGACGCCAATAAAGGCGGCTTGCTAATAGAGGCTGAAGGTATTCGTGGCTTCTTGCCGGTGTCACAGCTGTCGGCCGAAAACTACCCCCGGGTATCAGGCGCCGATAAAGACGAGATTTTGCACCGCCTCACCAGCCTAGTTAACAAGCCACTGTCGGTTCGCGTTCTTGATGTTAATCGCCGCGAGAGCAAGCTGATCTTGTCCGAGAAAGCTGCCCGCCGCGAAGATACCGAAGACAAAGTGGCCAAGCTGGGTGTTGGAGAATCCGTTGAAGGTACAGTTACTGGTGTCGTCGACTACGGAATTTTCGTCAATGTCGATGGCATTGAAGGCCTAGTGCACATATCTGAGATTGCCTGGGATCGGGTTGATTCCCCGGCCAAGTATGTCAAAGTCGGCCAGACAATTTCGGCTAAGATTATCTCGATTGATCGCGACCGCCTCAGCCTATCAATGAAACAGTTACTACCAGATCCTTGGCTGAAAGAGATTGCCAAGCACAAAGTTGGCGATTTTGTCGAAGGTAAAATTACCAGGATTACGCCGTTTGGAGCCTTTGTCCAAGTGACACCGGCCATTGAGGCCCTGGTTCACATTTCGGAGCTCAGTGACGGCCACGTCGAAGATCCCTCTAAGCTAGTCAAACTAGGTGAGACCAAGCGCTTTCGGATCATTGCCATTGACCCCGAAGCTCACAAGTTGTCACTGAGTCTAAAAGAAAAAGACGCGAAGCCTGCCAAGCAGGCTGACAAAGAGGACGCCGAAGAGGCCAAATAATGCCTGAGGTGGTGCGGATGTGCCAAGTCTGCCGGGGGAGATTTCCCAAGAAGGACTTAAGGCGCTGGGTTCGTACCGGCGATGGATTAGAGCCTGACCCGCAGCAAAAGCTGCCCGGACGCGGTCTCTACACCCACAGCGAGGAGTGCCAGCAGAAACTGTTAAGCCATAAGAAAGGACGCCATGAGCGAAGCCATTGACCAACTGAAAAGTGTACCGATTCCAGAGGTGGTCACGGTTGGTGGCCTGGCTGAACGCTTAGAGTTGCCCGTTACCAAGGTGATAACTGAACTGATGCGTAACGGCGTTATGGCGACCATCAACGAGCAGATCGATTTTGATACGGCGGCCGTGATTGCCAGCGACTTGGGATTTGAAGCCACACCAGAGACTATCGAGACAGCTGAAGCCCCCAAAAAAGTCTTGGCGGAAGGTGAAGGCGAGACCCGCCCTCCAGTTGTAGCCGTCATGGGCCATGTTGATCACGGTAAGACTTCGCTACTTGATGCGATTCGCGAGGCCGACGTAGTTAGCGGCGAGGCTGGCGGAATCACTCAACATATTGGTGCTTACCAGATAAAGCGCAAGGATCGTTGGATAACATTTTTGGATACCCCGGGCCACGAAGCCTTCTCCGCCATCAGAGCCCATGGCGCCCGAATCACTGACGTAGCCATCATTGTAGTCGCCGCTGATGACGGCGTGAAACCTCAAACCAAGGAGGCGATTCGTTTTGCCAAGGAAGCCGGTGTCCAGCTGGTGGTGGCCATTAATAAGATTGATAAGCCCGGCGCTGATGTGAACCGGGTAAAGCAAGAGCTAAGTGAGCTGGAGTTAGTGCCCGAGGACTGGGGCGGTAAAACCGTGACAGTAGAAGTTTCAGCCAAGAGCCGCGAAAACATCGATCAACTATTAGATATGGTGCTGCTGGTAGCAGATATCGAAGATCTGAGAGCCGATATGAAAGGTCCAAGTGACGGCGTGGTAGTGGAGTCTCATCTCGAAAGTGGCCGTGGCCCAGTTGCCACCTTATTAGTTAGTAACGGTGAGCTGAACGTCGGTGACATTATCGTTAGTGGTTCAACCTATGCTAAGGTCCGCAGTCTGGATGATTACCGGGGTCGCCGGATCAAAGCCGCTTTCCCAGGAATGCCGGTGGTGGTCACTGGATTCAAAGTAGCGCCGGCCTTTGGAGATCCCTTCCAGGAAGTCGATAGCGAACAAGCTGCCAAGACTGATAGCCTCAAAGTTCAGCGTCAGAGCTCAATCAAGAGCATCTTAGGGGTCAAGAAGATTGGCCTAGAAGATCTGCAAAGCGCCATTACTGCCGGCAAGGTCAAAGAACTTAACGTGGTCTTGAAGGCCGACGTTCAAGGGTCGCTTGAAGCTTTGCAAGAAAACCTAGGAGCTCTGCGCAACGAAGAAGTTGGAGTCAAAATTATTCAGTCAGGTCTGGGCGACATCGCTGAGAGCGACATCACGGCGGCCAAAACAGCCGGCGCGGTACTGCTTGGTTTCAATGTCGGCATCTCTTCGCCGGTGCGCCAGCTGGCTATCCGCGAAGATGTCAAAGTCCAGCTGTATAAAGTCATTTACGAACTGCTCGATGACATTCGCGCGGTCTTGTCTGGTATGCTGTCGCCAGAGGTAATTGAAACCACTATGGCCAAGCTGGAAGTGTTGGGCGTCTTTAAGACCACCAAGACCCAGGTGATTTGCGGCGGCAAGGTTACCAGCGGCAAGATCGAGCCCAACCAACAGGTTAAAATTCTGCGCAAAGGTGAAGAACTCGGCCGCGGCAAACTCAGTAGCTTGCAAAAGGGCAAGGAAGCCGCCAAGGAGGTGCTGGAAAGCGAAGAGTGTGGTTTGAGCGTTGATACTAGCACTGGGATCGAAGTGGGGGATGAGCTAGAATTCTTCACTAGCGAAGAGCGCCAGCGCTCACTATGAGCCAGCGCACCGAAAAGGTTCAAAGTTTGGTGCGCCAAACCGTGGCCAGCACCCTGGCCGAGTCCTTGGCCGGCGACAATGCCTTGGTGACGGTTACCGGCGTGGACGTGGCTCCAGATTTGAAGCAGGCCATAGTTTGGATTGGACTCTTGGGATCAGATAAGGACCAGAGCAGAGTTTGGGAATTAGTTGAGGCCAATCGCCCCGAAGTGCAAGCCGCAGTAGCTAAGGTTATGACCACAAAGTACATTCCTCATCTAGAATTTCGGCGTGATACCGGCGGTGACTATGCCCAGCATATCGAAGGTCTTATTAAGCAACTGTAGTGCTATAATGCTGGTGTAAGAGGGATTTATGATGACAGATACAATGATGCCCGAATCGGGGACAGGGACAGAACCAGAATCAACAGGTTCATTTGCCCAGGCGGAAGCTGTTAAAACAGCTATAGATTCTGGGAATGCCGGTCCAGCAGCTGAGATTAGGCCACCAGCAGAGCCAGTAATTCAAGCAACCTCACCGACAGTTGAGGCGGCTCGGGCCAATATTGAGCAGTCAACTCCAGCTCCGTCAGCGACAACAGAAACAGCTGTAATAGCGCCAACGCCAGCTAAGGCAGAACCTGAGCCCAAAAATTTTGTAGCCAAACTATTTCACCGATTTACAAATTTAAACCGGCATTAAAGCTGGTGCCCAGCTAGGAATTCCTGAGCCGTCATCTCGCGTTTGCCGGCGGGTTTGAGCTTCTCTATCTGTAACCCGTCTTCACCGCAGTAAACAATCAATTTTTTATCTTGAACTATGGTTTGGCCGATACTGCCGGACACCTCAATGACGCTGGCCTCAGTGATTATAACTTCGGCGCCCGCAATTTGGGTTTGGCTGCTTGGCCAACCGAGATAAGCTCTGATCTCGCGCTCTAGCTGGGCGGCGGGTCTATGCCAATCGATAACGCCATCAGCCTTATTCAACAGTTTGGTGAAAGTTGGTTCTCCCTCCTGAGACTTTGGCTGCAAGCTGCCGTCCAAGATCTGTGGCAGTACTTCAAACAATAAATCTCCACCTAGGCCATGCAATTTTTCGGCCAGCTCAATCTTAGTTTCATGGCCGCTGAGATCAACTGCTTGCTGAGTATAGATCGGGCCGGAATCCATTTTGGCGGTAACCTTCATGATGGTGACTCCAGTTTGGTTGTCACCGTTTAAAATCGCAGCTTCAATCGGAGTCGACCCGCGGTAAATAGGCAGTAGCGACGGATGGATGTTGATGATGCCGAGCGGGAACAAATCGAGAACGGATTGGGGCAAGATGCGCCCGTGGGCTGCCAGCACGGCTGCTGGGGATTGATATTGGCCGCCCACTGGCGTCTGGCCATCTATCTCAGCTTCCAGCTGGTAGCCGGCCTGGCGCAAGCGCTGCCTGAGCGATAATTCTGGGGCTGGGATGCCAGTGGCCAGCTTTTCGTTGCCAAAGAAAACTAGACTAGCCAGTTGGGACATCGGCCATCTCCGCCGGACTAAACTTGCCATCGGCTTCTAGTTGGAAAAGGTCGGTGGGGCTGGTGATATGATCGACAAACAGCTTCCCGTGGGTATGATCAATTTCGTGCTGGAACACCCGGGCCAAAAAGCCCTGAGCGGTGAGACGAACTTGTTTGCCATCCAGGTTTAAGGCTTTTACTTTGACTTTGGGATAGCGATTAACTTGGCCGTAGATGTTGGGCACACTCAAACAGCCCTCCATATCTTTACTCGGCTCACCCTCAAATTTGACGATTTCAGGATTGATAAAGACGGCAAAAGCTTGATTGGAGCGGTCTTCCACGTCCTCACGAATAATAATCAGTCGCTCGGTTTCACCAATTTGAACGGCTGCCAGGGCCGCACCGACTTCATGGGGCCGAGATTTTTCCCAGTCCAAAGTGGCCTCGATCATGCCATGAGCCAACTGGCGAACCGAGTCGTCAACATGGCCAATTCGCGTTGAACGCTGGCGAAGCTTGGGGTTTGGAAGTTGAATGATATCGCTTTTAGTCATAGGACATTTACCGGGTCGAGATCGCTACTCCAGCCCTTAGGCAGGCTAGCTGCTATCTGTTGCAAGAACTGGCGACGAGGGGATTTAATGATTAACTGCCAGTGGCTGGTACCGCCCGCAAACTGGCGCCAAGCCGGTGCTGGTCCCAGCACCTTGACTTCAGATTTCTGACTTATCTCGGTCGCTAAGCTGCCGGCGGCTTTGGCTGCCGCCTCATCGCTGCGGTGGGCGTAGGTTAATTTTAACAAAAAGTTGAACGGCGGGTAACCAAGGCTGCGGCGTTCAGCAAGTTCGGCGGCTGCAAATTGCCAATAATCGCCGTGCGCTAAGGCTTCGATGGCCGGGTGCTGAGCGGAGTAAGTCTGGATGATGGTGCGTCCTGGATGCAACCCCCGACCGGCCCGGCCACTCACTTGGGTTAACAAGCTGTAGGTGCGTTCAGTGGCAGTGTAATCCGGCAGATACAGTGAACTGTCGGCCAGAATCACACCAATGGTTTCCATGGCCGGAAAATCCAGTCCTTTGGCCACCATTTGGGTGCCGATCAAAACATCAATTTTATGATCGCGCAGATCGGAGTATAGTTGTTCGACGCCGCTAGCTAGGCTGTCACGATCAAGCCTGGCAATTCGGGCCTGGGGCAGTAATTGCTCAAGTTCGGATTCAACGCGTTTAGTACCAATACCCAGAAAGCGCAGGGTGGCCTGACCACAGCTGGGACAAATCGCTGGCGGAGTCTGACCGAAGTTGCAGCTGTGACAGATGAGTTTGGCCTTGTCGGCATGGAAGGTCATTGGCAGATGACAACGCGGGCAGAGACTGACATAGCTGCAGTTGGTGCAGAGCTGGCTAGCGGCGCTGCCGCGGCGATTGAGGAACAATAATGACTGCCGGCCCTGCTCGAAGGTTTCAGTTAAACTCTTGGTTAGGGTCCTGGAAAAGATCCGGTGGTCAGCAAACTCCCGCGGGTTCCGAAGATCAACAATTATCGGCGGCTGGGGTTTTATTTTATTAAACTGCTCTTGCAGGGTGATCTTATTAATGACGCCGCTCTGGGCCAAATAAGCTTCGCGCAGTCCCGGTGTGGCCGATCCCAACACCAGTTTGGCGCCAGATAATCTAGCTAGCTGCGCCGCTGCCACTGCCGCCTCAAAACGCGGCATTTGATCTTGCTTATAACTGGTTTCTTGGCATTCATCGATGACGATCAGGCCAAGCTTTGATACTGGTAAAAACAAAGCTGAGCGGGGGCCAATAACTACCCGTGGCTCAGTTGATGCTAGCGCCTGGCGCCAGATGGCAAAGCGATTGGCTTCAGTTAGGCCGGAGTGGGTAACCAGGACCCGATTACCAAAGCTGGCCCGAAACCGGGCTTCAGTTTGAGGCGTAAGAGCAATTTCTGGTACTAAGATGATGCTAGATTTGCCTTGCTCCAACTGATGCCAGGCTAGGCTCATGTAAACTTCGGTTTTACCGGATCCAGTCACGCCTTGGATTAGAGAAGTGACTTTGTCACTCGACTCAACAGCTTTAACGGCCGCTTGTTGATCGGGGGTTAAAATCACTGCTTTGGCGGTTTTGTCGCTGATAAACTTGGCCGTGGTTTGACGTCTAGTTTTCAGTAAGCCGCTGGGCATTATGGTTTGCCAAGCTGAGGCTGGGTCACTGACGTAGTACTCAGCCAGCCAGCGGCCGAGGTTTAATAGCGGCTCAGGGAGCGGTTCAAGCTGCAGACTGCGCTCAATTGGTTTGGTGGCAAACTTAGGCCTAGCCACCGACTCCAATATTACACCGGCCAGGCGGCGATTACGCAGTTTGATTTCCACCAACTGGCCAATCACCAGCTTTTGATCAGCCTGGTAGGTAAGACCGATTTCGCCAGTGGGCCTGGTGGTACCGATTAAGTAATAATAGTTGGCCATAGCCACATTATAGCTTTTTCAGTATCTTACCAGGATTGACGCCGATCATAGGGGTAGGTATAGTCCTTAGCAAGAATGAGTAGTCGCACCAAGCTGATTTTAATCGGGCTATTGGCGCTGGTTAGCGTGGTTTTGGCGTACCCCAAGGAAGATGCAATCCTGCATAAACTAGGTCTGAAGCGCAGCCATCTCCAGGTGCGAGAAGGTCTAGACCTGAAGGGCGGGGCCAGATTGGTCTATCAGGCCGATTTTAGTAAAACCTCGGGCACCAACAAGGCTCAGGCTATGACATCACTTAAAGATGTCATTACCAGGCGAGTCAACAGCATCGGGACCAGTGAAACTAATGTCACCCAAGCTGGCACCGATCGCGTGGTAGTGGAGCTGCCTGGGGTCACCAATGTCACCCAAGCTCAGGATATTATTGGCAAGACAGCCCTGCTTAATTTTCTGGAGTACAATCCGTCAACTCAGGCTTCCAGTGATACCGGCGTGACCGGCAAGGATGTCCAAAAGGCTCAGGCTGACTTCGAACCGCAAAGTGGCCAACCAATTGTGACCTTACAGCTCAAAAGCGGCGATGCTACCAAGCGATTTGGGCAGGTGACAACCAAGATTAATCAAGGCGGTACTATGCTCGTGACCATGCTAGATAAGGATGTCATCTTTGGTCCGGCCACCGTCTCGACACCAATTACCGACGGCAAGGCGCAGTTATCGGGCAATTTTGATGTAAAACAGGCTAAACAAATTGCCAATTTAATTAACGCTGGAGCCTTGCCCGTCCCAATTAGCTTGGTGCAGCAGCAGACAGTCGGTCCAACTTTGGGACAGCAGTCAGTCAAGCATAGCTTGGTAGCTGGCATTATTGGGCTGGGCATTGTGGCCCTATTTATGCTCTTTTACTACCGCCTGGCTGGCGCTGTGGCTGTAGTTGCGCTACTTATTTATACAGCCTTAACCCTGATGCTTTACAAGCTCAGCGCCTTTACGCCCTACGCCATCGTGCTGACGCTAGCCGGTATAGCTGGCTTCATTCTAAGTATTGGTATGGCCGTCGACGCCAACATCCTCATCTTTGAACGGATGAAAGAAGAGCTCAGGGAGGGTAAAAGCTTTGTAGCTTCAGTCGAAGCCGGTTTTGACCGGGCGTGGTCTAGCATTCGAGACTCCAACATTTCCACCCTGATTACTTGCGTCATTTTGTACATCTTTAGTGCTAGCATTCCGGTCATTCGCGGCTTTGCCGTGACTTTAGGGCTGGGCGTAATCGTCAGTATGTTTACAGCCGTGGTGGTGTCTCGCACTTTGCTACGCAGCGTCATAGCCACCAAAGCCGGACGCAATCCTAAGTGGTATGGCTTGAAGGCTTCGGAGATCAAGGAATGAATATCATCGGCCGCCGCAAGCTTTGGTACGGCATATCCCTAATTCTGATTGTGCCGGGTATTATTTCCCTAGCCATGTTTGGCTTGAAGCTGGGCATCGATTTCACCGGGGGCTCCGTACTTGAAGTTGAAGGCAGTGCTAATCCAACCCAAATAACGGCTACGGCCATCAGTTTAGATTTCCAAGACGTGACGGTCACCACTAGCGGCACTAATCACTGGTTAATTAAGTACCGGGATCCGGCTCCAAGCAGCAAATCAGAGATTAACCACCAAGCCTTTAAACAGGCGCTGACCAAGCAACAATTGACTGAGATCAGTTTCGATAGCGTTGGCCCCAGCGTCAGCGGGGGAATCACTAGAGATGCATTGCTGGCGGTACTAGTCGCCTCGATAGCTATAGTTTGTTATGTGGCGTTTGCTTTCCGCAATGCTCCGCCGCCCGTCAGTTCCTGGAGCTTCGGACTTGCCGCCATTGCCGCCCTGTTGCACGACGCTT
>CAYYRL010000019.1:9747-14446 GCA_964474165.1 uncultured Candidatus Saccharimonadales bacterium
GTCAGTTCCTGGAGCTTCGGACTTGCCGCCATTGCCGCCCTGTTGCACGACGCTTTATTCGTGCTCGGCATTTTCTCCATCCTCGGGCACTTCTTTAATGTAGAAGTCGATGCCTTATTTGTCACCGCCATCCTGACAGTTATTGGTTTCAGCGTGCACGATACCATCGTTGTGTTCGACCGTATCAGGGAAAACCTCCGCCGCGAGCGGGCTGCCTTTGAAGTAGTGGTTAATGACAGCATCCTGGAAACTTTGGCCCGCTCAATCAACACCTCATTGACTGTACTGCTAACCCTATTGGCCCTATTCCTATTTGGCGGCGAAAGCATCCGCTACTTTGTGCTAGCACTATTAATCGGAATCGCTTCGGGCACCTATTCATCGATCTTTAACGCCTCGCCGCTACTAGTGACTTGGCATAATCATAAGTTAAAGAAGCTGGGCAAGTCTAAGACTTAATATCCCAGATCTTAGCCACCCCGACGTTTTTTACTGGTTCGGCTGGCTTTGGCTTAGGCCGACCGAGCTTTGAAATTGTGGCTAAGTGGCCACAGTCCGGACAAAAAATTCCATAATGAGTGGTGTGGCTGTTGTGGTGATTACACATGTAGGCTTTACAACACTTTGTTACAATAGTAATATAACATAAGCGCAATCCGTGTGTGGATGGCTACGAGGAGGGACAGTGCTGGATCTGTTTATAACATCCAAAACCAGGCGTAAGATCATCACTTTGTATACGAAGTATCCAGATTTTCGTATCCATGTGCGTGGCCTGGCCAAGATGATTAAAGAGGATCCTGGCAATGTCCAACGCGAGCTCAGCCGCCTCGAGCGAGCTGGATTCGTCAAAAGTGCGAGGGAGGGTAATTCCAAAGTTTATTACGCCAACCAGCACTTTAAGCTCTACCGCGAACTACAAGGGATGGTGCTTAAGAGTCAAGTGAGGCACATCAAAGCCTAACAAAAAACTAAATGTTTAAAAATCTGATACAAAAACTCAACCAAACAAATCAGATCAGCCGCTATCAGCTTCGCACTGTTTACAGACCAGAGCTGCCAGCGGATTTTGTGTCTAGAAGCGACCCCAGTTTTTCTGGCCTCCGCCGCTAGATAGCACGACTTGATCCAGCTACTGATGTGATACCCTGGAGGTATGACCCAGACTTCAACTTTGTCTCAGGCATTGCAGCAAATTTTGGCCGCCCGAGGGTATAACACGCCTGAGGAAGTGGCTTTATTTTTGGAGCCCAGTTATGACGAGCACTTGCACGATCCGTATTTATTAACCGATATGAAGCCGGCGGTGGAACGGATTGCCAAGGCTATTAATAACCAAGAAACCATTGCCATCTACGGCGATTACGACATCGATGGTCTGACCGCCACCACGCTGCTACTGGATGTGCTTCAGGCGTTGGGAGCCAACGTCATTGGCTATATACCAGACCGCTTCGAAGAAGGCTACGGCATCAACCAGGCAGCGCTAGCCAAATTGCAAAAGCAGGGTGTTGGGTTAGTTGTCAGCGTCGATTGCGGCATCACCAGTGCCCCCGAAGCCGCCTGGGCTAAGCAGCACAGCTTAGATCTAGTTATCACCGATCACCATGCCGTGCCGGCCGAAATCCCTGACGCCATTGCGGTCATCAATCCCAAACGTCCTGGCGATAAATATCCGTTCAAAGATTTGGCCGGCGTCGGTGTGGCCTTCAAGTTAGCTCAAGCCTTGCAGCAAAAGCTCGGACAACCAGCGGTCGGGCACGAAAAATGGCTGCTGGATATTGTCGCCCTGGGAACAGTTTGTGATGTTGTGACTTTGGTGGGCGAAAACCGGGTACTCACTAGCTATGGCCTAAAGGTTTTGGCCAAAAGCCGGCGGGTTGGCCTGAAAGCCCTGGCTGAAGTGGCTGGTGTGCGGATGGAGGAAATAAGCAGTTATCACCTCGGTTTCATGCTAGGACCTAGATTGAACGCCGCCGGCCGCCTTGAGCACGCTCAAAAGGCCTTAGAGCTGCTGACAACTAGCGACGCCAAGGCGGCCACCAGTGCGGCTGAGTATTTAAACAATCTCAACTTGGAACGGCGAGAGCAGCAGGCCGAAATTCTAGCCGCTGCCAACCAGCAGGCCGAGCAATATGCTAACGATCCCATGCTGCTACTAGCTAATAAGGATTGGAATCACGGCATTGTTGGCATTGTGGCTTCTAAACTGATGGAGCGCTGGCATAAACCCGTGATTGTGATGCAGATCTTGGGTGATACAGCCAAAGGTTCCGGACGCAGTTTAACCGGATTTGACCTGATTAAAACCTTGCGCAGCTTGGATTTTGAGTTTATCAGACTGGGTGGCCATTATTATGCGGCCGGCTTCACTGTTCACACCAAGGATATTGATCATCTGCGCCAGCTTTTAAACACCGCGGCGACCAAGGCCAAACTAGGACCAGTCAGTGCGCCAAGCGACCTGACGGTTAAGGGCTTTGGGGTGTTAAACCTGGACTTAATCGCTGAACTGGATCAGCTTGAACCTTTTGGCAACGGCAATCCTAAACCGGTACTGGCTGTTGAAACGGCTCATATTGCCAAGATCGGCAAGGTCGGCAAGGATCTGACGCATTTGAAATTGGTGTTAGCTGATGACGAGGGTGAAACCGTGACTGCCTTGGGCTTCAATATGGCCGCCCAGCATCCCAACTTGGCCGTTGGTCAACAAGTGGCTGTCCAGTTTCAATTGGTGCGTAATGATTTTTTTGGTCAGCCGCAGCCGGAATTAGTGCTCACCAGCCTAGCTTGAACAAAACTTGTACTCAGTTCAAAAAAATGTATTCAAGATGAGCTCGATTGCACGCCGGGCCTAAGGATGCTACGCTGAATTCTTGAAACAGGAGTAATCAGTGGCCGAAAAAGGCTTTCAGAGCGTGCGCGGCATGCGTGATATTTTGCCTAAGGAGCAGCCCAGGTATGGTCAGGTGATGCAGTTATTTGAATCCCTAGCCACTGAAGCTGGTTTTGCCCGTATTGATACTCCCATGGTTGAGGATTCGCAGCTGTTTGTCCGCAGCGTTGGCGGCGATACCGACATTGTTGAGAAGGAGATGTACAGCTTTAGCGATAAGAGTGATAACCACCTAACTCTCCGCCCGGAGCCAACCGCCGGGGTGACAAGAGCCTTCATCCAAAATGGTATGAATAGCCTGCCTAAGCCAGTTAAACTCTATATTACGGGTCCAATGTTTCGGTACGACCGGCCCCAAGCCGGTCGCCAGCGCCAATTTAATCAGGTTGGCGTCGAGGTCTTTGGCGAAGCCGCCCCCAGCATTGATGCCCAAGTAATCATCCTGGCTCACCGTTATATCAAACTCCTTGGTTTGGCTGGCGTCACAGTGCAAATTAACTCCATAGGTGATGCCAATTGCCGGCCTAAGTATAAAACTGCCTTAATTGATTACTTTGAATCGCGAAAAGGGGAGTTGTGTGAGGATTGTCAGCGGCGCCTGAAAACCAACCCGCTGAGAATTCTTGATTGCAAGGAAGATAGCTGCCAGAAGGTGGTGTCTCAGGCACCGCAAATCCTAGATTTCCTGTGCCCGGACTGCAAACAACACTTTGCTGGCGTTCTGGAATACCTCGATGAGTTTGGGGTGCCCTATGAACTCAACCATTTACTGGTCCGCGGCCTGGATTATTACACCCGCACCGTGTTTGAGCTCTACGGCGCCCGAGAAGGCGCTCAAAGCGCACTTGGCGGCGGCGGCCGCTATGACAAACTAGTTGAAGAGCTGGGTGGGTCTGCTGCGCCGGCAGTTGGCTTTGGTCTGGGCGTAGAGCGACTTATTATTGAGCTTGATGGTTCGAGTGTACCGATGCCAGATTCACAGCCGGTGAAAATCTTCGTGGCTAGCTTGGGTGAACCAGCCCGCCTGGCCGGTTTTAAACTGATTGAACAGCTGCTGGACGGAAGGGTTGGCGCCACCGGCGTGATTGATAAAGATGGCATTGCCAGCCAGCTCGGTCGGGCCGATAAACTTGGTGTGCCGTATGCCATCATCATTGGCCAGAAAGAAGTGTTTGATAAAACCGTCATCCTCCGGGACATGAAATCGGGCGCTCAAGAGATGATTCCGTTGAATAAAATCGTCAGCGAACTCCAAAAACGATTTGATCTGAAATAAGCATTGACGGGTTAAATTTCAACCTGTAAACTGGCTGGGTTGTATTGTCCATAGGGGAGGTACTGGACTTGTCCAGGACTATGCGAGGCGTTTATGCGGCCGAAACCGAAGAGGCCGTGAAAGCCGAGGCGATTGCAGCCAAGATGGCTGTGTTGCTGGCAACTGCTCGCGACAGGAAACTCACCGTCATCGACGGACGAGTTCAGGTGGCTCAACTGGGCCCCAACGTCTTCAACATCTGGCGGTTGGAAAAGGCACTGGATCTGGAGCACAGCGAGTTGGGCCTGGAGGGTGCCCCAGCTCAGCTCAATCTGGAGTCAGCCGATGTGCCAGACATCGAAGTAGTCAAACGCGATCTCAAGCAAGCTGGCGAGCCGCTGACAGGCTCGGAAGATGCACTTCGCCGGCGCTGGCAAGTGATGAAGGACGAGCAACGACTGCAGGCCGAGGCAACAGCCAGAAACTCGACCAAGGTTTCGGCCTAGGCCGAACCAGACCAGTCGCCTTGGGGCGGCGGGAAGCCCCCG
>CAYYRL010000020.1:0-13871 GCA_964474165.1 uncultured Candidatus Saccharimonadales bacterium
GTGCCAAAGGTATCGGCGGTGTCGATGGTAATGTTTCCGAATCCATCAGCCGAAGCATTGTTGAGAATCAGAACGCCAGAGTCGCCGTTCAGCGACACCACACCGCCACCGCCGCCCGAACCGCTCAGACAGGCCCCAAAGCTAAGATTGCCGTCAACGCCGTCGGTAATTAAGCAGTCACCGTTGTTGCCCGGTACCGATGGCAAAGTTAAGACCATGTCGTCGCCGGTTGGACCGACGGTTTCACCGGCCTGCAAGATCAGTTTGTTAGGATTGTTGATGTTGGCAAACGATAAGGTATCTTGGACGGCCAGAGATCCGGCGATACTAGCAGTTGAACCGTCATCGGAAATTATTGAATCAACGATGGAATTAGAGCCACTGAATTTAACCAGCTGATCGGTTGTCCCACCCGAGGCTGTGACTCCGCCGGCGCCGTTACAGTTGCCATCGCTGGTACAAATCACATAGGTGCCATCACCGCCCTGGGGGTTTTGATCGAATTGATAAACCGCATCGACGCCGGGGGCACCAGTGAATCCAACCATGGTGGTGAAGCTGCCATCGGTTGATTCAATTACCGAAGTAGTGTCACCTTGAAGAATAAACTGGAAATCGCCAGTACCGATCCTTAGGACATCACTTGGCGAGATGGTATTTAAGTTGCTGGTCGTCAGTATATCTTCGTTGGCACCACTGCCGGCGGCCCCAAGATTGGTTCTGGCATCATCGGCACTGGTGGCCCCGGTACCACCGTTATCAATCGATAAAGCTGTCGCTAGTGTTAGGCTACCAAAAGTGACATCGGCGTTGGGGTCAATGGGCTGGATGGTGCTAACCAATCCGTCGGTGACACTGAAGTCGTTTTCGTCAAACTGAGCGATGCCTTTTTGTTCGGTGGTAGCGTTATCTATTACGATGGTGGTTTCATCAAGGGCAGTAGCATTGGAAATCACTAATTCGCCGTGCTGACCATTGAGACTGTTGACCGCTAGCCCACCGGTACAGGCTCCCCAGGATGGTACTCCCCCGACGTCACTGACCAAACAATCACCCTCGAGAGCGGTGGTCAAGGTCGTTAATCCTCCAGTGTTGCCGCTAATGATAACGCCGTTGGGATCGAAGCTAGTGACGCCGGTACCGCCGCTGGAAATGCTCAGGGGCGATTGCAGGGTCAAACTTGAAAATGTGGGTTGGCCGCTGGTCGATAGATTTTGGGTTAGATTGACATGAATGGTGTTGCCGCTGCGATTGATAGTTAGGCCGCCGGTGCCGCTGGCCAGACTAATAACGCCGGTTGCTCCTTGAAGCGATAGTACCCCATCGTTATTGATAGTGGTGCCAGAAACATCAATTCCGGCGCCGCCAGTTAAGACCACCGCTCCGGTTTGGCCCTGAATGCTGGTCACTGGAGTGGTTGGGGCGGCATTACCTGCCACCGCCGTAATGGTGGAGCCGTCGTAGAAATACAAGGTGTTATCAGAGGCATCAACATAGATCTGGCCTGGCACCAAGACGTCCGGTTTGCTGGTTGGCGTGATCACAATTTGGCCGTTAGCCTTCAGCAGGCCATTGATGTCGACCTGTTGGCCGCTATTGGCATTTCCGGCACTTAGGCCGGTCAGATCTAGGCTAGCCGCATTGACATTGCCGGCTAGGGTCTGGGCGGTGGTTAAACCACTCTTACCCGGTTTCAGACCATGATTTTTGAGGATATATAATCCGCCGGCTGCTAGCGCCATAATCATAATAAAGCTGCCACCCCCCAGCGAAGCCCAACGGCGCCAGCTGGTGGTTTTATGAACCGATGTCATCTTGGAAGTCTCTGGCGTTACGCCGCTGAGATTAGCTACGCTGGCAGTTTGCAGCGAGCCGCCATCGATGCTAGCCAGGTTGGTGTTAGCCACTGATTCAGGATTTACGGAATCATAAACCGGCCCTGACCCTCCTGGTGTGGTCAGAGGCTGAGACACTGGCTCATGGGGCGTAGGTGTAGACTGTGGCTGTTCGGGCTCCATTACCTCACGCTGTTACTAGGAGTTCCACACTCCTGATATTATTCTAATGCTTAACAGGAGTCAGTGCAAATTTCTTAAGCTTTATTTTTTAAATATTTAAAAAGACGTCAACTTGGTTGTTTTTTACCTTCAGCACGCCATTTTGAATTCTAAATTCCAAAGTTTGATCGCCAGTGCGCACGCTCACCCGGCCCGGCATCAATAACGTAAACAGTGGCGCATGGTTGGGCAACAGGTCAAATGGCCCCAAGCGATTATTGGCACTAATCGATGATGCCGTACCGGAGTAATAATTCTGGTAAGGCGAGCGCAGTTTGATGTGCAGCAGCTCGGAGGTTTTCTTGGCCATCAGATTAGGATTTCCTCGACGCCTTTAAGCGTCTGATCACGGGTGAAATACTCGCCTTTGGTGCCAGAGATATCTTCGGTCACAAAGAAATGCTGGTTAAAGAATTGGCGCAGTTTCATGGCCTTGCGATAATCATTGCGATCGGCCGGCGACAACTCGTTTTCGCCAATAATCGAAATAATGTTCTTGAGCGACTCATACTTTTGCATGACGGCTTGAGCTTGAGCGGCCAAGACATAGTGGCGTTCGCCGACATTGTCCGGCGTTAGCAAGGAAGAAGTTGAATGCACAAAGTCGACAGCCGGCCGAATTCCACTTTCAGAGATTTGCCGAGACAGCACAATCACTCCGTCCAATTGCTGAGAAATTTCCTGCACCGCTGGATCGCTGAGATCATCTGATGGAATGAAGATGGCTTGGACTGAGGTAATCGAACCCTTCTCGGTAGAAGTCAGCCGGTCTTGGAAACGGCGCAAATCAGAGAATAAGTTTGGTTGGTAGCCGCCTTCAGACGGCACCTGGCCAATTTGCGTCGAGAGCTCATTAACAGCCTGGACATGGCGATAAATGTTGTCCATAAAGCACAAGATGTCTTTGCCTTCTTCGTCGCGCCAGTATTCGGCCATGCTAGCGCCGGCCGGGCCGACCAGGCTGCGAATGGCCGGGGTTTCATTCATTTGACCAAAGAACAGGGCAGTGGAATGCAGCAGTTTCCGTTCTTTAAGCGTGTTATACAATTCATGCCCTTCCCTGATTCTTTCACCAATGCCAATGAAGATGGATAGCTTAGAAGGATCTCTGGCCACATTGTGCATCAGTTCCATGGTCAGCACAGTCTTGCCAACGCCGGCCCCGCCAATGATGCCAATTTTGCGCCCCTTAAAAAACGGCGTAAAGAAATCGATAACTTTAATGCCGGTCTCCAGCAGCTCCGGCTTGAGCTTGGTGAAGGAACTAGTCTGGGTCTGCTTGGGAAAGACATCTCGCCGGGGCAAGCTGCCATCATAATCCTGACCGTCAATGGGCTGGCCCAGGGCCGAAAACATGCGGCCAATAGCCTGCTTGCCGACAGGCACCGTAATTTGCTGGCCGGTAGCTACAACATCGCGGCCTTTGCGCACACCTGGATGAGCCATCAAATTGAGGCAGACTAAGGTTTCTGAGTCACGGTAATAGATGACCTGCAACCAGACCGAATTATCCTCAGCCAGAGTCAATACTTCATTGACTTTGGGACGTTGGTCAGACAGCCGAATTTCTAGTACCAGTCCGCGAATACTGAGGATCTTACCAACCAGCGGCTGACTCATACAGCCCTCATGGCGGTTATGACTTCCCGAATCCGCTCATCGGCTTCGGCCCGTTTGGCAATGGCGTGCCGCCGGCGCAAATCGTCCATCAAATCCTTGGACCGGTCCTTGGCTTTTTGCATGGCGGTGAAGCGACTGGCCAGCTGGCTCAGTCTGGAATCCAAAATAGTTTGACCGAGGGCAATTTCCATCATTACCCGCTCCAGATAGAGCACTACCTCATCGATCGATGGTTCAAACAAGAATTCTTCAGGGCTGATAGTTTGTTTGCTGACGGCAGTTCCCTCGCCCAGACTCTTGACCGCCGATAACAGTTCAATCCGCTCTACCTGCTGGCGCGACAACGACACAAATTTCTGATAAAAAATCTCAGCGTGCCGGTAAGGGGTGATATTGGCAATCACTGGCGTCACATCGACCGGCGCATCCGACGACGGCAACCGGTAAAACCGCAGCGGGTGAATTCCCTTCTCCGACAGTAAACTCACCCCGTGATAACCGAGCACGATTAGATCTACCGTATCTGGGTGGTAGTCAGGCATCATAGTTTCCACAATCCGCCGATCGATGTCGCCACTAAAACTGCTTTCCGAGGTAATTAAAACGAAAACTGCCTTGTTTATAGTATGGCGAGCCTGAATGGCTTGCAGCAGCGGCGTGCTGGTTTTGACTTGCAACTGGGAATAAAGTTGCCATAGCTCCAGGAAGAAATTGTTGGAGGCCAAGACCTGATCTTTAATGCGGCCGATGCGCATACTGGCGATCGATTCGAAAACCCCCGTCAGTGAATTGATAGTCGAGACTTGCTCTAGCTGGTCAGCAATTTCGCGTACCCGTCTCATAGCTTGGCTTTCATGGTGCTATATTCTAAGAGCTCAGTCACCGCCTTATCATAATCATGGTCATCTTTTAGCTCCCATTTACCGCGGGCAACTTGTTCCTTGAGTTTATTAACGTCGATGCGGCTATGGCCAGCCGCCTTCATCAGCACTTCGGCCATCAATTGCTGTTGTACCAAGCTATAGGATTCCTTGGGTAACTGTTTGAAGACATCGTAGAGCTGTTTGCCCAGTACTAGGTCGGCCTGGGCCTCGGCCGATAAATCGGAGCCAAAGTGCGAAAATTCTTGGGCCTGGCGATAATCGGCCAGTTTTTTGAATAAACTTGTAGACAGCTTTTTCAAACGACTGCTTTGGGCCCGGCCGCCGTAGCGCGACACTGATAAGCCGGCGTTGACAGCCGGCCGGATGCCATTTCGAAACGAAGTTAAATCAAAGATCAATTGGCCATCGGTCATACTAATGATGCCGGTGGGCAAGAATGCGGTAATGTCATCACTGGGCGTCAGGACTACCGGCAGGGCAGTGAAGGTTTTATCGCTGCTGGCCAGTTTTCCGGCTCGCTCGAGGAGTGATGAGTGGGCATAAAACATGTCACCGGGGTAAGAATCGCGGCCCGGATTGACACGCATCATCAGCGACATTTCGCGGTAGATCTTGGCATGACTAGTCAGATCGTCATAGACGGTGATGACATCTTTTTTACCTTTCCAAAAATACTCGGCCATGGCGCAAGCCGCATAAGGGGCAATGTAAGACTGAGCTAGGGAATCAAAGATATTGGCTACCACCACAATTGAGTGTTCCATGGCTCCGGCTTCTTCTAGTCCGGAGACTAGCTCACTGATATCAATGTTGCGCTTAGCGATCAGGACATAGACTACAACATTGCCGGAGGCTTTTTGATTCTGGGCAATTTGCCTCAGGAAGGTACTTTTGCCGGCCTTACTATCGCCTAGCACCGCCATGCGCTGGCCTTTGACGATGGGGAATAAGAGATCAACGATGGTGACTCCGGTAACTAGCTGATCGCTTTGGACGGCGCGCTCAATTACCCCCGGCGCCGTCGCAAAAGCTGGCATGGTTTTGGTTAGCTTTATGGGGCCTTTATCGTCCAATGGCTTGCCCAGCGGCGTGACCACCCGACCAATTAATTCGTCGCCGACGCCGACACTAAAAACATCTTGAGCCAGCACCGCCAAAGTCCCAACTGGTAAATCTTCGCCGTCCAGATCAAGCACAGTGGTGCAATCCTCACCGATCGATCGCACTAGGCCGTGGTGACCATTCTCAAACAGTACTAGTCCGCCAATTGGGGCTGTTTCTAGACCTTCGACTTCAATCACAAAGCGATTGACGCTAATGGCTTCCCCAGAAGGCTGGTTTTTGGCGACTAAGTCTTGGAACTGGCCGTGATCAAACATGCTTCACCATTTCCACCAGCTGATGGCGGTTTTGCCACAACTTATCATTGCCGCTGTAATTATAAATCCGGTTCTTGGTCCGCAAGATGAAGCCCGCGGCCAGGTGGCTGTCGACCCGGAAATCTACTAACACGCTGGGGCTGATGTGCTGATGAAACCAGTCGATGATGGCCACCCGATCACTGCTGGGCGGCAGAGCCGAAAAGGTTAAATGCACCACCGGTGCCACCTTTAGCCAATCCTTAATCACCCTCACCATTTGTTTGATGGCTTTGGAGTCAATCAGATCGATGCTCACCCCTAAGAGCCGCAGGTCGCCCAGCAATTGTTGGTCGCTCTGGTCAGCAGTTTTCACTCCCAACCGCTGTTTAACGCCGTGATCGTGCAGCTGAACCAGGCGAGCTTCCAGCCGGTTAACCAGCGCCTGAACCTGAATCGGTGAAGCAATTTGGCTGTCCGGCTTAATAACCACCAAGCAAGTCCTGCATAATTGAATCTTTGTTATCGCTAAGAACTTTCAGCACAAATGGCAATTGCCCAGATAGGTCCAGGTCTTTGCCCAAACTCTGGATAATATAGTTGGCCACGATGTCGCCCAGCCGGTCATAAAAATGCTCGATAGCCCGCTGCTTTTCGCGCATGACATCAGTGGTTAGGCTGGCTTCCAAAGTATGCCGCCGCTGATCAATCAAGCTTTCCAGCTGAGCCACGCTGTCTGTGGCGGTAGTGGTTAGTCCATCAAGTACGCGATTGAAATCCTCAATCTGTTGCTTCAGGCGCTGGCCAGCTAGTCCTTCTAGCTCATCGTTAATCTTGAGGGCCTGGACGGTGAGGTTCTTCTGAAATAGCTCCGAGGCTTTTTGGATCGACGATACTAGTTGCTCGCCAGCCTGAGTTTGAATCTTATTGTAGTCAACCGTGGCATGGCTGGGACCGGTTTCCGGACCTGGAGCTGTCTGACTGCCGCCATTACGCCAAGCCACAATCCAGCCGGCCAAGGCCAGTACCACCAGCACTACAATGATTAATAAGTAAGCCAAAATCTCACCTCATCCTGCTATCACCAAGTATACCGACGCTAAGGTAACCAGCACAATCACTAATGTAAGCAGCAAAACTTTTAGCAACCCGGCATTAATGGCTGAGCGGGCCAAAGGATTGCGACCGATTGATTCAAGGCTGCTGCGAATGGCGCTGGACAGGATTACAAAGGCCACTACCAGACCGAGGATTAAGAGAATTGAGGCAATGACGATCCGAATTAACGACACGTCTTTGCCCGCCAGTTGATTCAGGGAGTTCTGGATGGCCAGGGGGACGATTGTCGATCCAGTCTTGGGAGTATAGTAGGCTACCCCTAGCAGCACTGGAATTCCGCCAATGGCCACATTGCGCTTGCCGGCCTTGGTGTCAACTTGCTTAGTTACTGCGCCTTGACTGGAGGCTGAAAAATCGGCCTGGGCGGTGCCGATAATACGGCCGGCAGCAGTAGCCCTCATGCCCACCCCGTCCAGCGGCGAAGCCGTAATCGCATCACCTTTTTTGATGTCCCCATTGACATCCGAGACCAAGGCCGAGGCCGCACCAGATGAGATGACTTGAACTTGGTTGGTACCATTGGAGACGGCCACTAGTGAGCTGTCGGTTGCCACCACCACACCAATCATATCCCCCACCCTGTCGCTATTGGCCAGGCGGACAGTGGCGCTGCCAGAATCGCTACTGACCAACGCGCCACTGGGCAGAGCCGTATCGCTCTTATAGCCCTGGCTAATGGCCTGAGCAGCCAGCGGCGTAACCAAGGCAACAGCTGCAATCAGCCAGAGCCTGGCGCTCCAAAACCGCCACCTCACCACATTTAGCTGTCTCATCTTATAAATTATACCATTACCAGTATGATTGCACTGTAAGGTGATCTCAGCTACAATCGATCAAGTAATAAGGAGGGACCCCAATGCCAGAACCTGCCACTCATCACCACACCACTCATTCTCCCTTTCACCGCGGCGGCCAAGGCTGGTCGATCGCCAAAAACGTTTTACTTGTACTATTAGTTATCCTGACTTTCCTAGCCATAGTGACAATCATCCTGAAGTTTTTCTTGGTCCACCAAGACAACCGTGACATCAAGAGCAAGCAGTATCAGGCCTTGTTCCTGACTAATGGCCAGGTCTACTTCGGCAAGCTGAGTCGCCCTGACGGCAACTATGTCATGCTAACCGATATTTATTACCTGCAGACCCAACCATCGCAGCCCACCGCCGGAGCCAACGCGGCCGCCGCTCAGCAGCAACAATTGTCACTCGCCAAGCTCGGCAATGAGCTCCACGGCCCCGAGGACTTCATGTACGTAGCCAAGAATCAAGTTTTGTTCTGGGAAAATCTCAAAGACAGTGGCAAGGTGGTTCAGGCCATTAAAAGCTACCAGTCCAGTAAGAAGTAGCTAGCCAACCCAAAACACTAATTGTCCCAGCATAATCAGAACGTAGATGTTGGTTGCCAGGCCAAGTACGGCCGCCAGTCCGTAGCCGATAGTTAGTAGCAAACTAACTGCATTGACGCTCATAAAGGCTAGGTTCAGCCAGTAAGGCAGTCCAAATTTGGCAGTTAAGAAGAGTCCGGCGAACAGGGCAATGGCCAAGCCAATTTGCAACAGCGGCGTATGGAGCCGATCATTAAAGTTCGAGCGGTTGGTATAAGTAGTTTCCAGCACAATCTCATTGCGGGCTTCGATCACCACGTTAATAAGTGACCAAATTAAGGTATAGGCCACCAGTCCGACGCCGCCCCAGAATAATACGATGACCGCCGTGTGCAAGATCGGGCTATTGGTAATTGACGACAATGAGTCGCCGTAATTAATGTTTTTAAGCGATTTGGATAGCGAATCTTGACTGAGGCGATGCCAAATTTGGGTGCGGTAAACAAAGCCAATCACTAAGAGGCTAGCTGCCAGACAACCGGCAGCCTGACGGAAGGTTGGCACCAGGACGCTTTTCAGGCTACTCTGAGATTCCATCCTTCTTAAATTACCTTAAAGCCGCCCGCTTAGCCAGATTGCTGAACCAACCACCAGTCCTATCCCACCAATCGCCAGAACCACCCCGGCCAGATCAGGCGTCCACTTTGGGGACTGGTAATTTAGGCTGTAAGGACTCTTGTCCACGGTTGGCAGCGGGGTGGCGGCCGAGGCATGGTCATTGACGTAGGCCTGGACGCATTTGGCCTGGACTACCGCCGTCGTCCGAGACACGCAGGCCGCTTGGGCCTGATGATAAATCTGATCACTACTGGTGCCAGCGGCGGCAGCTTGCACCGCCACACCGTAACTGGCGCTTAGAAATACGGCCGTGGACGTGCCCATGTGACTGTGGACAAAATTCTTTAACTGCGCCGCCGAGTCAGTGGTTGGCTGCTTGCCAGCATCCTGGACCAGGATTTGCTGACCCAGTTGCTGAGCGGTTTCGGCGTTGCGCCCAACCAAATAGACCCCAAGCAACAACAGCAGCCAGCTGGCAATCAAAATATAACGGGGCCGAAAAACTTTAGCCATTAGATTTGCTCATAGAAGCGCATAGCATAGCTGTAACTGCCACCACTGGAGAGGCCAGTGCCACCGCCAAAGATGATGTTACCAGGATTAGACAAGTTAATAGTTTGGCCCAGGATTTGATTGGCGCTGCCGCTGTTACCAACGCTAACCTCGCTCCATCTGGCATAAAAAGTCGATCCCGCCCCCAGGCCTTGGTTGCCCAGATTAATGGTCACCACAGTTTGAGAGTTGGCCAGTCCAGTGCCCGTTAAATCACTACAATCGGGCGAGCAACTGCTGTTGGCCCAGAAGGTAATGAATCTGGCTCCGATTTGGGCACTATTACTTGATACTGTGGCTTGGTTGCCCACCACCAGCCCACCTAAGCCATCAATCATGACCGTCGGCGTAGCAGCCACCGTATTGTCGACCTTAACGACAGTTTTATTATTTAAGGTGAGACTGCCGTCAATCCAGACATTACCGAGCATGGTTACGATGCAGTTATTACTGAGGGTAACGTTACCACCGGTAATATGAACGTTGGCCGGCCAAGTCCGGGTTTCGTTATTGCTACAGCTGGCACTTGTTGCTGTCATGGTGCTGGTCACCGCCGCCTTGTGGACCGAGCGATCATAATCTGGCAAGATTGATTCCGCCACGCCCGACGTGGCCACCAGCCCAGCATTACTCATATCACTACTATTATCTTGGCCATTGGCTCTGACATTGCCATAAATATGGGCTTGGGTATTACTGATTGATATCGGGTTGCCACTTGTGCACAGTCGGGGGTAGGAGGCGTTAGCGGGACTGGGGCAAACATAGTTGCCAGCCCAGACATTGACCGGCTTGGCGGCCGAACCTATGGTAGCCGAATTTATCATAGTAATTTTGCCACCAACATAGACATCGCCATTACTGATGGTGGCTGAGTTGCTCATAATCAAGCCACCCGGGCCGGTTTGGACAGCATAGCTACTGCCCGGCACAAAGGTGCCTATTAGCACCACCCGCAGACGCCTGGTGGCCGTGGGCTTAGAGGCATTGGTGGGCAAGTAGACCTTGCCAGTGGCATAGATGATCTTTTCGTTGGCGATGGTGCCATCGGTAATGCAAGACTCATAAGTAGCCTTGCCTTTAATGTTGTCATTATAGAGGGTCACCGGGTTGGATCCGGTCCCAGAGATCGGGCAACTGGTGTTGGTGCCGGCGTAAGTGTTATCGCTATTGAGCCGAAAAATACCATTATCAATGCCAGCTTCGGCTACCGACTGAGCATTGAGTCCAATATAACTCAATCTGGATGATCGCAGGTTGGTAGTTGAAGCGTAAATAATGGCGATGACTACACCCATAAATACCGCCCCCAAGATGATCACTAGCAGCATGACGAATCCCGATTGCTGGAAGCGTTTCATCATTTGTTCCTCAAACTAGCCACCGTGGTGTAGCTGCTCGAATAACTTTGGCCTTGAACGGTGCGGGTTTGCGTCAAGGTCATTTGGACGGCTTCGGTGCCAGTTGGTGACGATACCGAGTTGTTATTGGCATCCAAATAATTGGTGGTGAGATTGGCCACATCCTCCACCACCAAAGCATCTGAGGGGCAGCTGGCAGAGGCGCTAGCCGGCGGACAAGTAGTGACGGCGGCATTCCCAGGCGCCGACTGGTTGGCGATAATCCGCCGGTAGAGCCGGTGGTTACTCGAGTCCAGATAATAGACATAGTCATTGGTATAAATATTGTTATGCAGCCCATCGCTATAAATTAGGTTATTCGAGCTGTCCCGGGCCGGAATCGCCAGTATCAAAGTTGCTCCCGAACCGGCCACAGCCGTCCAGCTATAGAGATTCCCCGGCGCGCCGGGGCTGTGACTGTCGGCCTGGGCGTTACTCGGCTGCACCGATTTGGCCGACTCCACTGCCTTGGATACATTGCCCACGGCCAACATAGTGTTATTAAGAATCTGGGTCTTGGTATCTTCGCGCTGAATGTTGCGCATCTGGGTAACCATAAAATTGGTCACCACCAGCATCAGAATAATGGCCCCCACAATCGAGATCAGAATTTCGAGCAGTGTAAAACCGGTCTCGTCTCGCATCATAGATTAATACCAATGTTAGAAATTTGGGTCGATAACTGAATGTGTTTGGTGCGGTGATAAATGGTGTAGCTGAGGGCAAAATCTACTTGTTTTAGACCCCCGGCATCAACAATGGTCACGGTCTTGGTAAATGATCTGGGAGTGCCCAAGTTTGGGTACCCCGACAGCTGCGACACCAAATCTGTAGTGCCCGTACTGATACTGGAGTAGGGCGTGTTCCGGACTTTCTCTAGTTCTTGTTGGACAACTTCCACGGCAATAGTTTGCGCCCGGGCATTGCGATTCAAGCCTTCAATTTCAGTGATGCCGGTGATGACGGCCACAATTATGACGGCAGCCACTGTGGCGGTCACAATCAGCTCGATCATGGTGAGTCCAGATTGACGGGACATGACTATATTTTACATCACCATAAGCGGTTTTATTGAGGTAACTGCTACAATAAGGGGGTGTTTGATCTAGAATCATTTATTAGAACTTTTAGCTATATTGGCATCTTTGCCATAATCTTCGCCGAATCTGGATTACTAATCGGCGCCGTCCTACCCGGCGATAGCTTGCTATTCGTGGCCGGTTTTTTGGCCTCCCAAGGCCATTTGAACCTGGCGGTACTGATCCTGGTGGTGTTCGTGGCCGCTGTGCTGGGCGATAATGTGGGCTACCAATTTGGCAAACGCTATGGACCCAAAGTCTTTAAGCGGCCAGACAGCCGGTTTTTCAATCAAGACATGGTCGAGCGGGCCAAGGATTATTACAATCTCCACGGCGGTAAGACGATTATCCTCAGTCGCTTTACGCCCATTATCCGCACCTTTGCACCCATCCTGGCCGGTGTCGGCCACATGGATTACAAATTATTTGCCATCTATAACGTCGTGGGCGCCGCCCTGTGGTCAATCGGAGTCTGCACCCTGGGCTACTTCCTGGGCCGGGCCATCCCCGACATTGATCGTTACTTGTTGCCAGGTATAGCCGTCATTATTTTGATTTCGCTGGCGCCTTCGGCTTGGCACTACCGGAAGAACCGGAAGTCGAAGCGCTCTTCTTAGAGTCTGGATAAAATCGCTGATAACGCTGGTATTTGGACACGCCGGCATTGTGCGGTGAATACCAACCGTTTTCATCCCACAAAGTGTAAAGCTGCTCAAAGTAGGCCTGGTAGAGGTATTTCACCCGCTCCAGGCTGAAATTATCCAATGCGTACTGGCGAATAGTCTTGGCCGAGGCTAGTTTATCAACATTCTGGGCCGCCCACATGGCTTCGCCTAGAGTTCGGGCCCGGTAGCCAACACTGCCATGAACTATGTTTTCCGGGAAGGCGCCCCAATCGCTAGTAATAACGGGCGTGCCACAAAACAGCGGTTCAATTGAGGCGCCGCCGAAAGGCTCGAGATAGGTTGACATGGCAAAGACAGCTTTGGCCCGGCTCATCAGCTGGCCGCGCTTAGCAATATCGGCGTACCCCAGGTGCAGCAAATGATCGCCCTCAATGGTAACTTCCGGCGCGATAATTTTATTGCCCTCTATCCGCTCCACCCCCTGCCCCACCATCACCAATTTGGCACCCAAGCGGCGAGTGACTTCGGCGGCAATTTCGACGCCCTTTCGCTGGATCATGCGCCCAACGTACAGGTAGAAATCATCTTTTTTGTTACTAAACGGAAACTCGTCGGGGTCGAAATAGTTGGGGATGACGGCATCGAAGAACTGGCCATAATCACTATGCTGAGTGCCGTAAACCCAGTGCATATGAGCATAACTTTCGAAGACGCGGAAAGGCGAAAAAGTGCCATTATAGCCGATGCCAAATTCGACGACTGTCATGCCGGGCAACTCAGTGGCTATCCCCTGCTGACAGGTGCCTCCCAAAATGCCAACGAAATCGCGCGGTTGGGCGCGTTTCTTAATTTCCACCGCCGCCTTGGCGTTGGTGGCAATCCAGTACGGCTCATTACCAGTCCAGTCGATGCGAAACATTTCCTGACGGAAATCATAATCACCAAACCACTGACGCTGCTGGTCCTTAGTGACAATGGTAATTAGCTCATCGCAGGGCGCTTCGTTGTCCTCTGAGGCGTACAAAAAGACTTCGTGGCCGAGCGATTTCATCATCCGACAAAATTTGACCACCTTCATAGTGTAGGCGCAGGCATTATATTCCAGTGTGGTCTGAGTGTGCGGTAAGGACACAATGTGGAAACGAAACTTCATAAATCCATGGTAACACTCATTAATAAACGAAATGAGGCGGGGAGAGTCAACTCTCCCCGCCTCAGGCAGCTACTTCAGCGT
>CAYYRL010000021.1:0-12351 GCA_964474165.1 uncultured Candidatus Saccharimonadales bacterium
CACATGGACCACATTGGCGGGGCTGGTTACATCTTGCCCAAGTTTGGCGTGCCAGTTTATGGTTCGCGGCTGAGTCTTGCCTTTGTTGAAAAACAAATTGCCGAATTCGGCATCCCGCAGCCTCAGTGGATGGTGATGGACCCTGATAAGCACGAACGAGTCCAAGTGGGTTCATTTAACATTGAACTGGTGCGGGTGACGCACACGATCTCAGATTCCACAGCTGTGGTACTGCGAACTCCAGCCGGAACCATCATTAACACTGGTGACTGGCGCCATGACCCTGAGCCGCTCGACGATAAGTTAATGGACTTCAAACGATTAGAGGAAATTGGTAAGGAGGGCGTGCTGCTGCTGATGAGTGACAGCACCAATTGTGATCGTCCTGGTCATAACCCTAGTGAACGGATTGTGGTCCCAACCATTGATGACCTATTTGGTAGGTCACAGGGCCGGATCATCATCTCAGCTTTCTCTAGTTCAATTACTCGGGTACAGCTGATGATCGATGCTGCAGCTAAGGCAAAACGCAAGCTGGCCCTCGTTGGTCGTTCTACGCTTACCAACGTCGAGCTGTGCGTCCGCCACGGTTACATTAAGATTCCGCCTGGTTTACTCATGCGGGTTCAAGACATCGTCAACTTACCAGATAATCAGGTTACAGTTTTAAGTACTGGTTCTCAGGGTGAGGAAAATTCAGCCCTGGTCCGGATGAGTACGGGTGACCATCAAAACATTAAGATTAAATCAGGGGATACCATCATCCTGTCTTCCAGCGTTATTCCGGGTAATGAGAAAGCGGTGGTGCAGCTGATCGATAACTTAATGCGCGAGGGCGCTCAAGTCTTTGCCCGTATGACTGAGGGCATCAAAGAGCACGGGCCAGTCCACGTCGGTGGCCATGGTTTTCAAGATGATGTTGGTGACCTCGTCAAGCTGGTTAAACCCAAATTCTATATGCCGATTCACGGTGAGTTCCATCATCTGATTTACAGTGCCGAGATAGCCGTTGAAAACGGCGTTCCTCAAGCCAACTGCTTCGTGCTGGATAACGGCGATGTACTGGAGCTGACCCCAACTTCTGCCAAACGCTCTGGCCGGGTGCCCGCCGGCAAGATTCTAATTGACGGCTCAGGCATTGGCGACGTCGAGCACGTGGTGCTGCGAGATCGCATTGCCATGGCCAACGAAGGCGTGTTTGTGGTGGTGGCAACCGTCGATCGCAAGACCGGCAAATTGGTTACCAGCCCTGATATCATCAGCCGCGGCTTCGTCTACATGAAGGAAAACGAAGAGCTTATTAACGGCGCTCGGGCTGAAGTTCGCAAGGCCTTTGAACAAGCCGCTGCCAAACGCAAGGCCAATCAACCTGTCGACTGGGCTAAATTCAAGCTTGATTTGCGAGACAGCGTTTCCGATCTTCTTTACAAGAAAACCAAACGCAATCCGATGGTATTACCGGTCGTAAACGAGGTTTAGCTAATAGGCTGTAATAGAGCCGGTAGCTTCCTGACCCCGAGCTTTGAGAGTAGTCCAGTTTATAGGGTAGCTGGGCGGCCAGGCAAAATAATTGCCACTGATGCTGCCTTGTACAAGGAAGGTATCGTGGTTAAAGGTGACATTTACTGGGCTGGTAACACTTGAACCATCGATTAAGCCGCTGTTAGCTGGTAGCCCGCCAACAGTTGCCATCTTAACTGTATTATCGTGGACCGAGACGTTTGCGGCGTACTGAGGGTCGGTGGCATCCCCGCGGTCAGTACTGACAATGCAAATGCCATTGGTCCCATTAGAAGCATCAATGTTATTGCCGGAGATGGTGATGTTGGAGGCATTGTTAACCAAGATGTTGCTGCTCCAAAAACATGATTTACCTATGCTATCAATGCCGTTACCGACTAGAGTGTTATTCGCAACATTGGCACCGGCGATAATCTCAGTAAAGATTCCGGCTCCATGGTTGTTCGTAACGGTGTTGCCTGTGATTGTAGCGCCAACTACAGGACCATCGAGCCAGATGCCATGTCCCTGATTGTCGTGGAAGTTGTTGTTTATTATGGTCAAGCCATTGAAATATTGGACATTGCCGCCATTGTAGAAGCCATGGAATTTGGTAGCTCCATCGTCACCCGGATGACATTGGCAAAGATAATTATTGTAAACTTCATTATTTGAGATCTGGACAGTAGTACCAACACTGGTCGGCCCTCCACCCATGGCATACCATTGGTTATCGTGTATTTTGTTGCCCGTGATCACGCCGTTGTCATTTACTTCCATGGCTGTGGCGCCAGTACCCATGCCCGACAGATCGTTGTTATCTATGGTCCAACCCCAGCCGGAGTTGATGCCGATGCTAGTGAAGTTCCGGATTACCAGGTTCTTAATGGTGACATTGGAGCCGCCGCTGGTAGAGTGGCCGAGGAAAGCATTATTAGTGGTGTTCTGGCCATTAATAATGCTGGTCATGGTAGTGGTACCAATGAACTTGTCACCAGTTTGAGGAGTGATGCCGCCACTAGCCACGGCGTAGGTACCGGCCTGCAAGCAGTAGGTGGTACCGGCTGGGTGTTGGTTAATGTAAGTATTATTTAACTGCTGGGAGGTTGGAACCGTCACCCCAATACAGGAAGCTGTGGTCGCACCCCAGTTGCTGGCTAGAATTGAAAGGTCAAGGATGTTGACCGAGCTATCACCATTAATATCTCCTTGAGCGAAAGTTTGACCGCTCTTGCCGTAGTTGGATGCTAGGATGCTGAGATCAGTAGCATTGACGTGCCCATCACCATTGACATCGGCATTGGCGGCCCGGAGTTTATTGACCACAAAGTAACCAGTTATGGCTAGGACCGCGATTATTAATGCCAACACTGGCAAACTAAACTTTTTATAGCCTTCAGCTCGCTTCACAGCTTAAGTATAGCGCCTTTGGTTATCGGCACTAAGGACAAGTGTTTCCGTAATAGCCCGCAATTTTTGATCAATTACGGGTTACAGGTGAAGCCGCAGAAATTCATGCCATTGAGGTAGGTGTTATTGGTAAACACGATATTGCGATTGGTTAAGTCGACTGTGGGGAACGAGCTAACGCCGGTGAGTCCACCTGGACCAGCAATAGTATTATCGTGAACATATAAATTCTGGAGCAAGCCTGGTACACCGTCTGGTCTGGGTTCCTGTGTACCGGTGATGCCATTGCAGTTCCCATAAACATTGTTGTTGGCTACTTCGACACTGCCACTGTGAGCAACAGTTATGCCTGCTCCATACATCCAGTGGTTGCAACCAAAAGAGTTGGATCCGCCGCCACCTTTTTGGCCGTTGCCGTAGACGGTATTGCCGGTGATGGTTGACCCGACAGAAATCTCGATGAAAATACCCTCATTCCAATTGTTATAGATTTGATTATTGGTCAGGGTTGAGTTTTGAGCATTACCGTCACTCCAGAGCCCCACGCAGGCATTGTCATGTATCTTAGAATTTTTTACGGTTACATTGTTTGCAAACCATTTATAGCCACCAGCCTCATCGCCACAGTCAATATTGCGGGTAGTATAAGAATCATCTGTGAAGTTGTTGTGATCCAGTTCAACTCCATCTACCACAGCACCATTGCCTCGGAAGTTGGTTAAACCCTCCTGGCGATTATTGTAGTATCGGCCGCCAATAATTTGCCAGCCTGGTCCGACGCCCACGCCCGCACCACCAGCACTAGATCCGATATCGTGAACCTGAAGGTTACGCAGCACCCAACCTGGATTACCGGTGGCGGTACCATCAGACAGAATGGCTCCCAACTGCTTAGCCGTGGTATAGTTACGAATTTCCAGATCGGCTATCACAACGTTGCTGGCTGTTCCTGGCTCAAATGCAAAATCTGTAGTCCCGCCACCATCCAGTATCGCTGGGCCAATAAACTGATCACCGCTCTTAGGCGTCAGATTCCAATTGTGAGTTCCAGATAAGCAAAACACTGTATTAGTGCCATGAGAATCAATGTCACTTTGGCCTGCTGTCATCGTCACCCCCGTGCAACCAGCCGTTGTGGCTCCCCAGTTGGTGGCTAGCACTGAAAGATCAAGGATATTAACAGTGCTGTCACCATTGATGTCACCTTGGGCAAAAGATTGGCCGGTTTTACCATAGTTGGATGCCAATATACTGAGGTCGGTAGCATTAACATGACCATCACCATTAATGTCGGCATTGGCAGCTCTGAGGCTGCTAACCACGAAATATCCAACGCCCGTCAGAACCAAAACAATTATGGCTAGTAGCGGCAAACTGAACTTCATGTGAGGCCTGGGGAGCTTCATGGCTTCTTATTTATAATTACATTTCTTGCTTGGTTTGCAGCGTATGCCATAGTATTTGGCTTCAATTGATAAATCAATGATATTAACTTTGTGGTCACCGTTGATATCGTAGTTAACAGCCCCAGTTGGCTTTTGATTGTAATGCGAGCCAACGATTGAGACATCGCCGCTATTAACATAGCCATCACTGTTTAGATCACAACTTCCAGCTAGGATTCCAGAAATATCAAGGCCGGCCGCTAGCAATATCACTGCTAGGGCAGTAAGTAAGCGTAAACCAAACTTTAACTTCACAACCTCATTATAACGCTGCTGCTTCCAAGCAGAAATGACAGTGTCCGGCGCAAGCGCTATAATCTCGGTATGGCCAAACGGCGCCCAACCAAGAAACGAGTTACCCGAGCGGCGGCAAAGGCGGCCCAGCTGGATCCGACTCCAGAAGTTAGCAAAGACATTATCGCCATTATTTGCGTGGCTCTAGCGATTTTGCTGCTACTCGGCGCCTTCCATATTGGCGGCTCATTAGTTACCAGTGTCTTCACTGGACTGCGTCAGGTATTTGGTTATGCCACTTATTTATTACCAATCGTGCTGGGCATTGTAGCTTTCTTATTATTTAAGTCTGAGACCAACGATCTAAAAGCCCGCAACTTAGTCGGCTACGTCGGCTTCATTGTCGGGTTATGCGGGTTATTGCACATTAGCGCCAGCACAACCACGGCTCTTGATACGGCTCAGGCCGGGCAAGGTGGTGGCTATGTTGGCTACGCCCTCAGTCGGGCGCTACTTGCAATTGTTAATGTGCCGGCAGCTACGGTTATCTTGCTGGCTCTTATGGCCATTTGTCTGGTGCTAGCAGCCAATTCCAGGATTGGCGACATGGTCAAAGGTATCAAGCATCTGTTTGGCAAGGAAGACGGCGAGGATATTAAGATAAATGAACCTGCCGGATTGGAGATTAATAATCGACTACCGATCAAAGGCCAGCTTGATGCCAGTAAGCGCGGCGCCAAAGATGGAGTTGAGGCTCTGACAGTAACAGTCGATCAAGATTGGACGCCGCCCGCACTCGATCTCTTAGCTTCGACCAATTCCAAGCCCAACGCCGGAAACGTCAAAGAAAACGCAGCTATTATTCAGCGCACTCTGGAAAGTTTTGGGATAGATGTGGCTATGGGTGAAGTTAATGTTGGCCCGACGGTGTCGCAATATACCCTGAAGCCGTCCAGTGGAGTTAAACTCAATAAGATTACTGGGCTGGATCATAACTTATCGTTGGCTCTGGCTGCTCACCCGTTGCGAATTGAAGCCCCGATTCCGGGCAAGAGCGCCGTGGGTATTGAGGTACCCAATAAAACGGCCGCCATTGTGGCCCTGCGCGACTTACTCGGTACCGATGAAGTCCAAAAGTCTAGTCCCATGAGCTTTGTGCTCGGTCGTGATGTGTCAGGTAACCCGGCCATCGCCGATTTGTCGACTATGCCGCATTTGCTAATAGCCGGCGCTACCGGCACCGGTAAGAGCGTGATGATCAATTCGCTGCTGACGACCCTGCTGTATCGCAACTCACCGTCCAGCCTTAAACTGATCTTGGTCGATCCGAAAAGAGTGGAACTAACACCGTTTAACGGAGTTCCGCACCTGTTGGCGCCAGTAATTACCGAGGATGATCAAACCATCTCGGCGCTGAAGTGGGCGGTGGCAGAAATGCAGCGCCGTTACAAACTGTTTACTGATGCCGGCAAACGCAACATTGCCGAATATAACCACGGTAAGCCTGAGGAACCCATGCCCTATATTGTGATTGTGATTGATGAGATGGCGCAGTTAATGGGCACGGCCGGCCGCGATGCTGAAGGCTTGATAGTGCAATTGGCGCAGTTGGCCAGAGCTACCGGTATACATTTGGTGCTTGCAACCCAACGGCCGAGCGTTAACGTTATCACGGGTCTAATTAAAGCTAACATCCCGGCCCGGGTGGCCTTTACGGTGGCGAGCCAAGTAGACTCGCGTACCATTCTTGACCAATCTGGTGCCGAGAAGCTGCTAGGCAAAGGCGACATGTTGTTCATTAGTCCGGAACTAATTAAGCCGATGCGGGTTCAGGGCGCCTTGATACAGCTCAAAGAAGTTAATGCGGTTAACGGCTATCTCAAGCAGCAACGCCAACCGCAGTACAACGAGGAAGTGACTTCGCAGCCAGTTAAAATTGGTGGCAGCGGCGGAGGCCGGGGAGGCAGTTTCGAAGAAGGGGATGATGACGAATTGTTCGAACAGGCGGCTGAAACTGTCATTCGTAGCGGTAAGGCCTCGGCATCACTCCTGCAGCGCCGACTGAGAGTTGGCTATGCCCGGGCGGCTCGTCTGCTTGATCTGCTGGAAGAGCGAGGAGTGGTGGGCCCGGCCGATGGCGCCCGGCCCCGGGACGTCTTAGTTGATCATATCGACAATGTAGCCTCCGAAATTACTTATGAAGAATGAGACTCCCAGTACTCCGCCGCCAAAAGATCAACGCATCGGACAAATTCTCAAAAAACGCCGCCAAAGTCTCAAGCTTAGCCTGACTGATGTCGAGCTGGCTACCAAAATCAGGGGGAAGTTTTTAATTGCACTTGAAAACAACGATTATGAAAGTTTGCGCCATGACATCTATAGTAAGAACTTCGTCCAAAGTTACGCCGAATTCCTGGGCTTAAACGGCCGGGTACTGGCCAAACAGTACATCGAAGAGCGTGGCAAGATTGAAAGCGAGCCGCTGGCAACGGCGCCGGCCAAAAAAGGGTTCGTGGTCACGCCCAAGCTGATAATTGCGGCCGCCAGCCTGGTAGTTTTGGTAGCCGTGCTAGCTTATTTGGGCTGGCAAGTCTCCACCTTGGCAGCTGCTCCCAAGCTGACTGTCACAAACCCCAAAGGCGACCAAGTAATCCAAGGCAGCTTGGCTCAGATTGATGGTCACACCACCCTGGGCTCAGACGTGTATATTAATGATGCTCCGGTATTAACAGACGCTAACGGGGGATTTAGCGAAAAGGTGGCACTCCAAGAAGGTGTTAACGCCATTCACATTGTGGCCAAGAACCGGCTGGGCAAGAGTTCGACAGTGACTAGGAGTATCCTGGCCAAGATTCCCAAACCCATCATTGCTGGTGACAGTCAGCCGGCGACCATTCAGGGCGTCAGGGTTGACGTCAGTATCAAAAAAACTGCAACTCCCATCACCGTGTCGGTCGATGGTCAGGAAGTTTTTAACGGCACCATGCTAGCCGGTACCGCTCAAACCTTTAGCGGCAACCAATCAGTGGTTATTACGACCGGTAATGCTGGTCAAACGGCGTTAACGGTTACTAATTCGGTGGTGGCGGCCAAGAAACTCGATCCTGTGGGGGCCGAGGGCGCAGTCAAGCGCAATCTGGAATTTGACGCCAGCACCGTCATTCCTTAGGGTAGAAGTATGGCTAAAGACTTTTCATTTGATGTGGTCAGTGACTTTGACGCGGCTGAGATGACCAACGCCGTCGATCAGTCCCAGCGTGAAATCGCTAATCGCTATGATTTTAAAAACACTAGCGCCAAGGTTGAGTTCACTGATGCTAAGGCCGGACTTTTAATTACCGCCGATAGCGACAACCAAGCCAACGCCGTGCTCGATGTGGTGCAATCGAAATTAGTTAAGCGTAACTTATCGCTCAAGGTTTTGGATACTTCCAAACCCATTGAACAAGGTGGAAAAGAAGTGCGCTGGACAATCAACTTTATCAAAGGTCTCGATCAAGACAAAGCCAAACAAATCACAGCGGCAATTCGTGAGGCTTTTCCTAAGGTCAGAGCTCAAATTCAAGGGGACGCCGTCCGGGTAGTTAGTGCCTCCAAGGATGACTTACAGGGGGTGATGTCGACGCTCAGGGCCAAGGATTTTGAGTTTCCACTCGATTTTCAAAACTATAGATAAGACCCGTTTTCAAGCAGAAGCTTGACTGTTCGCTTTTTGTTCGGTATTATCAAGTCAAACCTAGAATTAACAGGTAAAGGACTATATAATGCCTACATCATTAGCAGAGAAGAAAGCCCCAGTGGAAACCAAATCCAGCGATAAAGACGAGCGAGTTAAGGCAGTCGATTTAGCCGTCGCCCAAATTGAGAAACAATTTGGCAAGGGCGCCATTATGAAGTTGGGCGATGCCCATCATATTGATGTCGAGACCATTCCCACCGGCAGTTTGTCGCTCGATATTGCTTTGGGCGGCGGTATCCCGGTTGGCCGAGTGGTGGAAGTTTACGGTCCAGAGTCTAGCGGCAAAACCACTCTAGCCTTGCACGTTGTCAGCGAGGTCCAAAAGAGCGGAGGCTTAGCGGCCTTTATCGATGCCGAGCACGCCTTGGACCCAGAATATGCGTCCAAAATTGGCGTCAAATTAAATGATCTGCTGATCTCGCAACCGGATACTGGTGAACAAGCTTTGGAGATCTGTGAGACCTTAGTGCGGTCAAACGCTGTTAACGTAGTAGTTGTTGATTCCGTTGCGGCCTTGGTGCCGCGGGCTGAGATCGAAGGCGAAATGGGGGACTCGTTGCCCGGCTTGCAAGCTCGCTTGATGTCGCAGGCGCTGCGTAAGCTAGCCGGCGTGATTTCCAAGAGCAAGACCACGGTCATTTTCATCAACCAGCTGCGGATGAAGATTGGCATCATGTTTGGGAATCCAGAAACTACGGCCGGCGGCCAGGCGCTAAAGTACTACGCTTCGGTTCGCCTCGACATCCGCCGCACCGAGACTTTGAAGGATGGTGAGGCCTCGATTGGTAACCATGTCAAAGTTAAAGTCGTCAAAAACAAGATTGCCGCGCCGTTCAAGATTGCTGAGTTCGACATCATGTACAACGAAGGCATTTCTAGGGCCGGTGATTTGATTGATTTGGCTGTAAAACATAATTTAGTTGGCAAAAGCGGAGCTTGGTACGAGTACAAGGGTGAGAAGATTGGTCAAGGACGCGAGTCAGCCAAGAACTACCTCAAGGAAAATCCGGCTGTCATGAAGGAGCTGACCGCCACCATTCGCAAAGAAGCCGGCATCAAGGGATAGTCAGTATGCCGGTGGTTACGGCTATCAAGCAACAGGTCAAGCGACCGGATCGATATTCAGTTTTCGTTGATGGCAGTTATCGTTTTTCGCTATCGGCCGAGCAATTGTCCGATAGCGGGTTAGCCACCGGCCAAGATCTAAGCTCATCCCAGATAGATAACTTGGATCAATCTTCTAAAGTAGGCAAAGCTTTGGCAGCGGCCTATGTGCTGCTGTCGTACAGGGCTCGCAGTCGTCAGGAATTGGTTGATCGTTTATCCCGCAAGGGTTATGACGAAGACACTATTGAAGTTGTGCTGGCAAGGCTTAGCAAGTCGAAGCTAATTGATGATGGTGAATTTGTGCGCCAGTGGGTGACTAAGCCCGTGTCGAAAAATCGCAGCCTCAGGCGACTAGATAAAGAACTCAGGGATAAAGGGATTACCAGTTCTGAGGTGCAGGATGTGATGACTGAGTTGGGCACGGATCATGATCGCCAGGCCATAACCGTTATAATCCAAAAACGCCTGGATAAAGGCGTTATTGATAAGCAAAAATTGTTGGGTTATCTGTCGCGGCAGGGATTCCAGATCAGCTTAATCTTGCAAGTGCTTAGTGAAGACTTTAGCGAGACTGGCCTGCGGTGATCAAACGATAGGCCATTACGAACACCACGGCCCAGAGCAAGACTACGATCATTAACAATCCTCCACCAGCTCATACTAGCAGTGGTGACTTGCTAGCACAACCATTATTTATTGGTGGCCGTAGCCCCAGCCGCCACTGGTTCGGCGATAGTGGCTTCGCGAACCGTTATCACGCCGGGCGTCACATCAATAATTTGAGTCCGGTCTATTACCAGGTTGCTACCAAAGATACCTTTAAATAGTGGCCGGCGGACATACAGTTTTTGCACCATCCAGCCTTTCGTACCAATAGCGTAGTCAACTACCTTACCGAGCCTAGTACCACCTTCGGTTTTAACGCCAGTTCCAATTAGCTCGTAAGGCTTCTTGAGCAAAGGCTCTAGTCTGACAACCTCACCGATTTCAGCCAAATCGTCGTCAGAGTTAATTAATAATAGTTGGGCGCTAGCTTCCCTGATATCGCGGCAACCCAACGTGCGTTGTTGCTTAGAGTTGGTATTACAAAGCAAGGCCACTAATTCCAAATTACTTGGTTCAATGAGTGGCTTACTGACTCCAGCCATACGATCGCCATTGGCCAAGGCCACTACCTGCAGACTAGTTAGCTTGGATCCCAGTAAAAACATTAGTTCTCCCTTGACTACATTCTATCTTATCTGTAGAATATCACAGATATCAAATAACCTTTTTCCTAACGCCCTGACCGGTCGTTGGGTTCCGCCGGAGGCGGAAACCGCAGAAAGGAACCATGAGACAGTACGAACTAATTGTGCTTTTGCACCCCGATTTGGAAATTGACGTCGATACGCCAATTAATAAGATCGAAAAACTGGTCACCGATGGTGGCGGCAAGATTGTTAAACGCGATAACTGGGGCAAGAAGCGCCTAGCTTATCCAATCAAAAAGCAAGACTTCGCAGTCTATATTTACTTCAAATTACAGCTGGAAACCAGCGCGGTAGCCGAGCTGGAGCGTAACTTGGGGATTACCGAAGAAGTCATCCGGCATTTGCTGGTAGGTTTTGTGGAAGTTAAGGCTGAAACTAAATCTAAGCAAGCTAAGAAGCCAGCAGCTGTAGCTGCGGAGGAGGAATAATGGCTAAAAGTTTTAACCAAGCCATCATCATGGGCAATTTAACCCGGGATCCGGAACTTAGAACCATCCCAAGTGGCCAGCAAGTGGCTGGCTTTGCAGTCGCCACCAACCGCAGCTGGCAAGACGCCAGCGGGGAGCGCAAGGAAGCTGTTGAATACCATGAAGTGGTGGCATGGGGCAAACTCGGTGAACTAGCCGCTCAGTATCTGGCCAAGGGCCGTAAAGTGATGGTGGTTGGCCGCTTGCAAACCCAGAGCTGGGAAAAAGACGGTATAAAACGTCAGCGCACCGAGATCGTGGCCAGCGATATTAATTTCTTGGATCGTCCCAGTGACGGCGCCGGCGGTGCTGCCGCCGCGCCCGCAGCTTCGGCTCCGGCCAAGGCGGCCAAGAGTGATGACGTTGTCATTGAAGACCTGGGCAGCGATGATCAAGTTAACTTAGATGAAATTCCCTTTTAGGAGACTATATGGCAACCTTTTACGCTAAAAAAGTCTGCCGCTTTTGCGCCGAAAAGGTCGATGATATCGACTACAAGGATGTCAAACTGCTGCAGCGTTACATCAATTCTTACGGCAAAATCGAATCCCGCAAGCGCAGTGGTAACTGCCTGAAGCACCAACGCCGAGTGGCCGTCGCCTTAAAGCGGGCTCGCCACATTGCCTTGCTGCCTTTCGTCGTTCGCTAGAGATGTATTCGATTAACGATCTCAAAAAAGAGGTGCTGATTTCGCTCGATGGCGTGCCCTATCGAGTAGTTGATTCGCAGCATGTTAGTTTGGGTCGAGGTGGGGCAGTTATGCGTACCAAACTCAAAAACTTGCTTAATGGCTCAGTCCTCGAGCGAACTTTCCGCCCAGCTGAAAAGATTGAGCCAGCCGCCATCAACCGAGTACAAATGCAGTACCTGTATCGCGAGGGTGCTAATCTGCACTTCATGAACCAAGAGACTTACGATCAAGAGGCTGTAGATGAGACTGTGCTAGGTGATCAATCGCGGTTTATTGCCGAGGGCAGCCATGTCACACTTTTCGAGTTTCAAAATAAAATCATTGGGCTGGAAATGCCGAACTCGGTAGTTCTTAAGATTGCTCAGACCGAGCCTGGGGTCAGGGGCGATACCGCAAACGCTGCTCTCAAAGCTGCCCGGTTGGAAACAGGTGTCAGTGTTCAGGTGCCCTTGTTTATTAACACTGGCGACTCGATCAAAGTCGATACCCGCAGTGGTCAATATTT
>CAYYRL010000022.1:0-12240 GCA_964474165.1 uncultured Candidatus Saccharimonadales bacterium
AGGGTAATTTTATCCATATTAATAGCGGCTATGCCGCTCCTAAATCCTTACTATCTTACTTCTTTTTTTCGAATCCGCCCCTGTGGCTCTGAATGTAACTGTGAAAGCTGGCAATTTCTTCACTGCTAATTGGACCCAGCTTACCAAACTTAGTTTCCTCAGATCGCTTCAGATCGTTCTTGGCTTTCTTTGAGGATTTCGAACCAGAACCAACACTAACAGTGGCTACCACCGGTAACGAGCAAGCGTGACAGGTTAACTGGACGAAGCAGTAGCTATCTATCTGTCCCAAGAACTTAATATCATCGAAGTGATAGTTAGTATTACAGGAGGGGCACTTATAATACTCTTGCAAGTTCTGGATGATCTCTTGCAGATAGCGGCTGCTGGACACACACACCCCTCGTTAATATCTGTCATTCTACTCTAGAAGCAGTAAAAAATCAAACTGTTTAAGGCTGCTTTGGGACCTGCCTTAACAGAATCGCGGCCAGCGCCATCGTTCCTATGATCAGCAGGCCAAACAGCAGGAGTTTGATAGTGGTGCCACTGACTAAGGCCAAAGCGCCTAAAGCTGCAGCCAACAGATAGTACACCATAACGGTTTGGCGCTGTGATAGGCCAACATCTAGCAGCAAATGATGCAGATGGCGCCGGTCGGCTGTAAAGGGCGACTGGTGGCGAGCTAGGCGCCGTAGAACCGTGAGCAAGCCGTCGATAACCGTGAAGCCAAGTACCAAGACAGCCGTGGCCAGCTTGCCACCAGAGTAAATGGCCAGTACAGCCAGCACCAGACCGAGGAAATAAGCCCCTGAGTCACCCAGAAATATCTTGGCAGGAAAAAAGTTATAAGGGAGGAATCCTAAGCTGGCGCCAGTTAAAGCTATGGCTAGCAAGGCCACCACCGGCTGGTGAACACTCAGCGCCAACAAAAACAAACAGAAGCTGGCGATGGCTGATACACCATCGGCCAGGCCATCAACGCCATCGAGAAAGTTTACGGCATTGATCATGCCGACAATCCAAACAATGCTCAGCAAGTTGGCTACCGGTGCCAGGTTGAAATGGATAATTCCTAAATCGACGCTAGTCTTCAGCCACTCCAGCGAGATGAAACCTCCAGGAATAGTCAGGGCGGTAATACCGATGCCGCCGGCTAGTACCGCTAGGGCGGCTACCACCTGCCAGCTGAGCTTAGTCCAGGGTCCTAGTGGCCTGCGATCATCAATGGCGCCAATAACTAGCATGATAGTGGCACCGGCCATTAGGCCGGCTAGGCGCCGATCGGCTACCACCCAAACTAGCGATGTGATAATGAAGGCACTGCCAATAGCCAGCCCGCCCCAGCGTGGTGTGGGCACCTTATGAATTTTACGACCACCAGTTGGCTGATCAACAGCCCCAAACCTAAAGGCCAAGTGGCGAACAATTGGCGTTAGCAGTAACCCCAAAGCTACAGCTAAACCAAAAGACCACCAGTAATTCATTCTTTGGTGGCCTTCTCGGTAACCTTCCAATCCAGGTAGCGACCAAACATTAGCCTGGTCTGAGCATCAATGGCGGCAAAGGCGCTAAAGACAATGGCCGTCAGCGGCAATAGCAGCCACTGGAAGACCATGGCCAGATTTCTGGTTCGCCGGTACCTAGGCGGCCGGGGCGGCAAAGAGATTAAGCTGATGACAGCGGTGACCACTAGTCCCAGCATGGCCAGGCTCATAATTCGGCTGGCTAAAATCGGCAGCTGGTGGGCCAGCAGCTGGTTAGCAAAGTTATGATTGAGGTACAGCGGCAACCAAGCCACAAAGGTTAGAATCAGTGGCGCCGTGGCCCAACTAAAGTGACCTTCGATCAGTCGGAACATTTGCTGGATCTTTTCTACCACCGGAATGGAGCTGTCCTTGAAGCAGTTTCTAGCCACATAGGGAAAGTCTGATACGCCCCAGGCCCACCGCCGCAATTGCACATACTGAGCCCTGAAAGTTTTAACGTAGGTTTTGGCCAAGACCGCATCTTGGTGGACCGGCACAAAAATGGGTACTACGGCGTGGTCTCCGTGGTAACGGAAGTAGCTGCGCCAGTACTGATGGCCATCCTCGACAATCGAGGTTTTGCTCCAATAATCGGTATCGATTAAAGCCTGTAGGCTTTGGGCATGAGCGGCAAAGTTGCGCAGTAAATGTGGCCGGACCGTTTGCATAATCATCCAGAAAGAGTTACCGGTGGCAATTAAACGCATCGGGGCCGGCGCATCCCAGATGTTGTTATAGAACATCGGAATCGGTTGGAACGATCTTTGGACTCGCTGCGGGTTGGTGGAGTACTCATAAGTCAGTGCCGCGAAGTATTGGGGATCTGGCCGGTGATCAGAATCAAACGTTGTGACAATTACAGCTTTGGGATCAATTTTTTGTTTCAAGATGTGGTCAGTGAACCGAGCAGCAGCGAATGACATGTTAGCGCCTTTGACCTTGCCTTCACCGGGGATGCCGTCTGGATGCTTAATAGCAACGGCGTAGCCAAACTGCGGACCAAACTTTTTGATTAGCAACTTGGCGTTGGCTTCAGTTCTCTCCCCACCGCGCTCTTCATAGGCGATAATTAGCATCAACCGATCCAGAGGATAGTTAACCCTAGTCAAAGAATTCAGCGAAGGCTCAAGGGTCGCCAGGGTTTCATTATAAGTCGAGATGATGACGGCGTTATAAAGATTTGATGGCTTGAGCAATTGATTTTGATCTAGATTGCGCAGCTGCTTCAAATAATCTTTCATCGTTCTTAGACTCTGCTTGCGCTCTTCGCCCTTACGACCCAGAGACCAAATTCGCAGTGCCGACCGGTTTCGACTTTTAAAATTATCTAGCTCCTGCTGACGCCGAGCGATGGCATTCTCTAAGTTTTCCAAATCCACCAGTCTGTCGGCCCAATCAACTCGCTGCAACCGATGCAGCTTGCTGTAACCAGCTATCAAGAAGCCGCTTAGTCGCATCGATTTAATTAGCCAGATCAGGTCAAAAGCAATAATGAAATAGGCCACCGCTAGTGGCAGCCAGAAACTCAAGATGATTGGTAGTAGCAAAAATGACCAGGTTATTAGACCTGGCACGATTTCCAAACAGCGATTAACGAAGCGGCCCATGCTCCAGGTCCCCCCTTGGCGGTAGGCGTCGGCCCGAGTGCTCATACCACCGCCGTAATGGCTAAGGAAATAATTAAGGCGAAGATGGCTACCACAAAGGCGCCGCTCATCAGAAAGAAACTGGTAATGCGGCTGCGAGTGAAGCTGGTGATGGCCAAAGCGGTGTTGGTGATGATGACGGCCAGACTAAACAGGCCAATGCTGTACAGCTGCCACCATGGCCCCAAGCGGTCAAACCCAACCAGACTGGAGTAATGGACTGGTACTGGCACACTGGACGGCCGAACGCGTAAAACCAGCACCGCAATGGTAATAGCGGCCAGGATCAAATTCAGCGTTAGCACTGTGACTGATAAGCGATCACTAAAGAAGCGATGGGACTTAAGCTCGTGGAATCTCTGGCCGGCCATCGCCCCGACTCCAGAGAGTGACACCATTTTCATGGTAGCCATTATACCCTAATTTAGGTTAAAATTATGCCTCAGCAGGCCGATGTAGCTCAGCTGGTAGAGCAGTGCTTTCGTAAAGCAAAGGTCGGCGGTTCGACCCCGCCCATCGGCTCCAGTGCGCGGGTATGGTTCAGTGGTAGAACGCGACCTTCCCAAGGTTGAGACGCGGGTCCGATTCCCGCTACCCGCTCCAATTATTTGACTGAGTCAAAAGCTTCTTTGAGCTTATTGCCATCTAGCTTCACCATCGGCATCATGGCCGCCGACAAGGCCTTCTTCTGCTCGGCGCTAGCTTCGGGGTCAGACATTAGCTTATCCATAATCCGTGGCACTATTTGCCAAGTCACGCCGTATTTATCAACTATCCACCCGCACTGCTGGGGCTTGCCGCCATCCATCAGCTTGTCCCAGACTTCGTCTAGCTCGTCCTGTTCATCAAAGTAGACCATCAGCGACATCACGCTACTCGGTCCAAAGCCTGGTACCTCTGGGCCATCCAAACACATTATTGTCAGACCCTTCATTTCAAAAATCCCAGTAAGGACTTTTCCCTTTAGTCTATCTTCATCTGGAATGCCCATGTCTCCGGTATAGCGCTCGATGTGAGTAATCTTGCCACCAAAAGTTGAAACGTAAAAGTTCATGGCCTCTTCAGCCTGGCCTTTAAACCAAATAAACGGTGTAACATCTTGTTTCATTACAAACTCCTTCTGCCACATCATAACAGTAGGCACCTATGGTACCTACTGCCTTTGTGGATGAATTGTCGTTTAGTTTTAGTTCAGCCTATCCCGCGGATAGCGGCGTTCATAGCGCTCGGCTAAGAACTCATATTTGTCGGCAATCGCCCGTTTTGCCTCCTCTAGACTCATCCAGAAGACCTCGTTATCTGGTCTGCCGGCAGCCTTTATTTTGCGCCCTCGCTTACTCACCACTTCCTCCCTCATTACACGGCCAGTATGCGCTGGGCTTAAGCATTAGACATTAGCCACTGTTACAAACAAGCGGCTGTTATTTATGTCAGTTTTGGAATGCAATGAGGCTTACTGCGATTTATAAACGAAATACCACCAGGCCACACCGAGAGCCGCCAGTAATAAGATCATCACCAGAGTTAATACAATCCAAGGCCAGCGGCGACGCTTGGGCTTGGGCATAGCTGGCTTGGGCATAGCCTCGGCTGCAGGTTTGACGGCAGGCTGAGCCGCTTTAATAACTGGAGTTACCGGCTTTGGCGCCGGCGCTGGCTTGGGCGCAGCCACAGGTTTAGCCGGGGCGGCCTGACTTGCCCGCTGCGGAGGTCTGATATCACTCATTGGTCTGGGAGATTTTGGATCCACAATAATTCCAACCGTTTCAAAATCACATTATAACTTATGCGGAGCTAAAGCTAAATCAGCAACCTCTGCCGAATCGGCTCGCAATGGTTTAAAATATTATCAATTGGAGGGATTTGGATGCGAGCAATTTGGACTGGCTCAATCAGCTTCGGTCTTATTAATATTCCGGTTAAACTATACAGCGGCACCGAGATCCGGGGTGGCATTGACCTTAGAATGCTGCATAAGAAAGATCTGTCACCAATTCGTTATGCCCGGATTTGCCGCCAAGATGGCAAGGAAATTCCGTTCGAAGAGATCGTTAAGGGCTATGAGTGGCGCGAGGGCGATTACATCGTACTCGAGGACAGCGACTTCGCGAAAGCCGACGCCAAGCGCTCTACCACTATTGATATCAAGCTGTTTTGTTATGCCACCGATATTGACCTGCGCTATTTCCAAACCCCCTATTTTCTAGAGCCGGCTAAAGGTTCAGACAAGCCCTATGCCCTGTTGCGGGATTCTTTGGCCAAGAGTGGCAAGCTGGCCATTGCCAAGTTTGTCTTGCGAAACCGCGAGCACTTGGCGGCAATTATCCCAGTCGACAAAGCCTTGGTCTTGCAGCAAATGCACTTCACCAATGAACTTAGGTCCCCAGCCGGCCTCAAGCTACCTGCCGCTGGCGACAGTGCCAAGGCCGAAGTTGATCTAGCCATGAAACTAATTGACCAGCTAACTGGGCCATTTATCCCTGAGGACTTTCACGATACTTACACCGAGGAACTGGAAAAAATCATTGAGGAGAAGGCCAAGGGCAAACCAATTAAGGCTCGGGGCAAGGAGCCTGTGGCTACTAAGACCGTTGATCTAATGGCCACCCTCAAAGCCAGCCTCGAAAAGCAGAAAAAATAATGGCTCTCACCGAGTACCGCCGCAAGCGCAACTTCAATCGCACGCCTGAGCCGGCTGGCGGCAAGCCTGACGGCGGTGCCCTAAAGTTTGTAGTTCAAAAGCACCAGGCCAGCCGGCTGCACTATGATTTCAGATTGGAACTGGATGGCGTCCTCGTTAGCTGGGCTGTGCCCAAAGGTCCGTCACTCGATCCTAGCCAGAAACACCTGGCGATGAAGGTTGAAGACCACCCCATGGACTATCGCCTGTTTGAAGGTGTCATCCCCAAGGGCAACTATGGTGCTGGTACAGTCATGGTTTGGGATGAAGGCACCTATAGCGACGCTGAGGATAACGCTGATCCAGCCGAAGCTCGCAAGCACATCAAGGCTGGCTTAAAGAAGGGTGATCTCAAGGTTACCTTGCACGGCCAGAAGTTAAAAGGTTCCTTCGTTCTCGCTCACATGCGCACCTCCGATGAAGACAATGCTTGGTTATTGATTAAACATAAGGATGAACATGCTAGCCGAGCTGATGTTACCAACAAAGATAAATCGACACTTACGGGCAAAACCATGAACCAGATTGCTAAAACAGATAAGCAATGGAACCCCAAAATGAAGGTTGACCTTTCAGCCGCACCTAAGCAGGCTCAGCCCAAACATCTAGATCCGATGTTGGCCACGCTAGTTGAGGCTCCGTTTGACGACCCTGAGTGGCTGTATGAGATCAAATGGGACGGTTATCGTATCCTGGCGCACCTTGATGGCGGCCAAGTTAAGTTGCTGTCGCGCAATGCCAAGGATTACACCTCAGTGTTTGGACCGGTGGCCGATGAACTGGCCACGCTCAAAACTGAAGCGATTCTGGACGGCGAGATGGTGGTGGTTGATAAGGCTGGCCGCTCAGACTTTGGCAGTCTACAGGCTTACCAAAAGACCGGCCAAGGCGCCTTGCGCTACTATGTCTTTGATATCCCCTTCGCCCAGGGCCATGACCTGCGTCAGCTGCCACTGGAGCAGCGCAAACAAGTGGTAGCCGGGACTATCGCTGGTTTGAAACTGATTCAACTCAGTGATCATATTGAAGGCCGAGGCCAGGATTTCTTTGCCGCGGCTGACAAGCAGAATTTGGAAGGCATCATGGCCAAGGCCAAAGCTAGCACCTATCAAGCCGGCAAGCGCTCCCGGGACTGGCTGAAGATCAAAACCCATCGGCGCCAGGAGGTTGTTATCGGCGGCTACACTGAGCCTAAGGGCAGCCGGCAAAAGATCGGCGCCATCGTAGCCGGAGTTTATGACAAAAGCCAGCTGGTTTATGTCGGCCACGTTGGCGGCGGTTTTAATGATAAAGAGCTGATTGATATCCATAAACGCCTCGAGAAAATCGAGCAACCCGAATCGCCGTTTAATAGCCTCTTTAAATCAAATGCTCCGGTTCACTGGGTGAAACCCAAACTGCTGGCCGAGGTGGCCTTTGCTGAATGGACCAGTGACGGCCACTTGCGCCAGCCCCGTTTTATTGGCATGCGTGATGATAAGGACCCCAAAACAGTCCGCCGCGAGCAGGCCAAATGAAGTTTGAAGTCAAAAACCGCGACAAGATTTTTTGGCCTGACGAAGGCTACACCAAAGGTGACCTCATCGATTATTACGATTCAGTAGCTGATACCTTGCTCCCTCATCTCAAGGGCCGGCCGGAATCAATGAACCGCTTTCCAGATGGTATTAATGGCCCCAGCTTCTTTCATAAAGATTTGGAATCGGCCCCCAGCTGGATCAAAACTAAGGCCATTTACTCGGATTCAAATGATGCCGACATCAATTGGCTGATCGCTGATGACAGGGACAGTTTATTGTACATGGCTAATCTTGGCTGCATTGAACTAAATCCCTGGCACTCCAGGGTTGGCAAGCTCGAACACCCCGACTACTGTCTCATAGACCTGGATGCTAAGACTAATGACTTTCCCGATGTTGTAAAAGTTGCTACAGAATTCAAAAAATATTTGGATGAACTAAAGATTCCTGGCTACGCCAAAACCAGTGGCAAGACCGGCATCCACATTTGCATTCCCTTTGGTGCCAAGTACAACTACGACCAAAGTCGCCAGTTCGCCCAGCTACTTGTCACCCACTTCCAACCGAGACTAGCGGACCTCACCAGTGTCGATCGTTCGCCCGGCAAGCGCGAGCACAAAATTTATTTGGACTATTTACAGAACCGCCACGGCCAAACCATGGCCGCCCCCTACTGCGTCCGGCCTGTTCCCGGCGCCACTGTCTCCACACCGCTGGACTGGAGCGAGGTCAAGCGTGGTCTGGATCCCAAAAAGTTTACGATTAAAAACACGGCTCAGCGACTGGCTAAGATTGGAGATCTGTGGAAGCCGGTCCTCGGTAAGGGCATTGATATGAAAGCAGTGCTGGAAAAACTGGCTTGAAGCAATTACAGACCATAGGGGGTAAGCTAAGTGCGGCCGGAAGCTGGCTGATAAGATCGCCTTGGGTGCATCTTCTTCTAATTGGCGCCATCCCAGTCCTGGCTTTATACAGCACATTTGGCAATGCTAAGGATGTTAGCTTATCAATATTAGGCAGCAATCTAGTGTTTGCAGTTGTGGTCGCCCTGCTCGCATATGCCTTTAGCCTGTTATTCATCAAATATCGACCCTTGAACTTCCTCTGGGCCACAGTTGCCACCTGGTTTTTCTTTAACTTCGGGGGCATTAGGGTTCAGATTATCAAACTCCACTCGGCCAGCGATAAAATGATCTCTTTGCAGGCCTTGATACTAAGTTGTCTAGTTCTGGTCACCCTGGCCATCATTTGGCACAAATCTAAGCCGCGCTGGGCCCCCACTGCCACGTTTTACCTCAACATTTTTGTACTTATTCTAGTGGGTTGGTTTGGGCTTAAGATAACTAGCATGGTAATCAGTAATCTGAACGTCAACCTCAGCAGCACCAAAAAAGACGTACTGGCCCAGCGCGCATCCAAGAAACCTGACATGGACTTCTATTACTTCATCTTTGATCGCTACGCCTCACAGCCCAGCCTGGAGCAGCGCTTCAAGGACAACAACCAGGACTTCCTTGCCAGGCTCGAGCAAAAAGGCTTTAAGGTAGCCAGCAATAGTCACGCCAATTACCCCTTTACTCTCTGGTCTGTAGCATCAACCTTGAATGCCAACTACTTGTCCCCCCAGTCTTCCCAGGTTAAGGGTAATGCCTGGAACGTAGTGCCAGTTCAGCAGTTAATTGCCGGTAATGCAGTTGGCCAGTTTTTTCGCCAGCATGGTTACTCTTACATCAACCTCGGTTCATGGTGGGGACCAACCCGGGCGACTATCTATTCGAATGAGCCGACGCTTTATGGCCGCACGCTGACGGTTTTGGGCAATACCCATACCATGTCCACCTTCAGCCAGTTTGTTTATGAAATGACCCCACTACCAATAGTTAGCAAAGTGGCGCCCAAGCCCCAAGGCTTCACTTTGTTCGAGAGCCTGAGACAACCTGGGCCAGATAAAATTTTCTATGATCAGGTAGCCAAGTTTAAGGACATTACCAAAAGCCCCCAGCCCAAGTTTGTGTTTGTGCATATGTTAATGCCGCATCCGCCCTATGTCTTCGATAAAGATGGCCGCCCGGCCATTAGTAAGCTGCCAGAAGAGCAGCAGTACGTGGGGCAACTTGATTTTACTAATACCAAGATCCTGGAGATGGTCCATGAGATTCAAAGTTCGCCGCGCAAAGCCGCCATTGTGCTGGCAGCCGACGAAGGACCCTACCCGCCAAACATGAATAGCCGCGACTCGATGCCGGCCATGACCGATTGGATGCTGCAGCAGAAATTTGGCATCTTAAATGCCTTTTACTTGCCCGGTGTGGATGTGGCTAAGATTCCCTCTAGCACTACGCCAGTCAATACTTTCAGGCTAATCTTAAACAACTACTTTGGCACCAACCTAAAGCTGCTACCTGACAAAAGTTATGTCTATAAAAATGACTATCATCCCTATGACTTCATCGATATCACCAAGCGGCTTTACTATGGGGGCAAGATACCGTCGCAATAAAAGTCCTCGATCCTTGCTTTCAGCCTTGAGTATTATGCCAGTTTTTGCTAGTATTAATCAGTTTTAGGCACGGGCTCGTAGTGAAGTTGGCCTATCACGCCTCCCTGTCACGGAGGAGATCGCCGGTTCGAATCCGGTCGGGCCCGCCAGTTAATCAATAAATGCCCCTTTGTACTCTTGATATAACAGGCCCCGTACCAATTGGTACGGGGCCTTAGCCGTTTAGAAGCCCGACAACCGGGCTCGGTTCCGGCGACGACGTGCGAAATGCTTGGACGTCATTCTGGGGCCAGCGTGTCGTTGCCACGCGGGGTGACGAGTGATCCAGAGCCAGGTCTTGCGCCGCCTCATGCAGCTGTTCTCCGGCGCCTCCGGATCAACCGTCGTCGCTCTCTAGCCGTCATGCCGCCCCAGACGCCCTCCTTCTCGCCGGTCAACAAAGCCCTTTCCAGACAGGCACCTTGCACCTGACAAAGCCCGCAGATGGCCTTGGCCTCCTCGGCCTCATCATCATCTCTCAGGGGGAAGAAGATGCTGATGTCTTCGTCCTTACAACGCGCCAGCTCATCGATGGCCCGCCGGTCAGCTGGCTTAGTAGCAATCGCCACACGGCCTCCTAAAGGTTCTATTGCGAGCGCTCCACTCACAGCTTAGCCAGGATTTTAGCACTCCTGTTGCAATCTGTCCAGAGTGCTTATGATTACAGTTTGTGTTCAGTCAGGAGGTAGAATCTAGATCTTGATGTAATTAGTCGACTTAGCAGCTTTGATTTGATCGTTTAGCCACTTATCGAAGTCCACTGTCTTGATCAGGATGTGCGAGGCTCGGACTTGGTCATCCTTCTTCTCGGTGACCTTGATGATGTGATAGCCGAACTGAGATTTGACCAGACCGGAAACCTTGCCGGGCTCCAGCGCGAAGGCAGCTTTTTCGAAGTCGGGATCCATCTGACCTTTGCCAAAGAAACCGAGGTCTCCCCCATTGGCAGCCGTACTGTCCTGAGAATACTTCTTGGCCAGGGTAGCAAAATCGCCGTTGTTGTTGAGCTGGTGCAAGACATCCTCGGCCTTGGCCTTGGCTTGGGCTTGGGCGCTCGGATCGCTAGTAATCTTAGTCTGCAGGGCTTGTTTCTGCATTTGGAAGCGAACCTTGCGCTGCAGGTCGGCATAAGTCCAACCATAGTACTGCTTGAGAACTTGGCGAACCTTGGCGTCGCCACCAGCCGACTGAGTGATTTGTTTAAGCTGGTCTTTAACTTGCTGCTCGGTGACTTTAATCTTGTACTTCTTGATCAGTTGACGGGTGATGGCATCGGCTTTCATTTGAACTAACACTTGTTGCTTCAATTGCTTGAGTTTGGCTTTGCCATCAGGGGTGTTAAAGTCGACTTTGGCCTGCTGGCTGGAGGGCTGTGACAGGTAGTACTGTTTAATGGATCCAACCTCAAACAGGTACTGCCCGTAAGAGATTAAGTCACCATTCACTTTCATGACTGGGTAAGGAACAATCTTGGCCACCGCATAGGTCACCTTGCTATCGCTCTTGTACTTATAAATTAGGACGCCGAAAGCTACCAGCAGCAACGCTAAACCGGTGACGACGGCCGTACCGACGATGATCCAATTCCTACGCCTGGCCGCTGGATCGAGTGGGGTCTTTGCTTTCTTTTCCTTGCGCTGAGTAAGTTTGGATGAAAACTTCGAGCCAAGGCCCTTCAATTTTGAAGATTGAGATTTGGAAGATTTATCAGATGATTCTTCAGATTTTGCCACGGAGTTCTCCTACCCGACCCATGCTACATTAGTTTTCGCTTGGTGTCGAGGCATTCACGCGGCGGACAACTTCGATCATTTTGCTATGAATGGCTACCGGTTTATGGATGGTTTTCATGGTGATGTCACCGACATAGGTCTGGGCTACTATGTCGCCAAATTGAAACAACACGGCCTGCAAGCCGCGAATGTGATAATTAATGTTTTGAATCTTATCGAGGCCATATTCACTGACCTTGCGGTTAAAAAAGCCGTGCTGTTTGATCTCAATTAGCCGCATATCGGTCATGATGTAAACCGTGTAATACCAGCCGATCCAAGCATAAAACCAATAAGCTCCAATCAAAATTAATAGGATCCATAGCGGCTTCCAAGTAGGATGTAAGTTGTGCATGGCCATAACCTGAGTAAATGGGATTAGAACGCCAACTAAGATCAGCAGCATGCCAATAATCAGCGCTCGGCGCATCACTAGCGGATGCTGGTGAAACACCAGTTCGACATGCTCACCTTCATGCTGACCTGGAAAGGTCTTTTTGGACTCGGTTTTGTCGTCCGACTTCTTAGCCATGCCCAAATTGTAGCATAAGGAG
>CAYYRL010000023.1:0-3439 GCA_964474165.1 uncultured Candidatus Saccharimonadales bacterium
GTAATAAAGCCCTGGTTTTCCAGCTCGGCCATCTCGGCCCGAATGGTGGCCGGCGAGCAATCAAATTGCTGACTCAGGGCGGCCGAGCCAACTGGTTCAGCCGCGCGGGCATAAGCCTCGACCACGGCAGCTAAAATTTGTTCTTGTCTAGGAGTCATAATCCTCATTCTGGCACTCGTTAGGGTGAAGTGCTAGATGGCTATAATTGTATGAAATTAGCACTCACACGTCAAGAGTGCTAATGTTCTAACCTGTTGTGCTTGTGATCACCTCATATTCTTTTACAATTTGTTTAGACTTCGAGAGGAGTTTGTACGTGGGCTATCTAGATCGTTCAGCTGATTGTGACCATGGCAATCACGCGGACTGCAACGGCACGGTCACAATCATGGAGCAAGACGGTCCAAATCGGTATGTTTGTAAATGCGGCTGTCATCCCCAGCACACCACCAAAACCTGTCCGCAGTGTGGCGGGGATGGCTGGATCAGCGTTACTATTCCTCCGTTATTTGGGCCTAGGGTTAAAGGGCAAGCTCCGACCGAAAGCACAACATGACCGAAGAAACCGAGTACGAGTGCATCAGCTGCGGCTACCCCGAAACCGGCTTGCTGCCAGTTCACCGCGGCTGTCCCCACTGCGGCAGCCAGGATGAGATCGTGCCCAAGGGAACACGGAAGCTGATCGAAGATCATCCGGACGAAATCGAGCAGCGGCTGATCGGAAATGTGATCGAACTCTCCATTAGGGGTACAGTTTTTCGGCGAATACCGGTAGCTGATACTCCAGGCCTGGGTTAAACCCGGGCCTTTTCTTTTTGGGACGGCACTTTGACCAGGCTAGCAATAAAACCTTTGAACATGGGGTGTGGCCGGCTCGGTCTGGACCTGAACTCCGGATGAAACTGGCTGGCCACAAAAAACGGATGGTTGATAGCTTCGATGATTTCAACTAACTTGCCATCAGGAGAAGTGCCAACCGCTTTGATGCCCCAGGCTTCATATTGGTCGCGATAATCGTTATTACATTCGTAGCGATGGCGGTGACGCTCCTCAATCTTGGTTTCACCGTAAAGCTTAGCTGCTAGGCTGTCTTTTGCAATCTCGCAGGGATAATTGCCCAAGCGCATAGTGCCGCCGGTCATTTCTTTGCCGGCTTGGCCCTCCATGGTGTTAATTACCAGATCCGGGCTCAACGGATCAAGCTCACCGGAGCTAGCTAGCTCCAGGCCGGCATTACGAGCGGCAGCGATGACGCCCATCTGCAAACCCAAACACAGGCCTAAATAGGGGAGTTTATGGTTCAGGGCATAGCGAGCAGCTTTGATTTTGCCTTCTAGCCCGCGAATACCGAAGCCGCCCGGCACGACGATGCCGTCCAGGCCGGCCAGGGCCCGATCAAGATTATGGGTAGTTTCCAGCTTCTCGGCATCAATCCATTTGATTTTGATATCCACCCCACTCCACCAGGCGGCGGCTCTTAGGGCCTCGAACACCGACATGTAGGTATCTTGGTTGTCCATGTATTTAGCGATGACGCCAACCTCGACATGCTGGGCGTAGCGCCGTTTGGTGCGTTCAGCCACCTCTCGCCACTCCTCCAGCTTCGGTTTTTTGGATTTTAGTCCCAGTCGTTGGTTAATGACTTCGGCGATGCCAGTATCCTCTAGGGTGAGCGGCACATCATAAATTGACGGCGCATTGGGGAGTAAGGCAATGGCTTTTTCCGGCACACCGCTGTACAAACTGAGCTTGCGCCTGACGTTAACGCCCTGCGACGGCTTCTCGCTTCTGACCACCAAGATATCAGGGGCAATTCCCAGTCCCCTGAGCTCCCGGACCGAATTTTGGGCCGGCTTGGTCTTAAATTCGCCGCTGGCCCCGAGGTAGGGCATATAGACTACATGCACATAGAGACAATTGTCCCGCCCGACGACACCACCGAGCTCTCGAATTGATTCGATAAAGCTCAGACTTTCATAGTCACCGACGGTGCCGCCAATCTCCACGATTTGAATATCGAAACCCATGCCGGCTGCCACCATGTATTCCTGTATCGCCATGGTCAAGTGGGGGATAATTTGGACATCGTCACCTTCATACTTACCTGCCCGCTCATCTTCGATGACTTTACGCAGCACCCGGCCAGCCATCAGCGAACTGGCTTGAGTCAGTTCTTCATCCAGAAACCGTTCATAATGCCCCAGATCCAAATCGGTTTCGGCACCGTCCTTGGTGACAAAACATTCACCATGCTCCCTGGGATTTAAAGTGCCGGCATCGACGTTGAGATACGGGTCGCACTTCTGAATGTTGACCGATAAGCCGCGGGCTTTCAAAATGTTGCCAATTGAAGCGGCGGTGATCCCCTTTCCGAGCCCAGAAAGCACACCGCCGGTTACAAATATAAATTTAGTCGGTTTTTTGGCCGCCAATTTTGTTTACCCCTCACACACCTGTGTTGTTCTAATGCTAACCCAAGCCGGCAGGTGAGGCAAGCCAGAGGTATAATAGAGGTATGAAGGCACCTAATTTTGATTTACCCGATCAAAATGGCGATCGACACCGGCTGAGTGATTATGCTGGCCGGTGGTTAGTGATTTACTTTTATCCGCGCGATAATACCACTGGCTGCACCAAAGAAGCTTGCAGTTTTCGCGACGGCCGCGACGACCTGGAGGCCGCGGGGATTGAGGTCGTCAGCATCAGCAAGGACACGGTGGCTAGTCACAAAAAGTTTGAGACCAAATTTGATTTAAACTTTACCCTGCTGGCCGATCCGGAACTTAAAGTCATTAAGGCCTACAAATCTTGGGGCCTCAAAAAGTTTATGGGCCGCGAGTTTGAGGGCACACTTCGAAACACATTTTTGATAAACCCAGCCGGGGAGATCGTCAAAACTTATGAAAAAGTAAAACCAGCCGACCATGCCCAGCAGATCTTGGCTGATTTTAAGGCTTTAATAAAATAATTACTGACCGAGGGCGACCAGGCCTTGCTTGATGGTGTTGCCGTCATGCAGGGCTTTGAGCAGATCTTTGCGAGCCGTTGTCAGTGAAGTTTTGATTTGTTTAATAACAGTTTGATCGACGACTTGCTGCGCAGTTAGGCCCATAATTTGATCCCGGGCGCTAGCAATGGCGTCGTTGGCGGCCTTAATCTGAGCCCGCATGTCAGTCATAGTAGTTTCAAGCGTTGCCGTGTCTTTGCCGTCAGCCTTAACCGTATCAATATGAGTCTGTAGCTTATCGGCGTACTTGGTCAGCTTGGCAGCCGCACAGCTGAGGCGACCATCCACCCGCATGAGGTGGACCTGTGCGACAATGACGCGGAAGGCGCTAAATTGGTTGTGAATCTTGTCGGTGTGTTCTTGTTCGGTCGAATCATCATCTTCGTCATCAACCTCTTTTTTGATCCCCGGTATGCTCTGCTGTTGGGCCTT
>CAYYRL010000023.1:3539-11681 GCA_964474165.1 uncultured Candidatus Saccharimonadales bacterium
AAGGCGGTAGCTAACATTAATATCGCCCAACGCCGCTTCATAGCGCCCCTTGCGACGGGTTAGTGTTGCTACTAGATGTGTCAGTATTAAAGCTAGAATCAACATCGTTGACGGCAGTGCTAGCCTCAGTGGAAGCATTATTCAATGAAGCATCCTTGGCTTTAGCGGTCGAAGTATTGGCGGTGGTTTGAGTGGTAGTCGAGGAGCTAGTTGGTGCTGCCGATTTATGTGAACGCGTATAGACATAAACGCCGATAGCCACTACGGCCAGAAGGACTACGATCAGTAATCCCATTTCAGCAAAACCTTGTTGTTTGCGCAGTCGCATCATAATGCTTAGGTTTATTTTACAATGCAGCTTGTGTCAGTCAAGTCCTACCCTCGCTTCACAATCACCATAAAGGCCTCAGCCGGAATGTCGACCTTGCCGATGCGCTTCATCTTCTTCTTGCCCGCTTTTTGTTTCTCTAGCAATTTATTCTTGCGCGTGACATCGCCGCCGTAGAGTTTGGCGGTCACGTTTTTGCCCAAAGGTTTTATGTCTTCTCGGGCGACGATCTTGCCGCCAATAGCCGCTTGCAGGCTGACTTCGAACAGCTGGCGGGGGATGACGTCTTTTAATTTATCGACAATGGCCTTGCCGGTGCGATAGGCCTCGTCGCTATGAACAATGGACGACAGGCTGTCGACCATTTGGCCGCCAACTAAGATGTCCAGCCGCACCAGTTTCTCAACTCGGTAATCGGCCAGTTCATAGTTAAAGCTGCCGTAGCCGCTGGTCAGACTCTTCATGGCGTCATAAAAGTCGGTCAGCACATTGGCTAATGGCGCCTCAAAGTCGATGACGGCCAAGGTTTGATCTAAGTAATTCAAGTTGGTTTGGTGACCGCGGATCTGATTAATTAACTGAATGACGCCGCCGACATAATTTCCCGGTACTACGATCTCTCCTTTGATCCAGGGTTCCTTGATGGCTTCAATCTGAGATGGGTCCGGCAGTTCAGCGGCCGCCCGAATGGTTTGCTCCTCGCCCTTCCCGGTTATCACAATGTAATCGGTGCTCGGATTGGTAGCCACAATTTCCAAACCGTACTCGCGCTCCAAGCGCTCAGTTACGATTTCCAAATGCAACAATCCGAGAAAGCCGACCCGGAAACCAAAACCGAGGATTTGCGAGTTCTCGGGGGTAAACGACAACGCTGCATCGTTTAACTGCAGCTTAGCCAAGGCGTCTTTGAGCGCCGGATATTGTTCTTGGCTGGAAGCAAAGATGCCAGCATAGACAAAGGGTTTGATCGCCCGATAGCCGGGCAAAGCCTGGGTGGCAGGGGAGTCAGCCAAAGTGACTGTGTCGCCTACCCTAGCTTCAGCCACCGATCGTAGGTTAGTGACGACGTAACCGATCTGTCCAGTTTCTAATTTGTCGCCGGGGGTTTGGGCCGGGCGAAAACTGCCAACTTGGATGGCATTGCCCTCTTGGCCAGAGCCCATTAGCCGGATGCCGGCATTTGAACCGATGGCGCCATCAACTATGCGCAGGAATAAAATGACGCCGCGGTAGGCGTCGAATTGAGAATCAAAGACCAAGGCCCGCAGCGGCTGGTCGGCTGAGCCGGTGGGAGCAGGGAAGTCGGTTACAATCCGGTCCAATAATTGTTCAACGCCAGTCCCCTCTTTGGCTGAAACTTTTAATACCGCCTCCGGTTTGCACCCCAGCAAACTGACCAGTTCGGCCGTGACCTTGTCGGGATCAGCCGCCGGCAAGTCAATTTTGTTGACCACGGGGATAATGGTTAGCCCAGCATCGATGGCTAGGTAGACATTGGCCAGAGTTTGGGCTTGAATACCCTGTGCGGCGTCCACCACTAAAACCGCACCCTCGCAGGCCGCCAGTGACCGCGACACCTCATAACTGAAATCGACATGACCGGGCGTGTCGATGAGATTTAATATCTGATCCTTCCAGGCCATGCGCACCGGCTGCAGCTTGATCGTAATCCCCTTTTCCCGCTCCAGGTCCATGGAATCTAGCAATTGTTCTTGCATCTGGCGCTTATCCACCGTGCCCGTCAGTTCCAATAGCCGGTCGGCCAAGGTCGATTTGCCATGGTCGATGTGGGCAATGATGCAGAAGTTTCGGATTTTAGATTGGTCTGACATGATCCTACAGTTAATCATACCTGAAGCAGTTTGTCGAAGGAAAACTGCTTGGCTTGCACCTTTTATTAAAATCTCGCATGCTAGCCGAGTACCTTCCGTGATCGGAGAACTGAATGGTTGACACTCAGCAAGGCGCGGTGTTGGTCTTTGACAACACTGGCGGACCCAGCCCAAACGAGACAATTGGCTGGTACCAGTCAAAATTGCCCTGGCCATCAGGACCGCTCAGTTGTCTGCTCAGACACCAGGGCCCGGTCCATCGGCCCGGCCTTTTTAACGACGATGATCCTCGCGAGGCTCTCCGTAAGCGGCTGCGGCACATTGGCCCTGACGACTATGTCATCGTTAAGGCCAGTGAGATCGAAGCTGTCTACCAAATGCGCATTTGTCGGAGCACGCACGATTTTGATCGTGACGAAGATGGACCGACAGCCGTTCACACCGCCTATTGCATCCTGGAGGCCGGCCATACTCGGCGGCACACCAATGGCTACCACAGCTGGGACGCCGAGCAAATCCCCGTTAAAGCGTGAACGCCATGAGCGGTGACATCTACCCCATTCTCCTCGACAGCACGCGCCGGGAAGACGGCACTTGGTTCCACAATCCGTGCGGCACCGACCTGGAAACCGCTATCGTCAATCATTCCATTCATGATGGTCCGGGACCACTAGGCGGCGGCGGTGAAGTATTCCGCGAAAGCGTCCCCTGGTGTCCAACTTGTGATACCAGGCCCAGCCCCAATGGCCCGCCGCTCAAAGAGAATCCCAGCGACACCACTGATCGCGAGATCCTGCGTCGGATGAGCAACCGAGCCCGCTAACTGGCGGGCTCTTTCTTTATTGGCAGCTGGTAGCTGGGCGTATTACAATATATCGGTATGGCTAAGACAATGCTGTCAGTCGAGAATTTGCAGAAGCATTACGGCGAGACCCAAGCCGTTAAAGGCGTGAGCTTTGAGGTCGAAGAGGGCGAAATCTTTGGCATCTTGGGCCCGAATGGTGCCGGCAAGACTACGACCCTGGAAATGATTGAAACCATCCGTGAGATCGATGGCGGCCTGGCCAAAGTTGATGGCATTAATGTGGCCGATCACCCGCAGAAGGTGAAGTATATGATCGGCGTCCAACCTCAAAGCCCAGCCTTCATGGACAAGGTCAAACTGACCGAGCAGCTAGAGCAGATGGCGGCGGCATATGGTGAACGGGTCAACGCCAAAAAGTTATTAACCCAAGTTGGCCTGGAAGACAAGGCCGGTGATTATGTCGAAAGCTTGAGCGGGGGACAGAAGCAGCGCTTTAGTATTGTAGCTTCCCTGGTCCACCGACCAAAACTGTTCTTTATGGATGAGCCCACTACTGGCCTGGATCCTCAAGCCCGGCGCAACTTATGGGACTTAATTTCCGAAACCCGTAAAAGCGGCGTCACCATTGTTCTAACCACCCACTACATGGAAGAAGCCGAGCTCTTATGCGACCGCGTCGCAATAATGGATGACGGCGTGATTGTGGCCCTCGATACCCCGAAGAAATTGATTGATAATCTGCTGGCCAAGGGCTTTAAACCCCATCGACAAGTCAAACAGGCGAGCTTAGAAGACGTCTTTATTGACCTGACAGGAAAGGAGCTGCGCGATTAGTCAGCAATCCCGCAACCGCACTTGGCTCCCCGTCCGGGTCTTCGCCAAGACTGCCATCCGGCGCACTTTCCGCGACCGCACTGCCCTATTTTTCACTTTTCTATTCCCGCTGATTTTCCTGTTTATCTTTGGCGGCCTATTTAGCCATAGCAACAATCCGTCTTACAAAGTGGCCGTCATTAACAATTCAACTTCGGAATTTTCCCAGACCTTCGTCAAACAACTGAACGAAAACAAGATCCTCAAAGTTTCCACCGATGTCACCACACTAGATAGCGCCAAAGAAAAGATGAACCGCGGCCAGATGGATGCTGCTATTGTGTTACCGCCGGGCTTCGGTGATATCAAAAACAATTTGCCCAGTGGTCAGGCCCAAGTCCTCTACTCCCAAAACAACGAACAGGCCGGTCAAACCTTGTCTTCGGTCCTCGATGGAGTCTTCAAAGGCTTGAATGTCGAGCTACTACGCGTACCGCAGCCCTTTAGCGTCAAAGCCATGCAAACTAATGACAGGGGACTGTCGGCCTTTGACTATACCTTTGCCGGCCTGCTCGGCTTCTCCATCATCGGTCTAGGTATTTTTGGGCCGGTTAACGTCTTTCCCGAGCTCAAGAAACAGGGGATTCTGCGCCGGCTGCACACCACCCCGCTCAAGGTATGGCAGTACTTCCTAGCCAACATGGTGTCGCAGTCCACCGTTGGTCTGATGACCATTGCCCTGATGTTTATCGTGGCCATTCTGGTCTTTAACCTGACCGTGGCTAGTGGCATCTTTTTGGATCTAATCATCTTCTTGGTTCTCAGCATCGTGACCATCTTTGGTATTGGTCTGGCCATCGGCGGCTGGGCCGCCAACGAACGCCAAGCGGCGCCGCTGACCAACATTGTGACCTTCCCGATGATTTTCCTCTCCGGCACCTTCTTCCCCCGCTTCTTAATGCCCATCTGGCTGCAAAAAGTGTCATACTTCTTGCCGCTGACACCGGTTATTGATGGAATCCGCCTAATTGCGACCGAAGGCAAACACTTGTGGCAGCTCGGCCCGCAGCTGGCGTTGATCCTCGGCTGGATGATCATTATTTACTTCACTGCCTTCCGCGTCTTTCGCTGGGAATAGAAAATGCCCCGCACATAGTGCGGGGCGTGGTTAACGGGTCATGACTCCGGCTTCCTGGAGAGCATGCGTGATGCTCTCTCCGACGTAGGCCAGTGGCGTTTCGTGATTTCGGTCTTGGCTGTCGAAAGACGCTACGTACTCGACGCCACGATAACGATGGATGGCTACCACCATTACATCAGCATCTTCATCGAAAGCACACTGGCCGCGTGCCGCTTCCATACTGTCGGTGTTATGCACGGTAATGGTGATGTCGCTCACGACTGCTCCTTATGATTGAACGTTTCCAGAACTTCGGGAAGCGTGAGTTTCGGTTCGGCATCGGCGTCACCAATAGGGTCACCCTGCCCCCTAAATGTGCTCATATCGATCGTGGTCGGAAAAAGCGCCAGAGCATCACCCCGCTCCCGGTTGTTCCACATTCCCCGATGCTCGGCGCAGCGGTAGCGCTCTTGGGGTTGTTTGACGTGGCGATGACCGCGGCGCCGCACTTTGGAAGAGGCCGGCTGGCCACAAATGCCCCCACGTCCCCTAAACGAACAACTGACACCGGTCGGTCCGGTATTCGTCATCTCCGTCCTCTCAAATTGTCGAAGAACGATTGCGTAATTATAAAACCTTAGTTGCAAACGGTCAATAATCATTTAGGCAAAGAGAAAGGCCCGGTGACGTCATTGTCACCGGGCCGTAGTACCCCTCAAAGCACTAATACACGTTGTAGTGCTGGAAGACTCCCACCCACAGCTGCGCCAGATGGCGGTTGCGGCAGGCTTGGTAGTCCCAGCGCGTGAAGTGCGGATCGCCGTCCGGACCAGAGTTGGGCAAGAACACCCGCAGCCGGTGAACCATCTCCGGATCGCAGTGCTGGCCACCGAAGTGACCGGTACCGATATTCCAGAGCGCGGCGTCGGCCCAGTCACCGGGGTTGAGCCAGATGACGGGCTTGCCGCTGGGATGGACCCACTGGGCCGCGCGGCCGACTTGGTGACCATCCCAACCGGATACTCCGGGGTTGCCAGTAATGGCGCACCGCGGGCCTAGGTTGTGGACAGTGACGTTGCCGACTTTGGGGCCGGTCCCGCTGGAGGATCCTGAGAAGAATCCGGCGAAGACTTCGACCCGATTGGCCTGGCAGAAGTGGTGGGTGGAGGCGCCTGCCGGAGCCGCCAGTCCCACCATCGGAGCCATCAAAGAGATGACGAGGAAGATAAGAACCTTGCGGCTACTCACGAGGCGCCTCCTGGGCGTAAGCTATGAACTATCGAGATACGGCAGATATAATACCATACCTTACCCTAGTTTGTCAAGGGTACATTAACCTTTTCTTAAGGAGTAACGCTGGCTAGTTCAAGCACAGGCGTGGGTATTTGCAGGATAGAGTGGCTTAGTACCATGGCCGTGATTGTAACCCCCCAAACTTTGCATAAAATGATCCCAGGCTTCGCCGTTCAGATGGTAATCCCTGCCTGGATCATATATCTTACTAATAGCTGGGCGTCCCTGGCTATATGACCAACCCCACTCCTGGTGTCCAATAGGATCGCCAGTGGGATTAGTGTCAGCTATCTTTTCGCCGGCTTTAAAAACAGAACCGATTTTTGGTACATTCTGAATTGCCTCAGCAAAATATATACACTTGCCCGCAACTGGAGAGTGAACTTTAGGATCTATCTTGAAGTGTATGTAGACTCCGCCCGGCCAACCGCCTCCCGCAGTCCCCAAAACGGTACCTCGACAAGGAGTTTTGATTGGTTGACGGCCACCAGCAGGATTGTAGTCAACACCCTGATCTATTCGATCGAGAGCGTAGTTGGTGCCCGCAAATGGATTAACACAGCCAAACTGCCCAAATCTGGCTGACCAGACCGGGGTGTTATCCGACTTGTATAGGACCAAATTACCGAAACTATCATCTTTTAACATCAAATGAGTGACTCCCTTATTGGCAGTGTGGGTTTGCCAGACTGCAATTGGATAGGTGGGTCCTGGCTTGAGCATCACCAGATTACCATCGTTGCCGAGGCAAAGGGCGGTACCTCCTGTGCCTCTAGTATCGGTACTCCAGGTATCTTTGTCTGGGGTTGCGGGGAGGTAATATATGACGAAGTTACTATCAGACTGGAACTTGGCTGCAAACTTCTTCGAAGATGTCTTCAGTGCATCCCCTCGATGAATACAATCGCCCCGTTTGAGATAAGCGGTCCCTGGACCGGAACTGGCGCTGGCAAACAACTTAATGCCGACACCGATCAAAATCAAAATTAGAACCAAACCGACTAGTCGGCCACGGTTGAGGCGCTGGCCTTTCTTCAGACCCAGCTTAAAGTTAAGCGGACTAAAACGTTTGGCGGCTAATCCAATGTTGGTCTTTTTCTTCACATTGCGTTTCTTCGACTTTGACTTTGCAGTGGCTTTGGCCATATGAGCGCTCTTGGGCTAATCGTACCCTGAAGTTGACAGTCTGTCAAACTGGTTATGCTTAATTGCTTGGGCTAGCGATTTAGTGGGCCATCATACATCAATTGCCGGCAAGAATGAATCTACCTTGGTGGGCCTGGATGGATTCGAACCATCGGCCAGTACCTTATAAGAGTACCGCTCTAACCGCTGAGCTACAGGCCCGTGCTCAGACCAGTATATCAGAAGCTGAGCATTTTAGTAGTGACAAGTACAGAAAACTAGTGTATAATGTGTTTATTCTTTCGATCATCTGCAGAGGGGGACGCACATGCCGACAGCGGTACCTATTAGATCTGCTTCACAACTCCTTGAAGTCACTGAACGTTACTTCGAGGAGCACGAGCACGCGGAATACGACACCGAACTGACGCTGCCTAGGGCCGTGACCATCATGACTCACCCCAGCGAACTCCCGGCCGAAAAGGTACGCGAACTGGTGGTGGAAGACATCGGATTCTCCTGGCTTCGCGGATCCAGCGACAGCGCCTGTCGGCTTCACCTGCAGCGCTGGCTGTTGGAGGAGCTGTTGGAGCGTCCCGGCCTGAGAGAACTCAGCGTCAAACGAGCCAGTTGGCTGGACCCAACCAAGCTCGAATAAACCCGCGGGACAAGCGCGGCCTTAACGGGCCAGCCAGTCTCCGGCATGGAGTGGTCTCTGGATGACCGGTCGTCCGGAGACCGCTCCTTTGTCCAAGGAGTTGGGTCACTCAGCCGGTCCAGCTCCAGGGCGGTGTGTACCGTCTGGTACACACCGCAAGTTGTCCGG
>CAYYRL010000024.1:0-10669 GCA_964474165.1 uncultured Candidatus Saccharimonadales bacterium
ACGAAATGAGGCGGGGAGAGTCAACTCTCCCCGCCTCAGGCAGCTACTTCAGCGTCGTCACCGGATGGACCGGCAACAACACCGGTGGCCGTGGCGGCTGAGAGAAGTTGAAGTCCTTGCGCAGATCGCCCAAGATCTTCACCTTCTCCCTCACAGTTGGCCGAGGATCCGGCCGACCATCGGTTTTGGGATCTAGGCGCTGTCCGCCCAGGAACACGTCTTCGATGAACTTCAGCCAAGCGTCGTAGCTCAACGTCTGGTGGTCAACGAACCCCTTGCGGGCGTAGGGACTGATGATCAGCGACGGTGTCCGGAAACCGTAACCGTTCTGATCAACTTTGGGTGGTGCCACGTGGTCGTAGAACCCACCCCAGTCATCCCACTTGATCAGGATGGCGGTGGAGTTCCAGTCGGGGCTACGCATCACGGCATTCACCAAGCTGGTGACGAAGCTCTGGCCATCACTAATGCGCCAGCCGGGATGCTCGCTGACATCTTGTGAAGGCGCGATCCAAGTAACTGCCGGCAGAGTTCCGGCCTTGGCGTCGGCGTAGAAGTTGTCGATGGCTTGAATGTTGCCTAGCTGGCCCGTGTCCTGAACGGCAACGAACCTAGGCAAGGGATTCATGACGCTTGGGGTGGTCGGATTCAGGGGGTGTGAGGCACAGCTGATTGTTTCATCGCTGGCACAGTCCAGCGTCAGACCCGGAACCACATAATATTTCCATGACACCCCTTGCCGGTATAGCAACCAGGGCAAGGGTGTCCATGAAAACAGGGCTTTGTCTGAACGGTCCGGGTTGAGACTGTTCTGACAACTCATTGGGTTGCGATTTTTGCACCTGGCACTCCAACCCGAGACGGCAAATAGGTGCTCCGGTTCAGTCCAGGCCGAGCTGGCAGCAAACATACGATCGTGCAAGGTGAAATTCTGGGCGTATTTCCAATAGTTGGGGATGTCGCTTTGAGTGTGGTAGCTCATGACATCCGAACCGGCCCTGATTTTGTCCCACGGGATATCACAATCGGGATCCGCTGCCTCACAGCGCGGTAGGTCACCAAGCGCCCGGATGAAGCCTTCCATCTTACCGCCATTGAGATCTTTGATGAAGCTGTAATGACCATGCGGACCACCCAGGGCCTCATCAGCGTGAGTGACGTAGGGTCTCTGGCATTTCCCGGTCCACGGATTCGGCGCACAAACCGTTGGCACGCCGTTCTTCATCGGAATGCCGTTAGCGCCTGGGTAGGTGCCGAAGTAGTGATCGAAGGACCGGTTTTCTTGCATGATCATGACGACATGTTGGATCTTGTGAATACCGGTCAGCCCGCTGGACGGAGTGGCACTTGATTGAGATCTACCAGTCAGAGTGAGGCTACAGAGCGCTGATAGCAACACCAGGCTCAGCAGCCTGAAATTGGTGGCCCTCAATGTATGTATCCCCCGTTTTTGATTTCAACTGTTCGATATCTCTCCAGCCTATGGCCGGCAATGATGTAGAGATTAGTGTAGCATAAGTCCTGTAGATGCCGTTTGGTGCTGAGAAAGCTTTTTAAATAAATGGGGCGGAAGGAATTCCTTCCGCCCCATGGATCACGAGGACCCTAATTGTTCAACCGGCTGTCAAAGAAGCCAACCAGATTGGCTCTGAGTTTAGCTCCCACAGCCGGATCACTAGGTTGCCCCGGCAAGGGGTTGAGATAGTGGCCGGTATTCGGCACGATCACCAACTTGGCCGAAACGCCAACTTTTTTGAGGGCGGCGGCAAACCGCTTGGACTGGCTGACCGGCACTTTATCATCCGCGGCGCCGTGGATGAGCAGGAACGGGGGATCGTCCCTACTGATGTAGGTCAGGGGCGAGAAGGCCTTGAGAGCCTTCAGATCGGTGGTGCGGAAGGCGTAGTTGATTGGATCATGCAGCAGCTTAACCTGCTGCGCGTCAAATATCACCGGTCCCCACTCATCGGCCACCGCCTGGACCCGGCTGGACTGACCGGCATATTGACCAGATTTGAATCCCGCGCTATTGGTGCCCAACAGCGACACCAGTTGACCACCGGCGCTGTCGCCCATAACTCCAATCCGCGCACCGTTAATGTGCAACACAGACGCCGAGGCCCGTAGGTAACGTACGGCGCAGGCCACATTCTTACTGGCCATGCGGGCATCAAACAGCTTGTATTCAATGGTGGCAAAGGCAATACCTTTGCTTAGCAGGTCGGAAACCAATTGGGCAGTCACATGGGTCGTCCGATTGCCAATCGTCCAACCGCCACCGTGAACGTTGACGACCACGGGTGTGGCCATTGTCCCTGACGGGTGGTAAAGGTCTAGCTGGAAATCGACGCCCTCCGCCGTGCAGTAAGTGAAGGTGGCTTCGGTGCTACCGGCTGGCAAACTGCTGGGGGGCAAGAGGGTTGAGGTTGCCGCTACCGGTGGGATCTGAGCCAAAAGCAGCATCAGACCCACGAACAGGGTGATTACAAATCCGCGAGCATGATGACTGGGCTTTTTGGGCATTGTTTTTCAAGACTCCTTCTCTCAAAGACAAACCAAAGTATAATAGAAATTTCTTGAAATGTCAACTATGCACTTCCTGTACAATAAAAAAATGAGTAAAAGGACCACAACCTTAGGTCTATGCGTTATTAGCCGCAGTTATAGCCGGGATGTGATTCGGATTATCAATGACTATGGCCGATATTTTGACAAAATCTACATTCAAATTAACGGGGCGGGGTCTGTTCCTAAACTACTGCCACCAAAAGTTGATGTCTCAAGGTTCAAATGGTGCGATGACTTCGGCGCCGCCCGCAATGCCTTACTGAGGCGGGTTAAGACCGATTACTGGATGTGGTTAGATACGGATGATACCATTTTGAATCCTAGTAAGTTACCAACTTTACTGAAGAAGGCAGCCAAGGACAGTTGCACGGCGATTGCTCTGCTGTACCACACCACCTACTCGACCGAAGGTGACTTAATTGAAATGGATTGGCGCCTGCGGATCGTCAAAGCCAGCCATATTTGGCGCTGGATAAATCCGGTACATGAACAGCTTATCGCTGATTCCAGCTTTAAGGAACTTGATAGTGGCGAGGTAGCCATAGTTCATCGGGCCAAATCTGTTCGCGCTAATGCTCTCACCCTGAAGCGCTATCATGACGTGATGATGAGGCTGTACCAGCCAGAGGTAAAAAACCCAGATTGGCTGTTGTATTTCTTGGGCAAAAGCTATGGGGCTCGAGATGATTTTCAAAAAGCTATAGAGCTTTTCCAACAATTAGCCAGTTCTTCTACGGTACTAGAGATGGTTTATACGGCTTGGATCTACATTGCCATGGCCTACTACCGGCTGGGTCAACCAAACAATGCTACTGGTGCCTTGGTCAAAGCCATCGATACCCAACCCGAATGGCCGGATGCTTATCTGATAATGGGTGATTGGGCACTGACTGATGGACAGCCCCAGCTAGCTATCGACTGGCTAAAAGCCGGCCACAGCCGCCAGCGACCCTTCTCTCAAATGCCTTTCAACCCCAACTTCTATAATTACATGCCGCTGGCTCGCCTAGCCCAAGCTTACTTAGAAACCGGTGACTTTACCCAAGCTAAACAATTTGCCAGAGCGGCCAAAAGTCTACAGCGAGATGATATAGGATTTGAGTCCACCTATCAGAAAATTTTAGCTGCTAGTACTTAATCATATACTTGGAACCGACATGAGGTGGCAAGCTATTAGTACTGTTGTTGCCAAGGCTACCGCCAATGGCATTGGTCGATGGCTGGCCCGAGGTGCCGCTTTGGGTACCTCCAGCCACCGTAGATGACGTGCCCGAGTCGGTGCTACCAGCAATACCGATGGCACTGGTGTGGTTGGTAAAAAGGCTAAGTGAATTTGTGGAAATATCAAAGGGGAGGAGATGCGTCCGGGTCCAGGCTGTAGCCCCAGTTTTTAATTTGATCGCCCCAGTCGCTGTATTCCAATGCTTAAGGGCGTAGCCAGCAGCCAGAGTGTGGGTGTGTCCGGTAACACTTAAGGATGGAACTGAGAGAGAGGGAATGCTATGAGTGTGACTAGCCAGAGTCAATGAGCCAACACCGTGGGTGTGGGTCGGAGCCGAGTTGGAGTAGCCTTGAGGATAAGTGGAGCTATGGCCATTGGGCCAGTAGCCTGACAGGTTGGGAACCGCAAAGGTTGTCGATAAGTCGCCTAGACCATAAGGCGCATACCAAGCAGTATGAGTACCGCTCTGAGTACCACTGGTGTTGATTGATGAGCCAGCGGGCAAGGTGGCAATTTGAAAAGTGTTAGTAGCCAGGGTTGAAACGTAGTAGGCGGCGCCTGGTAAGATTCCAGTCGGAAGCGACGCAGTGGTAGTAAAGCGTACCTGCTCTCCCAATGACAAGCCATGATTGCTAAGTGTTACCACCGCTGGCGAAGCCACAGTCATGGTCGCCGTGCCCAAACTACTACAGATGGCGTTAAATAGAGCATCATAGGTGGTTCGACTGACAGCCGTACCATCACACAGCAGCCAGCCGTCTGGAACTGTGCGTTTCGGCGTTGGCAAAATCACACCGGCCATAAATTGACTTGGAGTGTGAAGTGGCACTATTTACTCCTCACGTTTTTATCATATATTTAAGTCCCAGGTGCGGCGGCAGAGTATCGGTGCTGTTATTACTTAAACTGCCGCCGATGGCATTGGTCGACGGCTGTCCTGATGTGCCGGTGCCACTAGTGCCCGTGGCCGTAGTGGTAGCGGTTCCATCAGTAGTACCGTCCAGGGGAATGCCTTGGGTTTGACTACTAGTGGTATTTGCAGTGGCGGAGCCAATAATATCATCCGGAGACCGGTGAGTGTCTGTCCAGGCCGAAACGCTAACGCGATTGATAATTCCGCATCCTGAACCAGCCCAGTCATACTGAACCCAACCGCTACCACTTAAATTGTGGGTGTGGCTATTCACACTCAAAGCTGGCACGCTTAGGCCGGGAACTGAGTGAGTGTGACTAGCCAGAGTCAATGAGCCAACACCGTGGGTGTGGGTCGGAGCCGAGTTGGAGTAGCCTTGAGGATAAGTGGAGCTATGGCCATTGGGCCAGTAGCCTGACAGGTTGGGAACCGCAAAGGTTGTCGATAAGTCGCCTAGACCATAAGGCGCATACCAAGCAGTATGAGTACCGCTCTGAGTACCACTGGTGTTGATTGATGAGCCAGCGGGCAAGGTGGCAATTTGAAAAGTGTTAGTAGCCAGGGTTGAAACGTAGTAGGCGGCGCCTGGTAAGATTCCAGTCGGAAGCGACGCAGTGGTAGTAAAGCGTACCTGCTCTCCCAATGACAAGCCATGATTGCTAAGTGTTACCACCGCTGGCGAAGCCACAGTCATGGTCGCCGTGCCCAAACTACTACAGATGGCGTTAAATAGAGCATCATAGGTGGTTCGACTGACAGCCGTACCATCACACAGCAGCCAGCCGCTGGGCGCTGTCCTGAGACCTATCGGCACGATCAGACCTGGAGCAACTTCTGTCGGATAACTAAGCGGCATAACCTGCTCTCATGTCTTTATCATATATTTAACGCCCAGATGTGGAGGCAGGGTATTAGCGCTGCTGTTATCCAACGTACCGCCAATCGCGTTGGTCGAAGGCTGCCCGGCAGTGCCTGTGCCGGTAGAGTTTGAAGCCGTAGTTGCAGGGTTAGAGTCGGTAGCACCATCGATGCCAATGGCGCTGGTACGGGAATTTCCAGCACCGGTAGTGTCAGGACCAGCTGAAGCATCTGATTGCAGAGCATGGTCATCGGTCCAGCTCGATGCACTGACCTGTCGATACCAGCTGACACCGGCGCTGGCTGGTGTTGTATATTGCATGTAAGCAGTGCCAGGGGTGAAGGTGTGAGAGTGACTGGCAACCGTCTGCGACGGAATGGTTAGGGCTGGAACACTGTGGGTGTGGCTAGCTAGGGTGAGCGAAGATACACTGTGGCTGTGAGTTGGGGCACTATTGCTAAATCCCTGGGGGTAGGTGCTGCTATGACCGTTCACCCAGTAGCCGGACATATTGGGCAAATGAAAAGTTGTCGATAGATCGCCGAGGCCATGCGGCGCGTACCAACCAGTATGAGTACCGCTTTGTGAGCCACTGGAGTTAATTGAAGACCCAGATGGTAAAGTAGCAATTTGAAAAGTATTCGTAGCCAAGGTCGAAACGTAGTAATCAGTACCGGCCACAATGCCAGTCGGCAGAGCCCCGGTCGTTGTAAAGCGCACCTGGTCACCCAGTGATAGGCCGTGGCTGGTGAGCGACACCACGGCCGGAGAAGCAATAGTGACGGTTATTGTGCCCAAGCTGTTACAGACAGCATTAAACAAGTTGGCGTAAGTGGTCCGGCTAACCGCCGAGCCGTCACACAGTAACCAGCCACTGGGCGCAGTCCTCAGGGCCGATGGCAATGTGGTACCAGGAGCAATGTTAACCGCTGGACCAAAGCCCATTACTTATATCCGATATTTACAACAATGTTCGTGCTGGGAGCACTGCTTCCTGTGGCTGTCGTGGTGGCAGCTATTTTAATGTTGGTTGAGAAGGTCAATGGCACAACCCATTGTTCTGAGAATCCCCCAGCGATCGTCGAAGCCACCCCAGCCGGCACCAGAAATGAATATGTTGGAGCCGTGGTGCCAACACTTGGGCTGCCGGTGTCATAGAACTGGATGTAAGCATCCACGGTATTTTGGTTGATGGCTGTCATGTTATACATGTTTCCAGCCGAGCCCTTAACTGTTAGCACTGTAGTTGATAAGGAGTTGGTAAAGTAAGCTGTTGCACCAGTAGTAGTCGACAAAGCTGTCGGGTAAACGTTGGCATTCAGGCTGGCGCCGTTGGCCTGGGTGGTAATGACGCTGGAGCCGCTGGGAATGGTAGCTGTTAAGCTGCCGGTAGTCACAGCCACATTTATGCTGGACAAGCTACTGCTAGATAAGTTGACGTTCAGGTTACCAGCCGCAGTTGCCGACAATGATGCGCCGGAGCTATCGAACATCCTAGCTACTGCCAGGCTGGCGATATTAGCGACAGTGGCAGTCAAGCTTCCGGTGTTGATTGTCACGCCGCCGGGAATGGTAGCCGTTAAACTGCCGGTGGAGACGCTAACACTAACCGCACTTTGATCACTAGCAATAACCACCGGTGCCGAGTTGGCACTAGTCGCCTGCCCGTTTGGATTTTGCGGGTTATAAGTCATTTACGATCCTAGCGTTCATATCTAATAAATGATGCCCTCCAACGCTTATGGTTATTATAGATAAGGCAGCAGCATAGCGCAAACCATAATATCTTTTGGGCGTTATCTAGTCATTACCAGGTAAAAAATGGTACCCTAAGGCTGATGAGTTTGGGAAGCGGGGAATTACAAATTCCGGCCACACCGACGGTCGGATTATCTGTCATTAGTCGGTTCTATGACGACGATGTCATTCGAATTGTGAATGACTATGGCCGCTGGTTTGATCAAATTTATATACAGATTAATGGGACAGGCGCTACTGCCCCTTCGGATTTACCCGACAAAGTCCAAGTAAGTTTTTTTGAGTGGGTGGACGACTTTAGTCAGGCCCGCGAAGCGCTCAAGCAGTACGTCAAAACCGACTATTGGATGTGGTTTGATACCGATGATTATCTCATTAATCCGGAGAAAATCCCCGAACTTGTGGCTTTTGCAGTCCGCGAAAATTATGACGTGGTCTTCTTGCCCTATCAATACGACTACAACCAAGCTGGGGAGCTGGTCGCCCAACATCTCAGAGAGCGACTTGTCCGGACTCGGCACCCCTATGTTTGGACCGGCAGTGTCCATGAGTCACTTGTTAGCCCGATTCCCCATGCAGGCATAACAGTGACAGATCACGTCATCATTAAGCATCGCCCACGCAATCAGTCAGACCTAAATAAGGCCATCGAGCGCAATCATGCCATCATGATGCGCGATTTTGAAGCCGGCCAAGTTACTCCGATGTTGCTCTATTATCTCGGCACCAGTTTTGCCCTGAAGCAAGACCTCCCTACGGCCCTCAAAATGTTCCAAGAGCTAACCACCCATCCAGATAATACAGATGTAGTGTACAACGCCTGGATCAAAATTGCCGACCTTCAATATCGGCTGGGCCACCCCGACTTAGCCATCAATGCCACCATGACAGCTATTAATTTGCGCCCCGACTGGCCAGATGCTTTCCTAACCATCGGCGATCTCAATCTGTCTCAAGGCCGGCCCGATTCAGCCATTCATTGGGTCGAAATGGGCCTGACCAAAAATCGTCCCCAGATGATCGTTACCACCGATCCGACGCTCTATACTTACCAGCCCCAAATGGTGCTGGCGCTAGCCTATCTAGCCTGCAATGAATTTGAAAAAGCCAAAGCCGCCATCGATAAAGCGGCCGAGTTTAACCCCGGCGCCGAAAACTTCCCATCCGTCCGTGAGCAAGTTTATCAAGCCTTCTACCAGGAGCAAGCCATCCGCAGCGCTGAGATACTGTCCGGCATCATCCAAAACCAAGGCAATCCCAAAGCCTTCATCGACAGCCTGCCCCAGTTCATTCGCACTGATGGGCGATTGCGCCAAGCTTGGGAACAAAGCTACCCGTCCAAGTCCTGGGGGCCACAATCAATCGTTTTCTACTGCGGGCAGCAATGGGAAGACTGGGGACCGGAAACAATTAAACAGGGGATGGGGGGCTCTGAGGAGGCAATTGTTTACTTGGCGCCGGCATTGGCCAAACTCGGTTGGGAAATCACCGTTTACAACCACCGCGCCAGAGCTGAGCAGATAGACGGTGTTGAGTGGCTGCCATGGACGAAATTTAATCCCATCGATCAATTCAATATCTTCGTAGCTTGGCGCAACCCAGCACTGGCCTTTCGGGCGGGCATTGAGGCCAAATTATCTTGCGTCGATATGCATGATACCCCGGTCAGCCATCAAGAAATTACCGCTGAAGCTAGTAGTAAGCTTGACTTAGTTTTCTTCAAAGGTCACTACCATCGTAACTTTGCCCCCGATCTGCCCGACGATAAAGCTGTCATTATCTCTAATGGCATTATCCCAACCCAATTTAATAACCCTGGAATCAAACGACAACCACAAAAAGTCATTTATGCCTCATCGGCCGATCGTGGCCTCGACCTGTTAGTTAGCCTCTGGCCTAAAGTTAAGACTAAAATCCCGGATGCTGAGCTAGTTTGGGCCTACGGCTGGAATAGCTTTGACGCCATGCATGCCGGTTCAACCGAGCAATCCAAATGGAAATGGCAACTCAGGCGCGCAATGCACAATGCCGGTGTCAAAGAATTGGGTCGCCTTGGCCATGAAGAGCTGGCCAAGGAAATGATGAGTTGTAGCGTTTGGGCCTACCCCACTAGCTTTCCAGAAATTAACTGCATCACTGCACTAAAAGCCCAAGCCGCCGGGGTCCAGCCAGTAACTTCTGGATTTGCTGCCCTTCAAGAAACAGTTGTGACATCAGAACCAGCCATTGAAGGGATAAGTAATAATCCTGATGCGCAAGCCAAGTTCCTGGCTCGTTTAATAAGGGCCATAAAGCATCCACTGAGCGATGATGAACGCACAAAAATTAGTCATCAAGTTTTAAAGCAATATGATTATAACCAAATTGCCAAACAATGGGATCAGACGCTGGCCAGTCGTCTGGAGCCTGCTGCCGCAGTTCAAATGCCCCTTACCAGTCCCGGACCCAAAGTCAAACCCAAAACCAAAGCCAAAACTGCTAATCAGAGAAGCTAATGAGAGTTGCCACCCTGACCTGCGCTTATAATGAGCAGCGTTTCATCGGACCCTTTCTGAGCCATATCCCAAATTGGGTTGAAACTCGCCTGGTGTTGGTTTCAAATCAGCCCTGGTTTGGTGAGAAGGAATTAGCCGATGACACAACTCAAATCGCCGAACAGCATGGTGCCCAGGTGGTAACTGACGACTGGCCGACTGAGGCCGAGCAGCGCAATTATGGGCTGGATTTGTTAGGCGATTATGATTGGGTGCTAGTTCTCGATCCTGATGAATTTTTTGACCAGGAAAACTGGGAACAACTCCGAATTCTTCTGGAGCGTGAGACAGAAGCTGATGCCTATGTGGTTCATCATCAGCTCACTTATTGGAAAAGCGGTTATTTAGCCGATCCACCGCGAGATTATTTGCAACTAATAGCGGTTCGTCCCTACGCTAGTTTCGTTGAAAACCGAGTTATCAACCTGCCTTTCCAAGTTGCGCCGGTTTACGTGCACCATTTCAGCTGGGCTAGAACTGATAATGAAGTTTGGCGCAAAATTAGTCATTACTCTCATGCCAGTGATTTCGATGCGCAGCGTTGGTTTACTGACGTCTGGCAGCCGTGGCGGCCCGGCATTAGAGATGTTCATCCGACATCACCGGAAACACTGCACAACTTGATACCGGCTCAGTTACCTGCCGAGCTAGAGGCATTGAATTTATGGCCTTAAAGCTCAACCTTGGTTCCGGCGACATGCGCATCGATGGCTTCACCAACGTAGATTTGTTTGATGAAACTGCAGATGTTAAGGCTGATCTTTGTGATTTGCCCTTTGATGGTAACTCCGTCGATGAAATCGTAGCTTACCAGG
>CAYYRL010000025.1:0-9939 GCA_964474165.1 uncultured Candidatus Saccharimonadales bacterium
AAATCCGGGGCTCAAGAGATGATTCCGTTGAATAAAATCGTCATCGAACTACAAAAACGATTTGATCTGAAATAAGCATTGACGGCATACCTCTGAACCTGTAGACTGGACAAGTTGTGTCCTAAGACCGTCTACCGAGGAGCTGCAGTGACGCGTCGAATTTCCAAGACCGAAATTGAAATCCGTCAGGCCCAGAGCTGGGAGGACAAACAGGCCGAAAGGTTTCAAGAACTGCAGGACCTGAAGCAAAAGGCTTTGGGCATGGGCATGGTCAAAGTGCGCAATCGGCGCATCAGTGCCATGAATCATCCCAGCAGTGACATCCCAATGTTGGTTGACGCCATTGCACGGCGCGAAAGCCGGGGTGGCTCTTCTCAGGGTAGTTCACTGCCGTTGACTGGCCCGGAGCTGATGGTACTCGACAACGATCAATTGCGGGCATTGATCAGAGAGAACGGTGAACAGCCTCGATCAGGCGCCCGTCGGCATGGGCTGATAGCTCAGGCCCGGCGTGTAATTGCCGAGCGGGCTGCCGACCAGAACGCCAAGGTTTCGGCTTAAGCCGAACCAGACCAGTCGCCTTCGGGCGGCCGGAGGGCCCCGCCACAATGTTGTGGCGGGGCCCTAACTAAACCAGCTATAATTGAGCCATGGATGACTGTTTATTTTGCAAATTGGCGGCCGATAAAGCCAATTTGGTTTGGGAAACTGACACCATGGCTGCCTTTAAAGACATTCATCCCAAGGCGCCGGTGCACATTCTGGTGGTGCCGAAGCAACACGTTTCTAGTTTGGATGACGTAAATGATCCAAAGCTTGGGTGGCAACTGATTCAGGCTGTTCAAACTATCGCTAAGGCGCAAGGAATTGCCGGCGGGTATAGGGTAATGATTAATGTTGGCCGCAAGGGCGGACAGGTTATTGATCACTTACACATTCATATCTTAGGCGGCAAGCATTTCTCAGATTAATACCCTTGAACCTGTAAGCGTTTTGGTGTAGACTACTCAGGTTAGAATAACGAATCACCCAGGAGGTGAAGACTTTGTTGCAAGTTACTCGCAAAGATGATCGCGAGAGTCTAGAAAACCTGCTGCGCCGCTTTAACAAGAAAGTGCAGCAATCAGGTGTCTTGGGTGTGGCCAGACGCAAGAAATATTTTGAAAAGCCGCTGAGCAAACGTGAGCAACGTGAGATAGCCATCCGCAAACGAGCCCGCAAAGAAATTAAGGCCAAGCAGTATCTAGGTATTCGCTAATGAAGGCCGCGCAGATTGATACCGATCTAACTACTGCTATGAAGGCAGGTGAATCTGATCGCGTCGGTGTTCTGCGTTTAATTAAGACTAGTTTCAAAAACGAAGAAATCAAGCTTGGTCATGCTCTGACTGATGATGAGACGATGAAGGTTCTGCAGCGCGAAGCTAAGCAGCGCCGAGATTCCATAACCGCTTATAACGATGGCGGCCGGGCTGATTTAGCCGCCGTGGAACAGGCTGAACTAGATCTGATTAATGGTTATTTGCCGAAACAATTGGATGAAGCTGAGCTTAAGGCCATGGTAGGCGAGGCGGTCACAGCGGCCGGCGACAACCCGCAAATGGGGCAGGTAATTGCTGCCGTTGTGGCCAAGGCCGCCGGGGCAGCCGATGGTGGCACTGTCGCCAAGCTGGTTAGAGAGCGCCTGGCCTAGTGGCCCTCGAGCTGAAAGTAGCTGGCACAATGCCGGCTGAGGTCAATATCAGCCAGTTGCAAGCCGCTGTCCGGGCCGTTAACAAACAGTTAGGCTCTGGGTCGCCAAATGGTAATATTAACCTTAAGCTCGTTGACGACAACGAGATTCAGGCCTTAAATAAGAAGTACGCGGCTAGTGACCACGCTACCGATGTTCTCAGCTGGAGCTACATCGAAGGTGGCCAGCAGCCGATTGACGGTGAGCTTGGCGATGTGGCTATTAGCCTAGATACCGCTGGGCGTCAGTCTCGGGCTGCTGGCACCGATCTTGGTACCGAGCTGTGTCTGCTCCTCGTCCATGGCGTCTTGCACATCGCCGGTTTTGATCACGCCACCATCGCCGATCAACAGCACCTGGACGAATTGCAGGCCGCTATTATGCACAATTTAAACTTAACTTATAGGAACTTTCAGTGGGATTCATCAAAAGCTTAGGTTACGCCGGTAAGGGCATTCGCCACGTACTCAAAAGTGAACGTAACGCCAGAATTCATGTGGTGGCAGCGGTTGCAGCCTTAGCCATCGGTGTGCTGCTGGGCGTTGAGCCATCAGAGCTGGGAGCCATCATATTTGTGATTCTATTGGTATTCCTAGCCGAGCTGTTTAATACCGTGATTGAAGAAACCTTAGATTTAATTGATGGCAAAAATAATCCGGCCATCAAGCAAATCAAAGACATGACCGCCGCTGGGGTGCTGATTGCGGCGGTGGGAGCAGTGATAGTAGGTGTGGTTGTGTTCTGGCCATACATCCTGGGACTAATATGGCCGGGACACTAGATATCATCTTGGGGGTACCTGGCGCCGGCAAGACCGAGCAGGCCAGTCGTTTAGCGGCCTCGCATCGTTATATTCACCTATCGACCGGCAAACTGCTGCGAAACACCAATGATCCTAAATTGCAGCAGGTAATTACCTCTGGCGGGCTGGCATCTAGCGAGCAAACTGAGGCAGTGTTGTTACCGCGGCTTAAAGATACCCCTGATGAACTGCCGATTTTGCTGGACGGTTTTCCCCGCGATAAGGACGAAGCCAAATGGCTAGAAAGTCAGCTGACAGATTTAGATCGCAGCTTGGGTCACGTTTTTTATCTTGAGGTGCCCAAGGAAGAAGCCTTGGCTAGACTAGCCAAGCGGGGTCGAGACGATGATAATCAAACTGCTCTTAATGAGCGGTGGAAGCAGTTTCATAAACACACTGAGCCTGTCATCAAACACCTTAAAAAGCAGCTAGTAATCATCGACGGCACCGGTACACCCGAAGCGGTGGCCGCCAGAATTGCAGCCGCTCTATGATGACTAAGGTCAAAACTGAAACCGAGATCCAGGCTATGCGCACCAGTGGCCAGATCTTAGTCCAGGTGCTGGGTAAACTTAGAGCAGTGACTAAAGCTGGTATGACTACAGCTGATTTAGCTCAAATTGCCGGCAGTGAAACTAAGCGATTGGGCGGAGATACACCCACTCTAGGATTTGAAGGCTATCCAGCTGTTATATGCATCTCTGTTAACGAGGAAGTCGTCCATGGGATTCCTGGTGATCGGGTGCTGGCAGACGGTGATGTGGTTAAATTTGATCACTGCGTCGGCTATGATGGCATGATCACAGATTCCGCCATTACGGTGGTGGTAGGCGAGACGTCGGATGAGGTCAAACGGCTGCTACAGGCTACCCAGGAAGCTTTGGCGGCGGGCATAGCGGTGGTGCGGGATGGAATTTATATCCAAGATATCTCTAAAGCGGTACAGGGCCAGCTGCAAGCCGCTGGCTTGGGGATCGTGGAAGCGCTGTGTGGCCACGGCGTAGGCCATAGCATTCACGAAGATCCTGAAGTGCCCAATTTTGATACAGGCTCCAAGGGCCAGATGCTAAAAGCCGGTATGACGATCGCCATCGAGCCGATGGCCACACTTGGGGGCAAAGAGGTCAAATTGATGCCCGACAACTGGACCTATAGTACGACTGATGGGAGCCTAGCCGCCCAGTTTGAGCATACAGTTTTAGTTACCGAAAATGGCTGCGAAATACTAACCACCAACAAAGCCAATTAATTTCTGAGCTCGTTATTTGTTCATCACGACCAGCTTGAGCGCGCGGCGGCGGGGCGCTATAATGATTTGGAAATAGGAACAAATTTTGTGTCCGCAAAGACGCCCGAAGAAACATTTATTGGCTTAGACATCGGCAGCACCAAAGTTTGCTGCATAGTTGGCTTACAAGAAGAAGGCGCCGCTAGCGCCAGTGTCATTGGCGTTGGAGTCGCTCCCACCACAGGTATGCGTAAGGGCGTGGTGGTTGACGTCGAAGAGACTGTGACGTCAATTACGGCGGCTGTAGACGAGGCTGAGCGTATTTCTGGTGTTTCTATCGACCGAGCTACAGTTTCCATTGATGGAGCTCATGTCGCAAGTTTGAACTCAAAGGGCACAGTGGCGGTTGGCCGGGCCGATCAGGAAATTACTATTGATGACGTCCATCGCTCTGAAGAAGCCGCCACGGCGGTGCAGCTGGCTCCCAACCGCGAAATCTTGCAAGTTTTCCCGCGTAGCTACACTGTCGACGGCCAAACTAACATCAAAGACCCGGTTGGCATGAGCGGTGTCCGCCTAGAAGTTGAGACTCACATCATTACTGGGGCTAGCCCGGCCATTAAGAACTTGCATCGCAGTATTTACCAGGCTGGCATCGATATCCAAGGTCAAATGCTGGTGCCGCTGGCAGCTGCCAGGGCGGTGTTAACCAAGCGCCAGAAGGAATTAGGGGTAGCGCTAATTGATATTGGCGGTGGTACTACCGGCGTAGCAGTTTACGAAGAGGGGGACGTCCTGTACAGCAGCGTGCTGCCAATTGGCGCCGGCCACATTACTAATGATCTGGCCATTGGCCTGAGAACCAGCATTGAAGTTGCCGAGAAGATCAAACTTAAATATGTTAATGCTCATCCCGGCAAGGTGTCATCAACCGAGAAACTGCGTATTGAGGAACTATCCTCGGACGAAGTTGTGGTCTCGAGACGTGAACTTAACCGCATCGTAAATGCCCGCTTAGATGAGCTGATGCAAATGATAAAAACTGAGCTCAAAGGCATCGGCAAAGAGGGCCTGCTGCCTGCAGGAGTTGTCCTAACTGGCGGCGGGGCCAAGATGCCTGGCATTGCCGAGATGGCCAAAACTGCTCTCGGTTTACCTGTCGTTATCGGCAAGCCTGAGGGACTGAGCGGCATTATAGACAAGGTAGCCGACCCAGCTTATGCGGCTCCGGTTGGCCTAATGCTTGAGAACATGGCCTATGCTTCAACCGGCGATCGCACCAACCAAAAAATCGGCCAAACCGTCCAACGCATTAAGCAAACTTTGCGCAACTTATTGCCCTAAAATAGTTTTCGATCAAAAAAGTTATTCGCGAATACAAAAGTTATGGTTTGTGAACAAAATGTTTGCATTATTTTTGCGGCTTGCATATACTAACGACTGTATCCACGTGGGAATTGTTGGGTACTTATAACGTATATCAGGAGTGGATAGTGGCAGAGATAGTTCCCGAAGTACAGACATTTGCCAGGATTAAGGTGGTAGGCGTTGGCGGTGGCGGTGGCGCAGCCATTGAGCGCATGATCAGCTCCAAGATCCAGGGGGTGGAGTTTGTGACGGTTAATACCGATGCGCAGGCCCTGCACTTTTCGAGTGCGCCCCGGAAGGTGCACATTGGCAAGGAGACTACTCGGGGGCTTGGCGCTGGCGCCGATCCGGCCGTTGGCCGGAAAGCAGCTGAAGAGAGCGAGGCCGAAATTTATGAAATGCTTAAGGGCGCTGATATGGTCTTCGTATCGCTGGGTTATGGTGGTGGTACCGGTTCTGGGGCCGGTCCGTTTATTGCTGGGGCAGCCAAAGAATTAGGGGCTCTAGTAGTCGGTATTGGCACCCGGCCGTTTACATTTGAGGGGGAGCGTCGCCGGCGGATAGCCGACGTAGCGGCGGAAGAGCTCAAAGACAACGTCGATACCCTAATAACCATTCCCAACGACCGCTTGTTGCACATGATTGACCGCAAAACTTCACTGTTAGATGCTTTCAAGGTAGTTGATGATGTCTTGCAGCAAGGCGTCCAGGGCATATCTGATCTAATAACTATTCACGGTCTAATTAACCTAGATTTTGCCGATATCAAGGCTATCATGACAGATGCTGGCTCGGCTCTAATGGGTATTGGCCGGGCCGCTGGTGACAACCGGGCCATCCAAGCTGCCAAACAGGCCATTGATTCGCCGCTGCTGGAAGTTAGTATTGAGGGCGCCAAAGGCGTACTGTTTAATATCACCGGCGGACGCAATATGACCATGCATGAGATCGATGAAGCTGCCAAAACTATTACCGATGCCGTCGATCCGGATGCCAACATCATCTTCGGGGCTGTCCTAGATGAATCGCTAGATGACGACATCAAGATTACCGTCTGTGCTACTGGTTTTGATCCTGCCAAACATCCCAAGACTGTCGAAGAAGAGGACACCGAACCCATGTTTGAATCCGACGTCATCACCGAAGTCCGTAAGCCATTTATTAACGAGCGACCGGTGGGCTTTGGTGACACCATGGCCACCGCCGAACCAGTTGAAAACATCCCAGCCCCATCCCCACGCCGCTCGGCTCTAGCCAGCATTGAACCTGAGCCCGAGGAAGAGCCGGTTACCACCAAAACTATAGGTGACGCCCTGAGCGATGTTGATGAAGTCAAAGAACCGAAGGCAGCCGAGAGCAAGGTTAAGCCGGCTGATGAAGTGACTGCTGGTCTCGGCTTTGAAGGCGATGACCTGGATGTACCAGCCTTCATAAGACGCAAAGTCGATTAAGCTCCGCTTACGCTTAACCAATACCTAATGATCCCGCTGGGGATCATTTTTTATTCTTGACGGCCAAAATAAGCCAGAGCATTATAGAGACAAAGCTTTGTGAGTTGGCCAGAGGGTTAATGGGGAATTGAATCCTGGGGCTAGTCGGCAAAGTGCAGACTAGCAATTGTCCACTGCAAAGGGGCTATTCACATGGGTCAACAGCAATTCGCCTGGCTCGGTGTGTACGAGATCGATTGGGTGACGGGCACTATTCGGCAGTGTGAAGGTGTGTTGGGAAATCCAGCTGCGTCCGAAGCCGATCGGGTTCATGCTGCATCCAGATTGATGAAGCTGCGTTCCGGTCTGGACGAGCGTATTGCGAGCCTGTTCCATCCAGTTCCGGACACGGACAGCACACCAGCGATGCGGCCTTCCGCCATGAATATTCCGTTACCACTCACCGCCGCCGCTAGCTCCTAACCACGGTCCCGCACTGTAAAGTGCGGGACCTCTCTTCTAGAAACCATAAAAACTATTGACAGCCCTCCTACCATTAGCGTTATGATGGCATAGAGCTTACGCTATATATGGCGTATGAGGTGAAAGAAGGGGAAACAAACATGAAATGCCGGGAGTGTGATTATCTCGACACCAAAGTTATAGAATCACGGGATTTGGAGGATGGTGCAACTATCCGCCGCCGCCGTCAGTGCCCGGCCTGCGCCCAGCGCTTTACTACTTATGAACGAGTCGAAATGCCGGCCATCGCCATTGTCAAAAAAGATGGGCGCCGCGAGCTATTTGATCGCCGCAAAATTGCTAGTGGTCTGTACAAGGCCTGCGAAAAACGACCGATTGCCATTGCGACAGTTGAAGAAGCCATTGCCCGCATTGAGCGCGAAGTCCGCTCTCTGGGCGAAGCTGAAGTGCCCAGTGAGCGGATTGGGCAATTAGTCATGGATCAACTATTAGATTTAGATGACGTGGCTTATGTGCGCTTTGCCAGCGTCTACCGCAGTTTCACTGATGTAGCTAGCTTTGAACGCGAGCTCAGCCGGCTGAAGAGCCGTAGCGAACGTTAGACGTTGGTCTCCGCTCTACGGGCGGAGACGAGCGCCGAACTGGCCTCGAGACCTTTGACAAGTGACTAGCTAAAGCAGGCGACTAAATTCCCAAAGGCGGCTGCAGATGGTACGGGTATTCGGGGTGCACAGGAGGGTAGTGTGCCTCGGCTGTCCGTACCATCGCTAAGCTTCGCGAGCGGACCAACAACCATTGCCGCTCGCGGCACAGACCGAGGGGATTTTGACATGACTGCGACGTTGACGCCTGCGTCCACTCGTACCAACGGCCGGCAGCCGATACGTGCTGGTGGCTTCAACAGCCAGAAGAGTGAAGTCGATCTCCAGGATCCGGCTAAGACTTTTGTGCCGGGAATTCACATGTACGCGGCCGAACGGGCTGCAGCGGGAGAGAGTCGGGAGCGTGACGACGAGTTTTACTACTTGTCGTTCCGTCTCACGGACGAGTTCATCGAGCCGTACAAGACCAGGCCGGTGAAGTGGGGCTTCCCGATCGGTGGTGGTAACACCCTGGGCGAGATCAACTGGTACTCCAAGTACTCGAGGGTAAAGCTCGACCAGACCAAGGAACGGTACTGGGAGGGCTGCCGGCGCTTCGTGGAGGGCATGTTCTCGATCCAGAAGGATCACGCCATGCACTACAAGCTGCCTTGGAGTGAGGAGAAGGCGCACACGTCGGCCCAGGAGGCCTACGAGCGCGCATTCTCGGGCAAGTGGAGCCCGCCGGGGCGGGGGATGTGGATGATGGGGACGTTCTTCGTCAACGGACTCCACGACTCCAGTGCATTGCAGAACTGCGGCTTCATTTCTACCGCTCGTGTTGGTGACGATGACTTCGATCCTGCCCAACCATTTCAGCGGCTGATGGAGATGAGTATGCTAGGCGTCGGTGTCGGTTTCGACACTCTCGGCGCCGACAAACTCCGACTCAACCAGCCGATCGAGAACGATGACGACCCAATCGTGGTCGACGACAGCCGGGAAGGCTGGGTTGACTCGGCTGCCATCCTGATGCGCAGCTACATGCTGCCCGACCAGAAGGCTGTCAGGTTCGACTACAGTGAGATCCGGCCATTCGGAGCTCCTATCGGGGGCTTCGGGGGGCGAGCAGCTGGGCCCGAACCGCTGATACGGCTACACGAGCGCTTGCACAAGCTCCTGACCTTCCGAAAGGGTGAGTTTCTGACATCGACCGACATCGTCGACATCAACAACATGGAAGGCAAGTGCGTCGTGGCCGCCAACGTGCGGAGTTCGGCCGAGATTGCTCTCGGTGACCCAAACGACGAGGCATTTCTCGATCTCAAGAACCCGAGGGTCAACGCAGACCGACTGGGATACATTCCCGGACCGGACGGCGTACCCTTGGCCGGCGAGGACGGGAAGTGGATCAAGACCGAAGAGGGCGGCTGGGGGTACACCTCCAACAACTCTGTTTCGGCTATGGTTGGGATGGACTACACGGCCGTGGCAAACCGCACGGGCATCAACGGCGAGCCGGGCTATGTCTGGCTCGACAACTGCCGCGGCTTTGGTCGAATGAGCGATCCGCGAAACGACCGGGATCGCCGCGTAATGGGCGTCAACCCGTGCGGAGAGCAGCCGTTGGAAGACAACGAGCTGTGTACGCTGGTGGAGACGTACCCCACCAACTGTCGAAACTTGGAGGATTACCTGCGAACTCTCAAGTTCGCCTACCTCTACGGCAAGACAGTGACGCTCCTCATGACCCACTGGGCCGAGACCAACGAAGTGATGATTCGGAACCACCGGATCGGAACTTCGATGTCCGGTTTGGCGATGTTCGTCGAGGACAAGGGTTGGGCCGAACTGAGTCGGTGGCAGACGCTCGGCTACGAAGAGATCCGTCACTGGGACGAGATCTACTCGGAATGGCTGGGTGTACGAGAGTCGATCAAGGTGACGACCATCAAGCCTTCGGGCACGGTCAGCTTGCTCTTCGGCGTCACGCCCGGAGCCCACTGGCCGACAGCTCGGTCGCGTTACCTGCGTCGTTTGCGCTTCACCAGGACCGAGATCATCGCGGATGCAATGCAGGCGGCCGGCTACCATGTCGAGCCGAACGTGGACAACCCGCAGGTTGGCGTGGTGGTGACGTGCCCGACGCTGGGCCCTGACATTCGCAGTGAACGCGAGGTGCCGCTGTGGCAGAAGGTTGCCCTCGGTGCTCAGTGCCAGCTGCAATGGAGCGACAACGCCGTCTCGCTGACTGCCAGCTTCAAGCCGGAGGAGATCGAACAGATCCCTGAGATCTTGAAGGCGAATGACTATCGC
>CAYYRL010000026.1:0-1290 GCA_964474165.1 uncultured Candidatus Saccharimonadales bacterium
TTGGTACCGCTGGTCGGGCTCGAACCGACACGGAGTTGCCTCCACAGAATTTTGAGTCCTGCGTGTCTACCAATTCCACCACAGCGGCGTAATCTTGAAGTAATTATACATTAGTTGTATAATAATGTGAAGATGGTCTTGCTTGTAGCTTTTGCTCTGGTCAGATTATCATACAAGCAGGCATTTACGCTAATGAACCAAAACAGTGACACATTAGATATCCAACCAATGGCGCCTCATGGCGCCAGCTTTGGTGCGGACCCTGGCCAAAACGGAGCCGAGGTTGAAGCCGCCAGAGCCCGAATTGCCGCCTTGGGTGATCCGCACACCGGCACACTAGAGCCGGGGCAAGCCGTCAGTCTGCGACCCGGCATTAAGGTGGGTGGCGGCCTGCCGCCAGTACCGGCGCCGGCCAGTCCAGCAGCTGAAGCCGCCAGGCCAGTTAATCCCATCATTGCAGCTAATACCGCGGCTATTCCGGCCGAAGCCGCCAAAACCAATCACAAACGGGCTAAGCGCAAGATTCCTAGCCCCACCAAGCCGCTGCTGTCAGCTATCGGCTCGTTTATTCTCTTAATGGCAATTTTTAAGAGCCAGGTTATCTTCAGTCAGATCGGCTACATTACGCACAAAGTTAACACCTCAGCCATCACATCTGAGGCTCCGGCCGCCGTTTCAGCTGCTCCGGTAATTAGTATCCCCAAGATTAACGTCAATGCGCCAGTGGTCTATGAACCAAGTATCGCCGAAGCTGCCGTTATGAAGGGCCTGGAGGGCGGGGTGGTGCACTACGGCACCTCGGTGATGCCGGGTCAAAACGGCAACATGGTCATCGTCGGCCACTCGTCTAATGACTGGTGGGAGCCAGGAAATTTTAAGTTTGTGTTTGTGCTGCTCGATAAGCTAGCTGTGGGCGACGAGTTTAAAGTTAATTACCAGTCGCGCCAGTACGTTTACAAAGTTAGCAGCATAAAAGTTGTGGAACCAACCGACGTCAGCGTGCTAAATAATACTCCCGGACCGACGGCGACTTTAATTACTTGCACGCCGCCGGGCACCAGCTGGAAGCGCTTAGTGATTAAAGCTGACCAGATAAGTCCGGCTCCCGGCGTGGTAACAACCCCGACGACTGATAACACCTCAGCCAGCGACTCGCCGGTGCAACTGCCTGGCAACGCCCCAACTATTACCAGTCAGCTCAGCCGGGCCTGGCACAACGTTACTAGCGGCGTGGCTGGCATCCTTGGCCACCAACAAACCGCCACCGAGCCGCCCGCCACCAGCACCGAA
>CAYYRL010000026.1:1390-6916 GCA_964474165.1 uncultured Candidatus Saccharimonadales bacterium
AGTTCGAGGTCATAGCTAGCTAGCTTTTGGCCATCGCGATACAGCAGGAAGCGCCCATCGGGACTGAATTGCATTTCATCGGCGCTGGCGGCAATCACTTTGCTGGTGGGGTTAGCAGTGCCCAAATCGGCGTACATGGTTAAAGTTTTTGATGAACTGGGCAAGACGGCAATCCGGTCATCTCCCAAGTAACTACCAAAATTAATTCGGTAGCCAGAACTATCGACTAGCGATTGAACCAGCTGCTGCTTGCCCGAACCATCGGTATTCATACTAAACAAACCCTTGCCAAGATCGGTTGATTGGACGTAGACGATATGGTTACTGGCATCTAGGGCGTAGCTCGCGACTTTATCAGCTAGGACCGCCGTCAAACTCTGCGAGCCGACATCAAGCCGGCGCAGGCCTTCCGGTGCTAACCAAACCAGTTGTCTGGCGTTGGCAGGATTAAACTGCAGTCCGGGCATATCAAGGCCGTACTGCTCAGTTAGTTTCAAAACGCTGCTGTCCGAAACCGTCACCAGACGCTGATAGCGTTTACCGGCTGCCTGGGAAGTGACTAGTACCCGGCTGGCATCGCCGCTCCAGGCCAAGGCATCAACTGTCTCGACCGGGCCGCTGACCACCGGGGCCGTTGGGGTATAGAGCGTTTTGGGTTTATGGTCGTTGTTATTAAAGATCAATACGCCGCCAGATTTATTATCGACCACGGCAAAGTGATGATGATCGCGGCTAGTGGACAGTAACTTAAAACCATCAGAGGTAAACCAGTTCGACTGCGGCAAGTTATTGGGCAGCAGCAAAATATACTGGGCCCAGGTTACCTGTGAGGCATTGATGGCTATGTGCTTGGTCCAGGGGCGATAACCGTATTTAGTGACGTCCAGCGTATATTCGCCGGCTTCCAGGGTGGTGCGATAGGGAGTTTTATGCCGACTCATTTTGCCGTCAATACTAATGTCGGCCCCATCGGGCTGCGAAGTAATAATCACTAGGCCATTAAGCTTCAAGCGGCCGTTATGCCAGTCGTAGCTATAGCCGCGGCCGATGGCGACCAAAATAATCGTGGCTAGCACCACCACGGCAATTAAGACAAGCCAACCAGTTACTTTCAGCGGACGAAATGTCATGACTGGCATCCACTATACCAGGGAAGACGGCTTCTTGGTAGACGCCTGTGCCCACGCTATACTGGAGTCATGTTTTCCAAACGGATTGCAATTGATCTTGGCACGGCCAATGTGCTGGTTTACGTACCCAAACGGGGGATTGTGGTTAATGAGCCTAGCGTGGTGGCACTCGATACCACCACCAACCGCATTATGGCGGTGGGGGCGGAGGCCAGGGAAATGATTGGCCGGACGCCCGATACGATCGTGGCCTCGCAGCCACTGCGTGACGGCGTGATTGCCGATTACCGCATTACCCAGGCCATGATTCGCCACTACATCAATAAAGTAGCCGGTGGGTTCAGGCTTAGCCGTCCCGACGTTATGATCTCAACACCGGCCGGTGCTACCTCTACGGAGCGCCGGGCCGTCATTGATGCTACCTTAGCCGCCGGAGCCAGGGCAGCCTACATTATTAAGGAACCGGTGGCCGCTGCAATCGGCGCCAGCATCCCGATTGCATCAGCCGCCGGCAACATGGTGGTCGACATTGGCGGTGGTACCACCGAGATTGCCATTTTGTCACTGGGCGGAGTGGTGGCCCAAAACAGCATCCGGGTCGGTGGCAATCGCATTGATAGCGCCATTGCCGACTTTATTCGCCGCAAGTACGGCCTGGCCATCGGTGAACGCACGGCTGAAGAGATTAAACGCGAACTGGGTAGTGCCATGAAACTGACCAAAGACGTCAGAGCCGAAATTCGCGGCCGCGACATTGTGGCGGGCTTACCCAAGACCATTACAATTTCATCTAATGACCTAGCCGAAGCCATCGGCGACGAACTTGATAAAATCCTGCTCGCCATCCGTATGGTCCTCGAACAAACTCCACCTGAGTTATCCAGCGACATCATCGATCGCGGCATGGTCTTATCCGGCGGTGGGGCCTTGCTCAAAAACTTAGATAAGCTGCTGACTAATGTTACCGGCGTGCCCTGCGTGGTAGCCGAAGAACCATTATTGTGCGTTGCCAGGGGCACCGGCATTGCCCTCGATAACCTCGATGAATACAAACGCAGCCTGGCAGGCATCAAATGAAAATCGCCCTGGTCCACGATTGGCTCAATACTAGAGTCGGGGGATCAGAAAAGGTGTTAGTCGAACTCGCCAACTTATTCCCCGAGGCCGATATTTATACCTTGTTTTTCAGGTCCGAGCACTACCATGGCCTAATCGATAGTAAACGAGTCAAAACTTCTTATCTGCAGCGCTGGCCTAGATTGCTAACGGATAAGCCGCATTGGTTGTTGCCACTGCTGCCAGCTGCCATCGAGCGATTTGATTTATCCGGCTACGACGTCGTCATTTCGTCATCGAATGCCTTCAGCAAGGGTGTTATCACCCCACCGATTACAAGGCACATCTGCTACTGTTACTCACCAATGCGCTTTGCCTGGGACTATTGGCCCCGGTATTTGGACGAACAGGGCTTCGGACCCATCCGCAAGTTTCTGGCCACAGCCGCCATGTCCAGGGTCCGGCTTTGGGATTACTACAGCGCCCAGCGGGTTGACCAGTGGGTGGCCATCTCCAAACATGTGGCGGGGCGGATAAAGAAATTTTATGGCGCCAATAGCGAGGTCATTTATCCGCCAGCGGCTCTTGATGGGCTAGAATTGGCCAACCAAAAAGGCGATTATTTTGTGACCTTGTCTACCTTAACACCGTACAAAAAAGTCGATGTTGCCATCGAAGCCAGCAATACCACTCGGTTGCCCTTAATAGTCATTGGAGATGGCTTTGATCGGCCCAGACTCGAAAAGCTGGCTGGACCTCAAGTCAAGTTTGTGGGTCGGGTCGATGATGCCCAGCGGTCTAAGCTGTTGGCAGAATCGGTCGGACTTCTGATGCCCCAGGAAGAAGATTTTGGTTTAGTGGCAGTTGAGGCCTTGGCCGCGGGTACACCGGTAGTCGCTTACCGGCGCGGTGGTGTCACCGAAATCGTGGAAGATGGTGTCACCGGGGTACTATATGATGATCAGTCGCCAGACGGACTGGCGGCGGCCATCACCAAGGCTAGCGCCATTAAATTTGATCCCCATCAGCTGCGATTTCGGGCTCAGCGCTTTGATCAGAAACACTTTGCCACCGCCATTACTAGCTTAGTTAGAGGCCATCATGGCTAAGTCTTACGCGATCTTAGGTACCCAGATTGATCCACTATCGCTGGAGGCTGGCCTGACCCAAGCTCAAACACTGATCGGTGCGGACGGTGCCCACTATATTGCCTTGCCCTACGTCGAATTCATTATGCAAGCCAAAGCTCAGCCCAAGGTAGCCGCGGCCTTAGCCGAGGCCGACTTGAGATTGCCTAATGGGGTTGGCCTCAACTGGGCCATCCAGTATCTCTATGGCGGCAATCATAGTTTCTGGCGCTGGCTGGCGACTGGCTTATCAGTAATTTTCATGCCTGGCATGGTACATGATTTAGCCCCGGGCCGATTTAGTTCCAGTAATTTCACCTGGCCCTTGCTCGAGTGGTGCGCCGATAGCCGCAAAACCGTTTGCCTGATTGGTAGCCCTAAATCGCAATCGATTGAACGCACAGCCAGTCACATCGAATCTGCCATCCAGGGCCTAGACATTATCAAGACTTACCCTGGGCGCTTTGGTAAAGCCGCCGAGATTCGCTTGGTTGATGAACTGAGGCAATTAAAGCCTGATCTAATTCTGGTGGGAATGGGCTTCCCAGCCCAAGAACTATTAATGCAGCGACTGAAGGCCCAGTTAAATCATGGACTGATGATCGGTGAGGGCGGCAGTTTTGACTACCAGCAGTTTGGTGGCCAGACCAAACGTGCTCCGAGCTGGGTACAAAAGATTGGGCTGGAGTGGCTCTGGCGCCTGCTCAGAGAGCCTTCTCGGATTGGACGTCAGCTGGTGATACCAAAGTTTATTTGGCAGGTTTACCTGACAGGCCGCACCAGGGGTTGACTACTAGCCAGTATGTTATACTAAAAGCATAAGCAAGTTATCAAATGCAATGTCCTAAATGTGGCAAAACCGGCAACGTCTCTATTGCGGGTATGCTGTACTGCACCAACTGCGGCAACCCGTTGGGTAAGTCTGTGCCCGGTGGTGCTAAAATGACAGACGTTAAACCCGCCGCCACCCCAGCAGCTCAGGCCGCTCCTGCCCCGACGCCAGCCGTCGCCCCATCGCCCGCTCCGGCCCCGATTGCCAGCCCGCCTAAACCGGCCAGCAACTTTCACGCTGCTCCTTCGGGGGGTGTGATTGATTTACGGGGAGCTAAAACCACACCAGCGCCCAAGGTCGCAAAAGTTGCAGTTGGGCCAGCGACCGAAGTTAATGAGTCCGCTCCAGTGCCAACACCAGTTCCAAGCGCAACCCCGGCTCCAACTCCGGCTGAACCGGCGGCCGGTCTAACTACCTTTAGCCGCAAGTCTGCTAAGCTGGCCAACTTGCAGTCCACCAGTCAAAGTCAGGCGATTTCCAAGTTTAGTAGTCATAAACCAGCCGCGGCGACCCCGGTTGTAGCTTCAGTTCCCGAACCTGCAATACCGCCGACAGCTCCAACCCCGGTTTCAGTATCACCTCCAGCTCCAGCGCCAACCCCTGCGCCACCTCCACCAGCACCTGTTCCAGCGCCATCGCCAACCCCTGTGCCACCACCACCGCCGGCTCCAGTCCCGACGCCAACACCAGCGCCACCTCCCGCGGTGACTCCGGCACCGTCTCCGCCGCCAGTTAGTGCGCAGGCTCAACCAGCTGTTGTGGCCAGTCAACCAGCCAGTCAACCAGCCCCAACTTCCGCCGTCATGCCGGGCATGGTGGCAACGGCCGTAGAATCGGGTCAACGTTTGATCCAGAACCGAAAGCCAGTTGACCCCGAAGTGGCTCGCAAACAGGCCTTTGAGCTAGCCTTGGCCAATGCTCCCAAACGGGCCAACGTCGTGAGCGTGGCAGCGGCCTTGTCCGCCATTGCCGTCATGGGCGCCTACATCTGGTTTGCTAATGCCCCCAAGCTAGCGATTCACACCGCCGGCACCAAAGCCGGTTTTGAAGCCTCCCTGCCATCTTATGTGCCCTCTAGCTATGGCCTGTCCAAGCCAATTGGCTCAGCTCCTGGTCGCATTACCTTGGCTTACAGCACCACCGGTGGCCAGCAATTTACGATTTCCCAGCAATCGACTTCCTGGAATCCGCAGTCTCTGCTTGATAACTATGTGTCCAAACAAACTCAGCAGTATCTCGCCGTCGCCGGCCAAGGTCTAACCATCTTTCTTTACGATGGCAACAAGGCCGCTTGGGTCAACCGCGGCATCTGGTATGAAATTGATGGCCACGGCCAACTTAACCGCGACCAATTGCTCAAAGTGGCTTACGGGCTCTAGTC
>CAYYRL010000026.1:7016-8854 GCA_964474165.1 uncultured Candidatus Saccharimonadales bacterium
GGCCGCAGCACCCGGCCCCTGGAAGACCGCTCAGACCTAACCGAAAAGGTTCATTTTGTGGTCTTTCGCCAAGGTGATAACGAATTCAAAGTTGAGCGCCTAACCGGCCCAGCTATTATTGATCGCAAGAGCCACTACCATCGCCACGCCGGCGGTAGCGCCAATCGCATGGAAAATATCTATGACGAGAATGAGATTAGCCGTCGAACCAATTTCTACCGCAAGCGCGGTGAAGACTGGGAGCCGGTAGCGCCCGAGGACTTAAACCTTAATTGATAGCCACCGCTATAACCGCTAAGCTTAGATCATGAATGTCCGCGTCCGTTTCGCCCCCAGCCCCACCGGCTTTTTGCACGTTGGTGGCGTGCGCACAGTGCTGTTTAACTATTTGTTTGCGCGTAAGCACGGCGGCCAGTTTATTTTGCGCCTTGAAGATACTGACCGCGAACGCTTTGTGGCCGATTCGGTCCGGCAGATCGTTGATGGTTTGGACTGGCTGGGACTGACCCCCGATGAAGGTTTTTGGATTACAGATGGTAAGCATCAAAACATTGATTATGTTCAATCCGAACGGCAAAAAACTGGTAATTACCAGAAAGTTGCCGATAAACTAATTGAACAAGGACTGGCCTACTACTCGCAAATTGAGCCATCTCAGTATGAAGCCTTAAAAAATCAAGAACGCTCTGGGCCCTTTGTTTACAAAAAAACCATGGAGCCGGAAGGTGAATCCAAAGATAGACCAATTCGCCTAGACACGGCGGCAGCTGCTGGGCGGCTCACTCGCAAAGCCATCAAATGGAATGACGAGGTTCGTGGACCGTTTAGTAATGAGCTTGAGCTCATCGAGGACTTTATTTTGATCAAAAGTGACGGCTTCCCGACTTATAACTTTGCCAACGTCATCGACGATCACGATATGAATATTAGCCACGTCATTCGCGGCGATGAGTTTATTGCCTCCACCGCCAAACATGCCTTGCTCTATGATCTCCTGGGCTGGCAGCGCCCCAAATTTGTGCACTTGCCAGTTATTAATGGCACCGATGGCAAGAAACTATCCAAGCGCCACGGCGACACCGATGTCCTCGAATACAGGGCCAAAGGGTATCTGCCAGCTGCGTTATTAAACTTTTTAGCCCTCCTTGGCTGGCATCCGGGAGCCGGGGAGACCATAGAAGTCTACAGTATAGAGGAGCTAGCCAAGGCTTTTTCCCTCGAAGGCCTCCAGAAAAGCCCAGCTATTTTTGACCCGGAGCGCCTGGAGTGGATGAACGGCCTCTACCTGAGATCCATGGAACCCGAGTTGCTGCTGGATACTATAATTGAATTTCTTGACGGCTCAGCTCTGGCCAGCATGCTCTGCAAAGATCGTAGTTACGCCCTGGGGGCCGTCAGCTTGATCCAGGAGCGCTTAAAGCGTTTGGATGAGGCTACGCAGCAGCTGGGCTTCTTCTTTACCGATCCGAGCCCCAATGAGCTGGACTTTGGCAAGCTGAAACCAGATGAAGTGCGGAGGACTCTGGAACTGTCATTAGAGCAAATAAAGTCCCATCCAGAGCTGTTTAATGATGCTGGTGAGCTAGAGGATTTTATGCGCAGCGAGGTGGCGGCCAAACTAGGGGACAAGCCAGGCCCGACTTTTATGGCTTTGAGAATCGCTATCACCGGCGAGACCGCCACGCCGGGTCTATTTGAGACCATGGTGGCCTTAGGGCCAGACACAGTCGAGCGCCGTCTAGGCGCCGCTATTTCGACATTGTAATAACTTCAAGGTAGCGATCGACGTAGCTAGCGGCCATCACCGGGGCACTGAAACGCTTTTCCACCACCCGGCG
>CAYYRL010000027.1:0-8623 GCA_964474165.1 uncultured Candidatus Saccharimonadales bacterium
AGCACCAGCTTCCGGAGCTGGGTGTCGGGGGTTCGAATCCCTTCAGGCGCGCCAGGTTATAAACTAAGGAGCAAGTTATGCGAAAAATTAACGTTCTGACCTTTCTCACAATTGATGGCGTCATGCAGGCCCCGGGTGGCAGCGAAGAGGACAAACGCCGAGGCTTCAAATATGGCGGCTGGACGGTCCCTTATTTTGATGACTTCATGGGCTCGGTCATGGCTGAGCAAATGGGCCAGCCCTATGAGATGCTGCTTGGCCGGGTGACTTACGATTTGTTTGCCTCCCACTGGCCGCAGCAAAAAGGCAATGGCGCCGAAGAGATTAACGCTGCCAAGAAATACGTGGTCAGTAATGGCAAAGTTGATACCAGCTGGCAAAATTCACAGCAAATCAGCGGGGATGTGGTAGCTGAGATTAAAAAGCTCAAAGTCCAGGACGGTCCGATGTTGCAAGTTCATGGCAGCGGCAAACTAATTCAAGCTTTGCTAACCAACGATCTAGTGGATGAGTTTTGGCTGAAGATCTTTCCGGTGACAATTGGTGGCGGTGAGCGCCTATTTTCAGAAGGTACGATGCCAGCGGCCTTCAAAGTGCTCAGTAGCAAAACTTCGCCTAAGGGTGTCATAGTTGTTAACTATGCCCGGGACGGCAAGCTCCAAACTGGTTCGTTCTAGCTTGCAATCAGCAAAGCTTAAGCTTACGATAAGGCCATAATTTAAGGACTTATTATGCAACTTACAAAATTTGGCGACCTTTGGCGTCAGGGTTGGGAGCTGTATCAAAAGCGCTGGAAGTCGTTAGTAGCCCTTATGGCGATACCATTTGTCATTGGCGTGGCCTATAACATGACGATCGTAAAGACCGTAACCTTTGTAGGTACCGGTGTCCATACCGCCAAGCACGTCAAAACCGAAGTGCCGCCACTAGGGATCCTTTTGGGCTTGTTGCTAGTCGTGGTGTCGCTGATGGTGCAGGTAGCAATTGTGCGGGCACTAGATGGAGACAATGACAATCCCGACGTCATGGAGCTATTAAAGAAGTCTAAATCGCTAATCCTGCCACTATTGCTGGTTGGCATCTTAGCGGCTTTGGCCGTAGTTGGTGGTTTAATCCTGCTAATAGTACCCGGCATCATCTTCATGGTCTGGTTTGCTTTCTCAACCTATACCTTGATCTTGGAAGATAAGCACGGCGTTGAAGCTCTGAAAGCCAGCAAGGCCTTGGTGGTTGGCCGGTGGTGGGATGTCTTTGGCCGCTTCATTCTTTTGCTACTGTCCTTGGCTGGAATTGCCATTGTGGCCGAAATCGTGGCCAGCATTTTCCCCAAACTGCTTCACCTAACCTTGGCTGGTGCGGTCAGTAACTTTGTGGTTGCGCCGCTAGCGGCTGCCTTTAGCTACAAGCTATACAAAGATCTCAAGCATCACCGGGCCCAATCCACAGAATCTTAAACTTGCACCCACCAACCGATCGTGCCATGATCAGGGGCGTCATTGGAATGCCTTGTGAACGAAGATATCAAACAGTTAATTGCCGCCGAACAGCAGCGCCAAGCTGACGGATTTGAGTTAATTCCGTCAGAAAACTACGTTAGTCGGGGGGTACTGACAGCCCTCGGTACGGTTTATACCAATAAATACAGTGAAGGCTATCCCGGCCGTCGTTATTACGGCGGCCAAGCTAATACCGACGCTGTCGAAACCAAGGCTATCGAGCTGGCCAAGCAATTGTTTGGTGCCGATCATGCCAACGTTCAGCCCTACTCCGGCGCGCCGGCTAATTTGGCGGCTTATTCGGCCTGGTGCCAGCCCGGCGACACCATCCTGGCCATGGATTTATCTCACGGTGGCCACTTGACGCACGGTGCGCCCCAAACCCTGCCGGCTCAGATTTATAACTTCGTCCGTTATGGCATTAGTGATATCGCCACCGGCGCCATTGATCACGATCGGGTTCGCCAGTTGGCACTTGAACACAAACCGAAGATCATATTGGTTGGCCATTCGTCATACCCCAGGGAGCTAGATTATGCCAGATTTAGCGCCATTGCCACTGAGGTCGGAGCGGTGGCCATGGCCGACATCGCTCACCTGGCCGGCTTGATCGCAGGCGGCGTGCTAGCCAATCCCTTTGATCAGGGCTTTCAAGTTATGACTTCAACCACTCATAAAACCTTGCGCGGCCCCCGCGGCGGACTGATTTTGTCGAAGGGCACGGTTTCAAATTCGCAAAAGGCGCCGGAGCGGACAATTGACAATTTGCCAACCTTGATCGATCGGGCTGTCTTTCCGGGACTGCAAGGCGGGCCACACATGAATGTCATCTTGGCCAAGGCTGTAGCTTTCGAGGAGGCCGGCCAACCACAGTTCAAAGACTATGCCCAAAAGGTATTAATTAACGCAAAAAGCTTAGCTGATGAATTGATCAAACGAGACGTCAAACTGGTGACCGGCGGCACTGACAACCACTTAATGGTGATTGATGCAGTTAGTTCCTGGCAAATCAGTGGCGGCCAGGCCCAAGACATCCTGGATCAAATCGGCCTGACGGTCAACAAAAACGTTATCCCTGATGATCAGCGCCCAGCCAGCGATCCCAGCGGCCTGCGCTTGGGTACACCAGCCATCACCACCCGGGGACTAAAGGAATCAGATATGGGCACAATCGCCGACTGGATCGCACAAGCGATAACAGCCAGGGATGACGTCGCCAAACTCAATAAGTTGCGGGCCGAGGTGCAAAGCCTTGCCCAACAGCACCCACTGCCTTAGCTATTGCTGAGTAGTTGTGGTGCCGCTAACGCCTTGTTCAATGCTGTGACTGACCTTATCGATAAAGGGAATATGGTTAAATAGACTCAGAAACCACAGTAGGAGAGCGATGGCTACGGTGCCTCCGAGAAAGGCACCAAAACCGGCCAGCACTCCTTTGACGAAGGTAAACCAGAAGGTTTGTTTACGGTTCACATAACCGGAGTCATAAAAATCTTGGAGTTTCTTACCAAGCAGTAGTAATTCATCATCGCCGAGCTGTCGTTTGCCCATAAGCGTATTATACATAAGTTTTATAACGTGAAAGCGGGCAGGGAATATCCCTGCCCGCTGTGTTCACCTCTGGCTCAGGCGGCCTGGTGGTGTTGTTCGAAGTCCTTCACCACTTCCTGTGGTACTCGGCCGCGGTCCTTGATGTTCTTCCAGCCGTTGCCACGAGCCCAGTCTCGCATCTCTTGAGGGCTGGCCGCCCCGGACTTGCGCTGCTTGCCACGAGCGGAACTGGTTGCGCCATTGGAGCTACCACGCCTGATGCGGGCCGGACGCGACTTGGCCAAGAAGGGTTTGAGTGCCTTCTTGAGTCTGGCCTCGTGCATTTCACACAGATCCACCTTTCGGCTGGTGCCGTTGACGTGGATCAGAATGGTTCTGGCTTCCACCTTGGTGCGACACATATCGCACAAGATCTTGCTTTCCGTAACCTTGACCTTCATTGGGTCACCTCTGTGAGTGTACGCGGCTCGTCCCTAAGCCGAGCGCCCGATATGAAAAAAAAAAACGAGAGGTGTACCCTCTCGATGGTTAAAATAACATAAAACATGTAATTTGTAAATGGTTAAGCTGCCAAACTCAAGCCGCTGGTGCTTGGTTTTGGTCTAGATCCGAGTAAAATGGCTGTCATAAGCAATAATATCCGAGAATCAAATGGCCAAACCGTCGTATGAACAATTAGAAGCTGAGGTGGCCCGGCTCAAGAAGTCCAAGGTTGAACTCAGTGCCGGTCATCGGGGCTGGCGATTGTTTGGTGTCAGTTTATTTGCCTTAATTGGCATCCTGGGTTTTGTAGCGGCCGATCTTGGCTTGTGGGCCAATCGCAACATTGTCAGTAACGATGGCTACGTTCGGGCCATCTCGCCCCTGCCCCATAATCCGGCGGTGCAAAGCGCCCTGGTTCAAGCCGCCCATACCCAGTTGGTGGAACAAGTTGATATCCCGGCGGCGGTCAGCCAAGTGCTGCCGGAGCAGGCAGCTTTCCTAGCCACGCCGTTATCCAACGCCATCTCGAATGGTGTCAAAACTGCTTTAGCAAAAGTTGTGGACTCCGACAAATTTGCCAGTGTTTGGGTGAATGTTAACCAGCGAGCCCATAATCGCTTGGTCGGCATTGTCACCAAGGCTAGCGGCGACGGCACCATTACCGTCAATGAGTTGTACCAGTACTTGGGCAGCCAAGTTACTAATTCCAAGCTGCAATCGATACTATCCAAACCAATACCGGACAAGTACGGCCAAATCCAGATTGCTCAGGCTAGCTGGTTACCAGCTGCTCATGACGCCTTGCAGGTTATCAAATGGTCGGTCCCAATCGGTATCTTGATTGGCGTCATTGGTTTAGGGGCGGCTTTAGCTATTGCAAGGCGCCGGCGCCTAACTTTGATTGTTGTAAGTCTAGCCCTCGCAGCCAGTTTACTGGTAGCGGTACTGGTTGTTTACATCATTACTAATATGCAGCTGGATAAAGTTTCCGATCAGACTTACCAGGCTGCCTTCCGGGCTGTAACTCAGGCTTTCACCGGACCGCTTTACAGTCAAACTGCGGCTTGGGTAGTCTTCTTTGGCCTTTTGGGCGTCGTAGCCTGGGCAGCCTCAACTTATAAACCAGCTCGCTGGCTGCGGTCGCAAAGCCAAGGACTGAGTCAGGAAACCTATCAAGTGCTCGGTAGTCCTGGCACCAAATCCAGCTTTATTGCCTGGCTTCGGCAATGGCGGGCGCCGATTGAGATGGTGCTAGCTGGCCTGGCGCTAGTAGCCCTAGCTCTAATGACACCGTTAACGGTTGGCATCATTTTTTGGACGGCTATCATTTTAGCCATCGCCGTCTTCATCGTCGAAATCTTTGGCGGGCAGCCAGCTAAGCGCTAGATTTGGGCTTGGCTAAATAAGCAATAAATAAAATAGCTACCAGTAGAATCAGCACTGGCCAGAGCCAGGTGATGCTGCCGGTGCCAAATAGATTAGCCGACTGACCAAACAGTAATAGGCCGACAAAAACTAAGAAAAGCCCAGCGCCGGCATTGCCCTGCTGGCCGGTCATTGAGAATAGTCCGATCAAACAAATAATAAAGGCCATCAGCACTGTCGGCAGACCATGATCGCTGAGGGCGTTAAAGACACCAAATAGCATCAAAAAAGCGATGATAACCCCAGCCAGGACCGCAATTTTGGCAACGGGGCTGGGGTTATTCATAGCTGGTTAAGCCTTGAGTTCGGATCCGTGCGCCACCAAGGCGTAGAGCACCAGACCGTCGACTACCAGAATGGCGGCTGACCATAGCGGGTAAATCGGCAAGTAGGCAAAGTTGGCAAAGGCACTCAGCACTGTCAGTATCACTGCAATACTTAGAGCCCAAGTCTCGCCTCGGAAAACGCCAAAGGCGGCAATTAGAACCAAAATACCTAGGAACAGGTGGATCCAGCCCCAGGTGGTGATATCCAAGACCCAAAAATTGCGGGCCGTAGAGACAATCACATCATTATTTAAAACCGCTACGATGCCTTGCGTAGCTTGAAATAGTCCCTGGATAATCATCAGGAACCCGGCAAAAAATACCCATCCGACCCAGCCGGACACGTCGCGACTTGCCATAAATCCTCCTTTGAATTTCATTAATGCTAAACAATTTCACTATAGCACTTTATGAATAATTGTGCTCAGTCGGCTGGGATAGCTTTGGGGTGGGTAAAACTTAGCTGCTAGAATGGGCTCATGCTAAGTGACATTTTGAAAATTGCCGGACTGTGCATCTTAATCGGAGCCGTATCAATTCCGGTCAGCTTCACTATCAACGCTTCGCCGTGGATCGTGTGGTTAGGCAATGGCCTGGGTTCGCTCTTCTCGGCTGTGGTAGTGACCTATATCTGTGAACGCATTACTGGTGCCAGTTTCAAACGCCGGATTAGTTACACTAGGGTCGGTCGCAAAATCGTCACCATCTTCGATCAGGGCAATCAAAATAAAGAAGTTATTAAGGCCAGGGACTTTATCAATAAGCATGGTCTCAAACTGTTTTCCTTGCTGTGCCCGATATTTCCTGGAGTGCTGATATCAACCGTAGCTGTCTATATGCTGCAGCTTGATACCAGGGTTTATCGTCGTTGGATGCTAGCCGGTGTGTTCTTCGTGAGCGGCGCCTACGTCTTTGGTTACTGGTTTCTGTTTGTACGCTAAACTTGGTTAAATTCACAAGTTTTACACAACCATACTGCTAGGCTTAGAATAATGCACATGACAAATCTGGATTCCTAGCTTATTATTAGCTTAAGTGAGCCAATAATTAAAATTGTTAAGATTTCCATAAGGAGGATTTATGGATGCAACTGCTATGGTAGGCCCAGAGCCGATGTGGGCTACCATTACTAAGGGTATTCTATTAACTTTATTCGGTTTGGTGGCTTTGGCCTGGCCTGGAGTTACTTTGGTTAGCCTAATTTGGCTAATTGCGGTTTACATCATTGTAGCGGGTATTGCCGATATGGTTTCGGGTGTCATGCATGTCGGTAAGAGCTATTGGTGGGCAAAACTCCTGGTTGGTGTAGCTGAATTGGGGGTGGGTGTTTATCTGATTCGCCACACTGCCGCCACGCTGACCGTGTTTCTGCTAGTCATCGGGTTTTTCTTCCTGATTCGCGGTTTCACCGAAGTCATCATGATGTTCTTCCCTGGCATCGAAAGCCCTGGTCGTTTGATTCTCGGTTTCGTTGGCATCTTGAGCATCGTGCTAGGTTTCTACCTGCTACGCTACCCAATTTCCAGCAGCCTGGCCTTCGTCTGGGTGCTAGGACTGTACGCCTTGATCGCGGGGCCGCTAAATGTTGCCACTGCCATCACTCATTCGCACTCTCGCTAAGAGAACTGCGCTTGGTCACAAAATGCCTTCCCGGCCAGCCGGCGGAGGGCGTTTTGGTTTGGCGGTGCTACAATTGCCTTAATGAATAACTCCGAAGAGCAAGAATATCTTAAAACCCGATCGCAATATCGCTTCAGTTTAGCAGCGGCGGTTGGCGCTATTTTCTTCGGGTCATTGTTTTATCATGCCGTCGAAAAATGGAGCTATCTCAATAGCACCTATTTTTCGGTCGTAACATTATCCACAGTTGGCTATGGTGACTTTGCACCTAAAACCTCAGCTGGCAAGATTTTTACCATCGCTTATATAATTATTGGCATTGGAATTCTAACTACCTTTATTCAAGCTCTGGTGCGTAATCGGATGGCCCGCCGCAACTGGCGTCAAAGCAAACGCGGCTCAGCGCAGCAGTAGCCAACCGGGTTCTTTTAAGCCGTCGTAGTAGCCATTACAAATCTCGGGGAAGCGGGTTTTCATATCCGGTTTGTCACCGCCCTGGGCTTGCTTCCAGATTTTATTTATCCGGGCCAGCGCCTGAGGTTCAAAGTAGTAAATGGGGCAAAGCTCTTTGTGTAGTAGCTTGGTGTGACGGCCAGCCATCACAAATTCTAGGTGTAAGCCATGACCACGACGCTGGGGGTAGCCGATGAAGTCACCGGTTTTTAGCTTGGAGCCGACTTTTAGCCCAGGCGCCAGTTCATCGAGTTCGTTGTAGTGAATTTGGTAGAGACCACTAGTCACAGATACATCGTATTTGCCGTGTGAATCCGGCGCTGGATCAGTAGTAGTAACTGTTCCATTGGCCATGGCGATGATTGGTGTGTCCTTGGTCCATAGAAAATCAATACCGGGATGGCCACCGGGAGTATGGGGGTGATTGATGGTTTCACCGAGCGGGATCAAATCTGTAACTGCATCGTATTGGGGTGACATGGGCAGCCCTAATTGAATTGGGTGATGGGGCAGAAAACCCATAAGCTTGCCACTTGTTATAAATACAGCTATCAAGATAGCAGCAAGCAAAAAAACTGATATCAGCGTAATAGCAATTTTTTTGCCCCTGGCAATACGTGACTTTGCCATAGCTTAAGCATAATGCTGTCGGGTCGATAATAACAAGCCCAGCTGGAAATAAGTGATGGCCCCACCGTTCCACGGTGGGGCCATATTTTTACGCCCATAATGGGGCGTTCGAACTTGATTCCTTAGTGCAGCAGAGACTTGCGCTCCTCTGGACCCTGGGGCCTCACGGACTCTACACCTTGAAATCTGGCGGCATCAGCGCGGAGGAGCCGAGACTTGCACTCGTTTGATGTGTTGCCACCTCACCTATCCTCCTGTATCCACACCAATCAGTTCGAAAGGCTACCCGACTGGCAAGGCGCCAATTAAATAGCCTGATCAGATCATCGGTTCCTAGTACCGGATCCAGGTATTGCAACCGAGCGTCTTTTGCCCCGCCGCAGGGGTCTTACTGGCGACGAGACCATTGTTAAAGCTTCCGGTAGGCACCTTTCCAATAAACCGATTGGAGGTCGTATCAGACAAGGTGATACTATTATCCATAATTACTAGAGGTAGTCAACAAAAGTGATTCTAGCCTTTCATTGCCCAAAGCCCACAATTATGGTATATTTGGTCAGTTCATAAGCGCCCTTAGCTCAGCGGATTAGAGCGTCTGGCTTCGGACCAGAAGGTCGGGGGTTCGAATCCCTCAGGGCG
>CAYYRL010000028.1:0-8561 GCA_964474165.1 uncultured Candidatus Saccharimonadales bacterium
ATTATATTCAGGAAAGTATGCTAATCGTTAGAAGAAGCATGCACGGAGTTAGTGGCGGTACAGGCCTTGAGAGCGGCACCATCGTGACAAACGGTATCAAGGAACAATGAGCCGGTGACGCAGGTGCCTGGGGTGGCCGAGCCAGAGCTAATGGTCGCACCAGAAGCCAAACGGATGTCGGCGACACCGTAATCAACGGCAGAATTGGTATAACCCGTAGTGGTAGCGTGGTACAGATCTAAACCGTAGTTGAAGTGACTGCCGGCAGTCGAGTTAAAGTACTGCACCCCATAAGCGGCATCAGGTGTCAGAGCGCCACCGTCACCACCCAGCACTGCCATAATTGCAGATGTGCCTGAAGCCACTGCACCGTCGCCAACTTCTCCGACTACGCCAGCTTGGGCACCGGTGTTGGCATCGCTGGTCGTTACGTTGTAAGAACCAATCACCCCGGCGTGCAGCGAAGCAGCTGTGTTTGTTAAGGCGTCGCCAAAAAAGTTGCCCATAACGCCGGCATGGTAATAACCAGTACCACCGGCATTATCCTGATAAGTCAGGCCTCCTGACAACGTTTGGAACGAACCATCATCGGTATCTATGCGGCTTGTGCTCAAGTTAATATTGGTGCCATTGTCAATTTTGGCTCCGGTCACAGCGCCACTAGCCAGGGCACTGGTGGTAACGGCCCCAGCCGCTAGTTTGTTGGTGTTGACAGCGCCGTTACGGATGGCACCGGTTGAAACCGAATTAGCAGCCAACTTGTCGGTGGTGATGGCTCCATTAGCCATCTTGGCTGTGGTGACTGCGCCGTTAATAATGGTGTTACCAGTAATATCGGCAGCCCCAACTGGCGCGGCCAGTAGCGCTAGACTGAATATTGTGCTGAGGCTGAGTAAACCGGCCCCCCTCTTTAAAGCTTTAAGCATTGTCGCCTCTCCATGCTTGATTAATCATCTATCCCCAGGATACGGCTTATGCTTACAGGAGTCAATTTAGTCTTTACCCAGTCCGATCTCCAAACGATCATGCATCGCATCATATATAATATCTGTACAATTATAGAGATATCTGCTATAATTAGTACATCCTGAAACAAGTTTCACTTGTCGATTATGAGTAGCTAGCGCATTCCCGAACGCGGTTAAACACTATCTTATTCCGGAGTATTAAATATTAAGGGCTCCGGATTTATGATTTAGGTCGTCTATCTGGGATAGGAAATAAGATGTCAAATAAACTATTTGTGGGTTCTCTCGGTTACCAAGTGACCGAGGCGGAGCTCAAAGAGCTTTTCTTGCCAGCCGGCAGCGTCACTAGCGCCAAAGTCATTACCGACCGGGACACCGGCCAGTCTAAGGGCTTTGGTTTTGTTGAGATGGGCACAGGCGATGAGGCTCAGGCCGCCATCAAGCTACTGAGCGGCAAAGAGGTGGCTGGTCGCCAACTGACTGTCAATATTGCCCGGCCGATGGCCGAACGTCCTAGCAACTTTAACCGCCGGCCGCGCTACTAACAGCCGTGCGCTTCTTTGTGCCCCAGTCCAAGCCGTCACATTACGACCGTGACTACCAAGCTATCGCTGAGGCGGTGAAGAGTCAGCTGGGCTGGAAGCTGGCCGACCGACAGATCTACAGTCTGCGTCACCAGTCTGGCAAACACGAAATCCAGTTCGAGGTTGGCGAACTAGCGCCCCCGGAGAATTACTACCAAGTGATAGCCATTTTGGAATCAAATTCCTACATTGTGTTTACCCGGGCTCGCGACGGGCGGGCCGGCACCACAATCTTGGTTGATAAGGCCGAGGTGCTAGCGATTGAAGATTTCGAGTCCAAAAAGGCAACTAAATCATGAATAATTATCCTAATCCTACTAAACCGGTTTTTCGCAATTCTAAGTATGGCAAACGCCCCAAGCGGCAAGGTCAGTACATCCACCCCGACCGCTTTGTTAACCAGTCCTCAACGGTGACCCGGCTAGATGACTATGCTCCTGAGCATAGCTTCAGCGACTTTGGACTAATTCCGTCATTGGCCAAAAATGTTAAGACCAAGGGTTATGAGACCCCGACCCGCATTCAAGACCGCGCCATTTTGCCAGCCTTAGCCGGCCGCGACATCTTGGGCCTGGCCAATACCGGTACCGGCAAGACGGCCGCCTTTGTCTTGCCGATCATCCAGCGTTTAATCAAGAAGCAATCCCAGCGGGCGATTATTATTGCTCCGACCCGTGAGCTAGCCGTGCAGATTAACGATGAATTCAAAGGCTTTGCGGCTGGGCTCGGCCTCTACTCCGCCATCTGTGTCGGCGGCACCAGTCTTGGTCCACAAAAGGCTCAGCTGGCGCGCCGCCCCCAAGTTGTAATTGGCACGCCAGGACGACTGAAAGATTTGCAGTCTCAGGGAGCTTTGCAGCTAAAATATTTTGATGTGGTGGTACTGGACGAAGCCGACCGGATGCTAGACATGGGCTTTATTCGGGATGTCGAGCAAATTCTGAGCTTGGTTGCCCCAGTGCGTCAGACCATGTGCTTTAGTGCCACACTGCCGGCCGATATACGCCGCTTATTGGATGCGAAACTTAAAGATCCAGTGGTTATTAAAGCAGTGGTATCGGAAACTAGCGACCACATTGAACAAAATGTGATCAAGGCTAACAGCAAAGATCAAAAAGTCAAAATCCTGGTCGATCTGCTGCACCAGCCTGAGTTTGATAAGGTTATAATTTTTACCCAAACCAAATGGGCAGCCCAGCGCCTAGCACGCGATCTAGCCGACAAGGGCTTTCGGGCGGATGCCATCCACGGCAACAAATCCCAGCCCCAGCGCCAGCGCACGCTTCAAGCTTTCAAATCTGGCAAGATCGCCATTCTAGTGGCCACTGACGTCGCCGCCCGCGGCCTTGATATCCCCAAGGTCAGCCACGTGATTAACTTTGATCAACCCACTACCTATGAAGACTACACCCACCGCATTGGCCGCACTGGCCGGGCCGGCGAAACCGGTCACGCTCTGACCTTTGTAGCTGATTAGCTAAATTTCAAAAGCAAATGCGCCACAGCTAAGGCTCCAACACCGGCACCGAGGCAGCGACGGAAGGGGCTATCGCCCCAAGCGAGCTCGAGTCCAGCCCAAATTATAAGCATCAAACTGGCTAGTAAACTCAAAGCGCCATGCAGCTTGCCCGGTACTATCTGGGCAAATACCGAGGTGATTATCCAGATCCATAACAGCAGATTTGGCCACTGCCAAATTACGATGTTTCCGTCTTTGTCGCAAAAGAAGCGCTTAATCATGCCGGCATTATATCAATACTTAGCCTCAAGTACTTTGGCTTCAAATGGTGCTGGAAGTTAAAACTTTAATCGTCGCAGCAACTGAGCATTGGCGGCTACCACAATGGTCGATACAGACATGAAGATCGCTCCGACTGCTGGTGACAGCAGAATGCCTTGGCTATATAACACACCCGCCGCTAGTGGTATGGCAAAAATGTTATACCCCGTAGCCCAGAATAGGTTTTGAACCATTTTCCTATATGTGGCCTTTGACAGCTTGATTACTTTAACCACATCCCTGGGGTCACTTTTAGTTAGGATGATATCGGCTGATTTGATGGCGACATCGGTGCCTGCTCCAATGGCAATGCCGATATCGGCTTGGGTTAAAGCTGGCGCATCATTAATTCCATCGCCCACCATGGCAACTTTCGACCCGCTAGCCTGTAACTGCTTGACCTTGGCAGCTTTATCCTCGGGACGAACTTCGGCAAAGAACTGATCTAGCCCTAGCTCCCTGGCAACCGACCGTGCAACTGCCTCGGAATCACCAGTAATCATAGCCGTTTGTATCCCCAGCTGCTTCAATGATTTAATAGTAGCCCTAGATTCCTCCCTGATGATGTCGGCCAGAGCAAAGGCTGCAATCACCTTCTGGCCTTCTAGTAAGTAGACTTCAGTCTGGCCACCTTGGGCCGCTTGTTGGATATGACGCTCAAGCTCAGTCGGCACTGCAGCGTGGCTCTCAGTTATGAACCGCCGGCTGGCCGCAGTATACTCTTGGCCGCCAATTATCCCCCTGACGCCCAGACCAGGTAAGTTTGTAAAACCGTTAACTTTAGTCAGCTCTAGCCCTGACTCTTTGGCCTTTTTGACGATCCCCTTACCGACAATATGCTCGCTATCTCGCTCCAAGCTGGCCGTGAGCTGGAGTGCCGTCTGATCGTCAAGTCCCTTGATCGACCAAATGTCTGTCACCCCATGCTCACCCTTAGTCAGAGTGCCAGTTTTATCAAACAAGACGACATCTAGTTTCCTGGCTGACTCCAAGGCTAGGCGTTTTCTAATGAGCAAGCCGTTAGAGGCTGCCAAGGTGGTGGAGATAGCCACAACTAACGGCACTGCCAGCCCCAGCGCGTGAGGGCAGGCTATGACCAGCACAGTCACTGCTCTCTCCACCGCAAAACTTCCTCCCATGGCCAATGCCCAAACAATGAAAGTAACAACGCCCGCCGCCAACGCAACGTAAAACAGCCAGCCAGCTGCCCGATCGGCCAGCGCCTGCGCATTCGACTTGGAGCTGCTGGCTTCAGCCACCAGCCTCATGATGCCGGCTAGGGCTGTATTTTCGCCAAGTCTAGTCACTTTGATAGTCAGTGAACCGTCTTGGTTAATAGTTCCAGCTATGACATCATCATGAACCGACTTTCCGACTGGTTGGGATTCCCCTGTTATGGCAGCTTCGTTGACGGACGAGGTACCCTCAGCGATTACGCCGTCGGCTGGGATACTTGCTCCTGGCCGTACCAAAATCAAGTCGCCCAGCTCCAAATCTGAGACCAAGACTGTTTTTGGCTGGCCATACTCCAGCCGCTCGGCTTTGTCGGGCAACAGTTTGGCGATGGCGGACAGGGCGCTCTCGGCGCTGTGGATCGACTTCATTTCCAGCCAATGCCCCAGAAGCATAATGGTAATAAGAGAAGCTAGCTCCCAGAAGAAGCCCTCACCGTTGATTAAGAATAAAGTTGCTAGGCTGTAGAGGTAGGCCGTCAGGATGGCTAGACTAATTAGCGTCATCATGCCTGGCTGTTTGGACTTTAATTCGCTTATGCCGCCACGAATGAAGACCAATCCGCCATAGAAAAAGATAATGGTAGCAAAGATTACAGGTACATTGCTGGAACCAGGAAACGTTGGCGGGGTAAAGTGAAGCCAGCGTTGGATGGTATCGGAATAAACCATTACTGGAATAGTTAGCACTAAACTAACCCAAAATTTATCCCGAAACATGGCTACCGAGTGGCCAGCATGTTTGTCATGTTCCTGGTGATGATTATCCAAGGTTATTTCTTTGTTATATGCTGCCAAAGCCAGATGCCAATAAGTAATAAATCTATAAATAGCACCAACCAGAGCAGCACACCCCAAACACCGGTACTGCCCATCATACTGCCATGGTCAAAGGCCCAGTCATTCATCATGCTAAGATCCTCCGACATAATTGTACGCCCGTTGGGAATAAAAAAACGACCTATTCAGATCGTTTAAGCATAGGTACTTTGGCTCCAAAAGGTGTTGGAAGTTCGGACTATTTGTTTTTTCCGGGCATGAAACAATGCTTAAACAATAAACATGCGAGAGCGGCCCCGAGGTTTACCCCTGGGCCGCTTTGTTTTACTTAGCGCCTAAGCACCTCCGGGTGATAAAACCCGTAATGGTTTGTACATCGTTGGCGTTCGGCACGACGCGCAACTTGCTCGAGCCCGTACTCCAGCTCTCGTCGGCGCCACTCCGGTAGGGCTTCGTGACTCGCAACCGCGTCAGCTATGACTCGCTCTTCCAAGGCTTTCATCTCTTCGTCGGTCATATCCGCTCCAGACTTGAGGTATTAAAGATCGATCACGCGCTTCTTGCGCTCGCGTTCGGCTGCCCTCTCCTCGACATCGCGATATTTGGCATCAATGACGGCTCTCGAGCCTGATGGAATTTGCTCGGCGTGTCGGCAGGCCTCTTCTGCTTGCCTCCACATCTCTTCGCGAGTAATTGCCAAATTCCCTCCCTACTTCGGAACAATTTTATTATATCTGATTAATGAAATGAGGGCTCGGTTTCCCGAGCCCTCGTTGATGGAGTTATTTTTTCGGCTTGCGGGGGTAATAGCCCCGACCGTCCGGTTCGTACCCTGCCGCCTTCAGTGCATTGCTCCATGAACCAAAGGTGGATTTGTATGCCATTGCACCTGGGCCTTCTACCTCCTTGATATCTCTTAGGCGAGGTGTTCTACCCAGCTCCTTTGCCTGCTTCTTGATGTGGGCAATCAGTTCGTCGCGGTCGTACCACTTGCGCGAAAGCGGTTTTAGACCTACTGCCTTTACTGCAGCTGTATAGGAACCAAAGAAGGCTTTGAACGCGCTTGAAGGAGCCACCTGCTCAAACGCCTCGGCTGAAGTAGGGGTACGGCCAAGTTTTTTTGCCAGCTCCCGCAGACCAAGCGTGACATCCTTCTTGGTTGACATCCGGCGCCGAACAACCGTCTGAATGCCAGCTCTCAACTTGGCTTCCGTAAATGTACCGAAGATCTTGATGTATGGCCGGGTACCGGGACCACCATTCTCCCTGCGGTCCGCATCAACATCCACAAAGGTAGGAGGCCGGCCAAGCTTTATCTGGAGATCCTTTAGGTAAGCGATCAAGTAGGCCCTTGTCTTTCGTGGTCTCAGGCCTGAGGCAATGACTGCTTCGGTCAACGTTCCGAACTCTGCTGCATAGATATGGCTTCTGTGAACCTTACCTGTATTGGCAGCTGAGTTAACGTCCCGCTGACTAGGAACTCTTCCGAGATCCTTGCTCAAAGCAACCAGCTCGGCTTTTAAGACTTCCTTGGTCGGCTTTTCATGCACCTCCTTGAGCCCAGCTGCCACAAGCGCACTTGTTAGGGTTCCGAATGTCCTTCTAATTACGGCATTCGATGGGGTCCGATTTTCTCGGGCATAGATGGCTATATCCGCTTGTGATGGAACTCGCCCGAGATAGCGGCTGAACTGCCTAAGCTGTTTCAGCATTTCCTCGGGTGTCTTGGCTTGCCTGCTAACTACTGTTAGGCCGGCCTTCTTTAGTGCCTTGTCAATAGATTCGAAACGCTTAGTGTAAACCGTTGTCCCGGCACAAAGCCCTTGGGTACTGGCTCTTTGGATGTCAGAATATCGCGGCACTCGCCCAAGGAGATCTGCCAAATGATTGAGGTCGCTTAACATTTCAGCACTGGTGCGTCGTCGATAATCCTTACCGCGAACCGGTAGTCCAGCCAGGCGCAAGGCGTTGTTGAACGATCCGAATCTACGCAAGATGAGCGGCAAACTTACAATCTTCTTGGCCCTGGACGCAACGGTGACATCATGGGTTAGGAGTGGCCGCTTCAGCTCAGCATACAGCGAACCAAGCTGATCCAAAATCTCTTGGTCAGACCAGTCACCATAGCGGTTGGGCTTAAATCCTGCAGCTAGTAAGGCCTTGCTGAAAGAACCAAATAGCTTGTAGAACGAGTGCGGCGGAGCTGTCTGAGCCAGGCGACTGGCGTCAGCTACGTCCTTCAGCATTGGTTGATGACCCAGCTTTTCGCCCAAGTCTTGAAGTTGTTGGATCAGTTCTTCGCGGGTGTAACCGCCCTTAATCCGCTCGATTAGATCAAGTACATCACGGGCCGCCTCAGTAAACTCGAAGTGGCCACCTTGCACTACTACTGGTTCCTCGGTCGGCCCACTCGGGCCACCCTTTTGGGCTGTTCGCCAGAGGTAGTCAATCGTGGCAAGCCGTTCCCAGCTGGCCACGAAATCGAGCACCAATACCTGCTTCTTCCCTTTCTTCTGGCGCAGTCCACGACCGAGCTGTTGAAAGAAAATCGTCCTCGATGCGGTTGAACGAAGGAAAACGATGACATTTGCGTCTGGTATGTCGATCCCTTCGTTGAACTTATCGACAGTCAGAATGGTGTTGAGCTTGCCCTCTCGGAAAGCTTGAAGTCGCTCTCGCTGCTCTCTGATTGAGAGCCGAGAGTGAATCGGAAGCGCACCAGGGATCTTGGGCGCCAGTTGGTCACAGTATACCGTCCGAGGACAGAAAATGACCATTCTTGGCCGTCTGACCTCACTAATCCTTTCTTGGATGAGACGTACGATTTCGTCGTCACGCCTTTTGATAAAGATCAGCTTGTTCAGTTGGCGAATGCTCAGTTTTCCAATTGGCGTATCGAGCACGCGCTTGTAATGGAGCTCATCGGTCATTACCCGATAGTCCACCGGCGTCAGAAGTCCTTCACGCAAAGCCACTTCGAGCGGCATGTTATAGACTTCTTTGCCATAGATGTCGCGAATATCCTGCAAGTCCATTCGATCTGGTGTTGCAGTAATCGCAAGTACGAACTTGGCCTGGAAGTACTTGAGCGTGGTCAGATACGTAACCGCCGGGCTATGGTTACTTTCGTCGACCACGAAGTAGTCGAATTCGCGGCGGCGGAATTCCACGCGGTGCCAAGCCAAGTTCCGGCACAAAGAACACCAACACGTTACCT
>CAYYRL010000029.1:0-8314 GCA_964474165.1 uncultured Candidatus Saccharimonadales bacterium
TCATCATCACGAACTTAAAGATGTCGCCGCCCTGGCCACAACCAAAGCAGTGCCAAATACCCTTCTCTGGGCTAACCATAAAGCTAGCCGTCTTTTCGTTATGAAACGGGCACGGCGCCTTCATATTGCGGCCGGCTTGCTTGAGCGGGATGTATCCCCCCACAATGTCAGCCACACCTAACCTAGCCTTTACCTCGGCTACCTCATCCATTGTTCAATTGTACCAGGAAGGGCAATCTGGCCTCCACCGGGTGAAGGCTCCGTAGAACCTTCGCCACAGAGCCGGGAACTTAGTTATAGCGTGAGCGCCAGCGCTCCAGAGTTTGACGATAACCTTCTAATTCTTGAACGTTGGCATTGTCCATAAACCAATTCATTAACTCTTCGTCTTTCTCCAAAATGGTTCGATGGCTGGTAATGCCGGGCAAGCCGCAATGGCGCAGAGCTTGGTTGGCTAGGTTCAAACCAATGCTTTCGGCCTCACTTTCGTTTGGCGCTGCTACGGCAAAGATCATAACTAGCATCTCTTGGTCAGTCCGCTCCAGAATTACCAATCCCCGCCCGAGTAGTTTGCAACCAAGCATGGTGTGAACTAGCCCTGGCAATGGAAAGTACTCGGATGGGTAATCGATTTCAACGGTGAACGTCCAGTCAATGAGCTCAGTCATTCCGTCCTCTCGCTAGCTAAGTTGGCAAGGAGCTAGAGGTCCAAAAAACCCGTCCGAAGACGGGTTTAGTAATTATCAGTTTGGATCATAGTGAACCTCATGGTTACAGCATATTCGGTTTTTGTTTGGGTGTCAAATGAATTAGGCGGAACCGTGAAGTTCCGCCTAAAGGTACGGGCTCTCCCTGGGAAATTCACTCCCATCGCCGTACTGCCGGTGACGCTCTTTGCGCTTGGCTACGAACTCGGTTACATCAGGCAACGCCGTTTCACTGGCTGCAGCCAGGAGTTCGTAGTATTCTGCCGCCGGATTTGATTCGTCGGGACTGCGCAGGAACCACGGAGTATTGGCATCTGTCATTTCCACAGTTTCGCGGGTGTAGGGCTCGCGAATGTAGCGCTTGCCTGGTTCCAGTACGAAGGGCTTCACTGTTGGTTGGATTAGCCGCGGCTGTCGTGGCAAATCCGGCACTACGATCTCGGGGGGTTGGGGCAACGTATTCAAGAATTCCCCGATGACCACTGGGTCACTACTGGTTACCACATCCTCCGGAATACCTAACCGTGAAGCCACCAGCAGCCCGAGTTCCTTGGGCCAAGTTGGCTTGGCAAACAGCTTTCGCATGTCGCTCACGGTCTTGTAATTTGGCATCTTGAGCAGCTGACGGCGCTCTTGCGGACGCAGCCTGAGGTGGTTAACTACCGTGACGCAGTTATCACGAATGATCTTCCAGACCGGCTGCTTCTCTTCTGGCTTCATTTCGATGAAACGGCCAATAGACATTAGCCAGACTCCCCCTCACCTTGAGACGCTTGGCTTACTTCAGATTATAGCAGCTAAGTACAGCTTGCAGAGCTGAAGGCAGCTGGCTGCAACCTTGGATGCCAGCAAAATGTCCCTTACCGGGATCGCTAACCAGCTCAGCATCGATTAAATTAGCCAGCTCCTTGGTCCGAGCCGGCTCGACTTTGTCGTCATCATCGGAATAAATACAAATGCGCTGGGCGGCCTGGCCTTTGACTTTGTCCCAGTCCAAGGGGTACAAACCTGGCGGCTGCCAAGATTGAGTTGTAGTCATGCCGGCCACCAGCACTAGACCAGCGATTTGGTTATCAGCGTCCGCCAGATATTTGCAGGCAATTAGGCAGCCTAGCGAGTGACCGACTAAAACCAGCTCATCATCTGGCTGGCCAATAGCCTCATTCAATGTCTGCAGCCAGGCTGGAATGTCGGGGGTTTTGGGATTTGGAAACTGCGGAGCTATGGCTTCGATCCCCTGTCTCTGTAGCTGCTGGACCAGCCAGACAATCCAGCCCCTGGTCGGATCATCAGCCCAGCCGTGGGCAATGACGACCCGCTTAGAAATTACTCCACTCCAGGTTGGGTTTGATACGATCAATAATCTTTTGGGTCTGGCCGATTGAACGCTGGGCGGCGTCAGTTTGCACATAATGTTCTAAATCGGCCACGTAGTGAGAGTCACAGCCGACGGTTTCTATCAAATTGTAGCGTTCCACCAGCTCACGCATATACGCCACTTCGGTATCGACATTGCCATCGAACGTCGTATTGTCAGCTGCGGTTTCCAAGCCATCCAATAAACCATTCTTAACTGTCTCCTCCAAGCGCTCGGGCTTGTAGAACCGAGTATGAAAGAACCAGTGAGCCAGTACGGCAATGCCGCCGGCGTCGCGAATGAGTTTGACACTTTCGTCTAGCGTTCGCAGGATGACGTGGGAATCGGCTCTGGGCATCGGAATGAAGCTAGAGGCTTTCATGTACAGGCGGTAGGGGTATTGAATTGCTCCAGCCGTTACCATTTCATCAAACTTAGCTTTAACCTCTTCGTTGGTCTTGGCCTCAATCTCCATCTCCTTGAGAAGTTTCTTTTCCATTTCTAGATTCTCGGGATGGTTTTGCACCGCTTTGACTACGTGCGGGCTACCGATAATGCTATCCCCAGCTACAGCTCGCACGTCGTCTTCACTAATTTTGAATCCTACCGACTGCAGATGTTTCACCATATGCTTCATGCGCTCGGTGCGGCTGGCCTCTAGCTTTTGTAAGTGGTCGACCAATGGCTGGCTAGTCGGGTCGATAAAAAGCCCTAAGACGTGAAGCATGCCCTTGTCGACCCCGCCCATAGACTCAGGTAGACCAGTGGAAAGTTCCGTGCCCACCAGCCACTTTACCGGACCAGAATAATCTCGCAGTTGCTTCAAAGTTTCTGGCTTGGGCACCAGGTCGTGATCGGTGATGGCCATGACGCCATAGCCCAGCCGCTCAGATTGCTCCAGCATTTCTAGGTGCGTCAAAGTGCCATCGGAGTCTAGGGTGTGGTTGTGAAGCGATTCAAACATTGGCTGTTAGTTTACCTGTCTTTCAAGCGGTAAACAAACTTCAGCCCGCTCCAGTCATCATCGATGGCCGCAATTTTGACGTCCACTAAACCGTGATCCAAACCGATTTTACGAACCAGGTTTTCGTCTAAATCAGTTTCCATTTTCGAGGTTTTTTTGGGCCAAGAAATCCATAACATTCCATCACTCGCAAGGTTCTTGGCTAGGACTTCAAAGTCATTATCCAGTCGCCGCTTCGAGCTAAAGAATACTTGGATAAAGTTGGCCTTGGGCTCTAGGCGCTTAGTAAGAACAATATCAGTATCCAAATCTAGCAGCTCCTCATACCCGGCCGGCGCTCGCATAACTATATTGATCCCCGGCTTAATACCCAGCTTCTTGGCCAAGGGGGTTCCCGAGTATCCGGCTGGTGTAGCGGCGGTCATAGAATCTATTTTACCGGAAAAGAACAGTGCCATGAATCAATGACTCATGGCACTAGTTACCGGGTTGGTCGATGGGAAACTTCGACCTCAGGTAATACCAGATCGCAAACTCACAGCTTGCCCCCAATGCTACAGCCAACGCGCCAACTGCCAGACCCATCGCTCGTAGATCGGGAAAGAGAATAGCGAAAAGCCAGCAATAGCCAGTCATCAGCAGCATGCCACGCAGCACTTTGTGGGCGCCTTGTAGGCTCATCGACGGTCCATGCGGCATTTCTGGGCTCAAGGCCATGATTCTCAGACCGCTAAAGATCAGGTGTACGCCGTCCCAGAGGATGGACAAAATGCCCAGAAATGAGCCCACAATCACAACCACCATCAGTCCGATTGCCATCCCTAGTAGTATTGAGTTCATGGCTACCTCCTCACCCGTCGAGCTTGGCCGGCTTCTCGGCAGTTGACGATGGCGGTCAGACCAAACAGGGCCAGACTGAGTGCAAAGCCCACAATTAGCAGCAGACCCGGTATCTTCACCAGGATCGGGCTACTGAGAGTTGCCAAAATTGCTGCAGCTAAGCCGATTAGCGACACCAGGCTCATGATGATTCCCACCGGAATCAAGAGCGGAATCTCCTTATCGGTGCGAATAATGACAATGAAAACCACTGCCACTACTACGAACAAGCCGCTTGAAAGCTGCCAGTACAATGATCTCCCCTTGCCTTCAACGAACGATTGGCAATTGCCAACTTGGCTAGAGTTTACACTTAAAACTATTCTTAAACCAAGCCATTGAGGTAACGTTGGCGCACTTCTGGCTCAAAGTGTTCGATAGCATAGCGCAGCATAGTCCGTGGCATGGTTTTGTATCTGGTGTCCAGGTACCCTTGAAGCACCTGACGGCCACAGTATTTGCCGACATCACGCAACATCCAACCACAGGCTTTATGTATTAAATCGTGGGTGTCAGTCATTAGTAAGTCGATGATGGCAAAGGCGTCAGTCGGATCGCTGCGACGAATCCAAGCCGAGGTGGCGATGACAGCAATGCGGCGGTCCCAAATTGACCGTGATTTGGCCAGTCGATATAAAACTGCTCGAGAATGATTAGTGAGGTAATTGCCCAAGATCTGGGAAGCCGAAGAATCCACCAAATCCCAATTGTTCACGCAGACGCGATGCTTATGATAAAAACTGGCGATTTCCTTCTGTGTCGATGGGTCAGATCGCTGATACTTCCCGACTAGAATAATAATGCCAGTCATCCGGTGTTCATGGATCGGACTGGCCAAAAGTTTCTCAATCTCGGCTAGACTCAGCTCCTTAAACTGTCGCGCGATTTTGCGCTGCTCTGGCAGAGTCACCCCAATAAACTGATCTCCTTCGCCATACTGGCCGGGACCGGTTTTAAAAAACCATGCTGATGCCTTAGCCTTCTCTGGAGTCGAAACAGATTTAAGTGCAGTTCGAACTTCAGCCGCCGTCATTTCAAAAACTCAGCTAGCTGCTCTAGTTGCTGCTTCCAGGTTCGTCGAGCTGCCTCGGTGGCCGTCACAGAGCCCAGTTTACTGACTTCCATGGCAACTTGGGTCTTGCCGCTCTTGGTGGTGTCAAAACCGACCGCTAATAAGCTGCCATCATCAAATTTGGCGCGAATGTTCTTGTCATGATTATTGGTGGTAACCGAAAAGGCCGGACCGTTGTACCACTTTTTTAGTTCAACATCCCAGGCCCGAAAGACTTTGGATAACGGCCGGTCATAAGTTTTGCTGACGCTAACTTGAAAGCCATCCGCCGCTTGATGGCGGACTCGCCGGCCCTTAGCTTGTTCATAGCCAACGGTTACATTCTGACTCCACCAGCCCTTCGCAGTTTGCGCATAAACCAAATTAGCAATGCCCCGATGGTCCAGATCAGCCGCACCCTGCTGATCCAACCACTCGATCCACTCAGCCCAGCCTTTGCCGGTTTGCTCCTTAACACGCTCGGTTGCAACGCCATTTAATCGCTCCATGCCTCCATGATATCAGCGTCTCTTGACCGCGTCGCGGATGTTATCGACCAAGGCCACGATTGGCCCCAAGAAAACATTGCCGGGCGGCGTGTTGGGTGCGTGCGGGTGTGGATGGGTGGGCGCCGCTTGTTTAGCCATTTGATAGCGTCGGCCAAGCTTCATCAGCTCGTCAGTATCAAGCTGCTCCCTCAGCATGGCAAAGGCAGTAGCTTCTTCCAGTTCGGCGTGTTCCAAAACGTCTCGCTCCAGCTGAGCTAGTTCATTGGCAAATTCTTCAGTGCTCATCTTTTCCATATCTCTTAGCTCTTCCTCGGCCATGGCTTGCTCCTTAATCCGCTCATCGGCGATGGCTTTGCCGCCTTCCAGCCGGCGCACAGCCGGATAAACGACTTCTTCTTCGGCAACTTCATGAGTCACTATGTACTTAACTATTTCTTGAAACCGGTCCCTTCGCAACGGCTCAGATCGCATGTCCTTAAACATTTGACGTATGTTGCGATGATCCTGCTTTAGCAGTGTCACCACATCACTCCCTAAGTCATTCATGACCTCCCCCTTATTACGCCGCTATTGTAACAAGCGGACCTCAAGAGTCATTAAGCTATCTTACAGCTTAAGCAAAAAGAAAAGCCTCGGAATAAATCCGAGGCCTTGAGCCGCTAGAACAGCTCACATTTGTGCGGACTGAGCCTAGTCAAAGGCAGCAAGTGCTCTTTATATGCACCATCAATCAACACCATGGCTATCTGTGGATACCAGTCGAGACCATCCACTCCTAGTATCCAAGGGTGACGACGCAGTTCAAACAGCACCCCCTCATGCCAGTCGTCAAAGCCGTCAACCACCCACCCCGAATCAACACCGTCATCAACCGGACAGTGCCAATCGGTGGCAGCCTTGGCTTGAACCCTGACCCTGAGCCCCTGCACAGAATCCCAGACTTCTACCAGCCGGTTCCACAGCGTCCACTCTGGCAGAACGGCTGCCGAGTCTGCTGCCTCCTGACAAGCCTGCGCTAAGGCTTGCAACTGCTCAAATTGATCCATACTGAAACCTCGAGGTCGTGGTTCGGGACTGAGCCATTATGTCAACTAAGAACCGCGGAACAACCGTCTGGCTAACAGAAGTAACGTCACAATACGCCTAAATTTTGGTCAACAGCCCAAATCTTAAAACAGCGCCAGAATAGCTCCGAGGCCCGATACCACCATTAGTCCGGTGACAGCCCAGCCGATAGCTTTGATGCCCGGTTTGTTGACCCACTCCCCCATCACATGATGGTTGGAGCTAATTAAGACAATCAGTAGCAAAATAACTGGGGCTACCAGACCATTAACTACGGCTGAATAAATTAGAGCCTTGATTGGATCCAGGCCGATGAAGTTTAGGCTTAGGCCGAGTAGCAGCGAAATAATCATAATGCCGTAGAAGGCGTGAGCTTGCTTGAGGTTGCGATATAGGCCCTCCTTAAGCTTAAAGCTCTCAGCGAAGGCATAGGAGCTGGAACCGGCTAAGACTGGGATAGCTAGCAGTCCAGTGCCGATGATACCAGCGGCAAATAGCCAGTAGGTAGCGTCGCCAGCAAACGGCCGCAAAGCTTCAGCGGCCTGAGCCGCCGAATTAATCTGAGTGATGCCGTGGGGGAACAAGATACCGCCACAAGCCGCTATGATGAAGAACATAACGATGTTGGACAGAAACATACCGCTCCAGACATCAGTGCGCATGCGCTTGAGCTCAGCCGGATTTGTTCCGCGCCTAGAGGCCAGTGTGGTTTGGCCCAAGACAATCTTTTCCTCAACTTCTTGCGAGGTCTGCCAAAAGAACAGATATGGTGAAATAGTGGTACCAAGCAGGGCGCAGATTAGTAGCAGCTGTTCTTTACTGGCCTCAATATGAGGCACAAAGGCCTGACTCATGACATGGCCCCAGTTCAAATGGGCCAGTATGGCTGAAGCAATGTAGGCCAGCAGCACCAGAGCCAGCCACTTGAGATACTTGGCGTATCTCTCATAGGGCGTAAAAATCTGAAGTCCCAAACTGAGCACTGCGAAACCAACTACCAGCAGCGAGAAATTCCAGTGCGGTGCCAATAGCTGGGCTCCCTTGGCCATAGCCCCCAGGTCGGCGCCGATGTTAAAAGCATTGGCCGCAAACAGCAGCAAAGTCGCGGTATAGATGACCCAGCGCGGGAAATGCAATCGAATGTTGCCGGCTAGGCCCCGGCCAGTAACTAAACCAATGCGAGCGCACATCTCTTGGACCACAGCCATCAGCGGGAAGGTAAAGGCCGCAAACCACAACAGTTTATAACCGTATTGAGCCCCGGCCTGTGAGTAAGTGGCAATACCTGAGGGATCATCGTCGCTGGCGCCGGTAGTTAACCCTGGCCCCAGAGTGTGCCAGAAATCACGACCGCGTTTCAAGATTTTGACATTGGAAACTTCAGTCGCCACTTTGGTGCCTTCGGCCAAGGTTTTATCCAGAGCATCGGCCGGGGCTTCAACGATTTCAGTTAATAAATTTTTCTTCCTCACCATCCCTCTTATGGTAATCAGACTGCCACTATTACGCAAACCTTGCCGGGTTGTGGCTGTACCAAGTAGCAATTTTGTCAGAAATTTCAGCAATTAATAAAATTCTGGCGGAGAGGGAGGGATTCGAACCCTCGATACCCTTGCGAGTATACCCGCTTTCCAAGCGAGCGCACTAGGCCTCTATGCGACCTCTCCAGATTCAGCCACCAATTATATCGTTGTCTAGAGGGAATGACCAGGGCATGCTACGCTGGCAGCATGAGCGACCTCTACCGCCCCAAGATCTTCGGCCCAGAAGTGGTAGCTGTTT
>CAYYRL010000030.1:0-3585 GCA_964474165.1 uncultured Candidatus Saccharimonadales bacterium
AGAAAATAAGAACAAACAGAATATTGGTCATGTTTTTGAAAGAATCATGGACCTTTTTGGCGTTGGCAACGTTTTTGCTTGAGGTATCTAGGGTGCCATTATTGAGAAGATCGACCGTTACTTCTTTGACTTTGCCATAAAAGTCGTTGGCCACTTGAATAAACGGGCAAACGATGAACGATATTGTGTTTACAACTGGGCAGTTGGGTTCGTCGGCCTTCCCTCTGGGCCCGCTATCTGGCACATCGCGGGTAACAGTGTAGCGGCCAACTGTGATGTAGGCGGCATTCTTCCGGGCACCGCTAACCACAATTTTGCAATCAATCGAACTGTCTCCGGGGTAGGTGCTATCACCGCCGTGGCCGTTAGAATCTATCTCCTCATAGTATGCAAACTGATTATCGCCAGCCAGTCCTACACCACTCTTGGGAATGATTATAAAGTCAGTGCAACCGTTTTCATTCTCGCGCAGGTAGAGAGTGGACGGCACGCTGGCCTTGCCTTCACCGGCCGGGAATGGGTAATTTACAGTCTTGCCAGAGTTTTTATAAACCTGATTGTCGGCCGAATCAATCCGCTGGATTTCGTTCTGGCTGATCCAGCTGTAAACCACATTAAAGTTGGCTAGATTGCCGATTGAGGTAGTAAAGTCAGGCTGTTTAACACACTTAGATTCCGGTGGATCAGACTGTTTGCTCCAGTGAACAGTGATCTGGTTAAGCCCCCTTTCGTTCAGAGTAATGGTCTGGAGGTCGGACTGACTATTGTCCCAAGCGCCGCTGGTGAGCTTTGAGGTTACCCTGAGGTCGCAAACGCCACCGGCTGCCTTTGATAACTGCTCTGGAGGAAAGTAGCCATATTCAATTGTGCGATCGATACCGGCGTCGACTCCCTGGAAGACCTGGTTGCCAGCTTTGATGAAGGCAATGTGGGTGCGGTCGAGGAACTGCCAACTACCACCGTTAAACTGCGATGGTACGGCGGCTTTGACTGGGGTGACCGTTACGAAAAACGGCGTCACGAAGCCAATAGCATAAACGGCTAGGACAGCAAATAGCCGGTATCGGCTCACTCTACCAGACACCTTCATACTGCTTATGGTACTACATCAGTAGTGAGTAGTCAGTAGTTAGTAATCAGCACCAGGCGGTAATGGTTTATAAAACGAAAAGGCCCCGGAGCGAATTGCTCCGGGGCCCGCTGCTCCCTCAAGGTTGGCAGTTGCCATCCAGGGTGAAGCCGGCGTTGCCGAGGTCGGAGAAACTGGGCTGGCTGGCAGCCTGCCAGGTCCCGCTCTCGGCGCTCAGCTCCACTTGGACGCTGTAGCCGCCGCTGTCCGTGCTGTCTCCAGCGACGGTGTAGTCGGCGAGGTAGGTGCTGGCTTCTCCGGGGGCTAGGCCCCAGCATTGCAGCTGAACCTCGCCGGCCGCCGGGTAGGGCGAGGTTCCGGGCAGACAGCCACGGACCCAAGCTTGCAACCAACCTTGGATGATGGCCCGCCCGTCGGAGACGGATGAGTCTGGGGCCGGCGTACTGCAGATGCCGTCGGACGGTTGATCCGTACCGATGGCCAGGGCCGGAGTGTCGGATTCCGACGGCGCACTGGGCGTCTGGGATTCGGGTTGGGTGGCGCTGAGGGCCGGGCTCACCACTACAACCTGCTGATCCTTGCCGCCAGCCAATACCGAAATGGCAATGGCGATGGCGGTGATGAGCAGGAACGAGGTGATCACGCCCAGGATTTTCATCCAGGGGATGCTGGGCTGGGGAGGCGACGACTCGGAGGCCGCCTGGTCGGGTTGGGACACGGGGACCTCGGTGGTCGTCATGATTCTCCTTGATGTGGGGTGCAATCCGCCTAGGCGGATATTGAAGCAGCATTCTATCAAGAAACTGCCAATTTGTCAATACCTACCAGATTAAGGAGTTAAACGTCGTCCTTAATATCAGATTTGGGACCAGGATAGGGATTGGCCTTCAACACCTTGCGAATGATGTCCTGCTGCTCAGCACCAATACTAGGCCCGCCGGTGTGAGACAGAATGTTGATCAGGGTTTGGCGGGTAGCTTGGGTCTTGGCCAAATCGCTGAGAATATTGGATTGATCCATGGCCTTGATGGCGTCGTTTGAATACTCAGTCCAAGCACCTTGAGTCTTACGGGCCACGTACTTACGCAGTTCGACCGCGTCCAAGTTGCCTTTGACGTCGGTATAGGCCAGGTGCACGTTGGTGTCGCGGGCGCCTTCCTTGACCCGGCCCCACATTTGGCGGGCCACAAAATCGCCAGCCGCCGTGGGCTTGGTGTAGTCGAGCAATTGGACGCGGTCATCGTCACTAGCCACTTTCATCTCGGCGCGCTTCAAAGCGGCGGCAGCCCGGGCGGCGGTATTATCAAAGTAGCGATCAGCCTCGGTCTTACCGCGGGTCAGCCGGTTCATAGCTTCGTTTTGAACGGCCAGCTCAGCGGTATTGCCACTGGTGCGGGCAGCGTTAATCTTAGTTTGGATGTCGGTGCGCTCCTTGTTGTACCAGCTATTACCCAGACTGAGGTAGGACACACCCTCATAAGTCATGTTTTCGTCGTCCAGGCGTTTCTTCCAGGTGTTGGCATTATTATTGAAAGCTACCATGGCCCGCACGTTTTGGGTCCTGGCCTGGGTCGGCGAGAGCGGCACCATGCCGCGGCCCAGCTGAGCCACTGCCCGGTTGCCGGTGACATAACCAAAGCCCTTCACCTTCTGGCCGGCGGCTAGTTCGATCTTGCGCTGCTGGGTTCGGGTCTTGAGCCGCTCGTAACCAGCCGAGCTTTCAACCCGAGATTTGGTGCCCCTGGTGACGCTATCAACCCAACCATTGATGGTGATGAGGGCCGAGCCGGCGTACTTAAAGGTCCAAGGGATAAAGAATAGCGGAATGAGCCCGGCCACAATACTGACCAGTGAGCGGATAGTGGAATTGGCTGCTCCCCCACCAGCACCGGTGGCGGCTGCCGTACTAAACAGCTTACCGCTAGTAAATAGCAACACGATCATAGGGTACATCATGAGTAAGCGCAGCAAGGTGGTTCGCCACATTTTGAACAAGTGCTCGGTATTGGGCAGAATCCAAGCCACGAAGGCTAAGGGGCCAATAACTAGCAGCAGCGTGATCAGAATTTGGCGGGCCACTAGGGTCACAAACACCCCAATAACGGCAAAGAAAGCGGCGATTAGCAGCACCAGGATGCTGCCACTAATGATGCCGCCAGCCGCTGCCACCGCAGCCGCTACGCCGGCCGCGATGAAGACACCACCGGCAAAATTATCAATCACGACGGTGGTTTGGCCAGCCAGCGGTGCCAGGATTAAACTCTGGAGACCAGCGCCGATAATGTTGGTGACGTCGACCGCAAAGGCCACAAAGATGTAGGAAAACTGGACGGCAATGGCAGCCATCACCAGCCGCGGTAGCAGTTTTTTCAGAGAATAATTATCGAGGTTGATCGACAGGACGCTAGCAAAGATGATGACCAGAAAGGCTATGATGAAGCCAATGTTGGCCAGGTTGCGGAACTGTTGCCAAATCAAATAGGTCGGCGAATTGG
>CAYYRL010000030.1:3685-6391 GCA_964474165.1 uncultured Candidatus Saccharimonadales bacterium
CCAATGTTGGCCAGGTTGCGGAACTGTTGCCAAATCAAATAGGTCGGCGAATTGGTTTGGGTCGAAATCGGAGTGATTTCGAGGAACGGGATAATCACTTTTTGCTCGACGGTTTGAATTGAGCTTAGGATCCAACTGTAGACTGGGCACAAAACATAACTCAGCGCGCCGCCCTTGCAGGTAGTTTCCGTGCCGTCAGCGGTTGGAGCGCTGGCCGCCTCGGCTTTGGTAGCATAAATATTTACGCTGTCAGTGCCGTTATCGGGGCAGCCATCATCAAGGGTACCAATCGTTGGGTCACCCTTTGAGGCATAATTTGGTGCGGTAACGGTAATGGTATTGGCGCCGGTAGCAGCCTTACCGTTATCACATGTAATAGAACCATGAGCGGTAAAGACTTTATCACCTGAGCCTGGGCCGCCAGCGAAATTGACTTGATTACCGCCGTCCAATGTTTGGATGATGGTGGTGCGGCTAGTACTTTGCCAGTGATAATTGGGAGCGGCAGCGGCAGCCAGTCCCGGTACCAATAGCAAGGCTCCAGCGGCGCTGGCGGCTATCGGTTTCCAAATTTTGGACAGTAATTTTTTCATGACAGTGCTCATGACGAATCAGCCATCATACCTGAAAAAACCAGATCTGTAAAGGTGATGCTTATAAAAACGCTAGGCTTTTTTTGACGGCTTGCTAGCCATCAGATAGAATCAGGGCAATGAAACTGCGCCTTACTCTGCCGCTTAGCCTAGCCGTAATGGCTCTAGGCATAGCGCTACTTGCTAAGCCTGCACCAGTTCGGGCGGCTAACAGCATTGCTTATACTGCCAAGTCGTGCCGCAGTGGTGATTACCGCATGCTGGACGCGGCCCAATTTGGTGCCGAATTTGACGGTAAGATTGTTTGCTTGCAGCTAGCTAGTGACAGCAGCGCCTATGTGCTGACATCGGCACCGAGTAGCGGTAATTGCCCCTCCAAGAAAATTGACTCCCGGGGTCCAGTCGACGCTGTGTCCAAGGTCCAAAAAACCGGCGGTAGCAAGAAGTGCTTTTACGCGGTTAATAATCAGGTAGACTATTCCAAGGTGGAAGCAAATCCGGATGCCCCAGATGATGCTCCGCCACCGTTTTCAATTAATGATGTTAGTGCTGGTAGCGGTTCAACCGCCGTGGGTGCCAATGGTTGTCCCAAAACTTCGACGCCAGGCCTGAAGTTAAACTGCACCAATCATAAGAATCCAATCTACGCTTTGCTCCAGTTTGTTATCAACTGGGCCCTTCGCTTGCTCGTGGCGCTGGCGGTCTTGGCTATTGTTATTAGCGGCATCCAGTACATAACTTCACAGGGTAACCCCGAGGGGGTCAAAGGCGCCAAAACGCGCTTGACCAACGCCGTTATTGGTCTAGTATTACTAGCGCTGATGTTTATTATTTTACGATTCTTGGGAGTGACCTAATGCTGGCAGCTTCACCATTATGGCAAGGGGTTCATCCCGATAAGCAAGGGCTAAACGCGGTGTTTCCGCTAATTGGCAACATCATCAGTATTTTGTTGTTTGCGGCTGGCGTCCTGGCACTGGTGATGATTTTGGTCGGCGCCTTTCAATATGTAATCTCGGCCGGTAATCCGCAAAACGTGGCTCAGGCCAAACGGACACTAACCTATGCCATCGTTGGCCTAGCTATCGTCATACTGGCATTGGTTATAGTAAACTTCGTACGAGGCATCTTTAAGTGATTTTTGATTATATAAAACTTGCAGCCAGCGTGACCGTTAATAACAATGGCACCGTGACGGCTAATCCCGGATCCGGCTTCGCATCGGGGACTCTGGGCGGGGCCATCGCCAAGGGCGTGAATGTCTTTGCCTTCATTATCGGCGCTGTGTCTATCATCATGATCCTGGTCGGTGCCTTTCGCTATGTGGTTAGCGCCGGCAATCCCCAAGCTACCAAGGAAGCCAAGGATACTATCCTCTACGCTGTCATCGGTGTAGTTATTGCTGTCGGCTCGCTGGCAATTGCCCGCTACGTGTTGGGAGCGATTCACTAATGCTGCCAAAACTGCGAAAAATCTTCATCCAGGCCAGTCTAACCCTGGCCGTTGCGGTGCCGGCCCTAACTGCCACCAGTGCCCCAACCTTGGCTGCTTGCAATCCTGGCGATTTGTCGATTAATGGCGGCATCAATTGCGCCGCGCCATCGAGCTCAAGCACCAGTAATTTGTTTGGTGACAGAAGCTTGTTCCAAAGAATTGCTAATACGATTATTTTCCTTACCGGCGCCGTGGCCGTCATTATGGTAATCATAGGCGGTCTACGCTATGTGCTCAGTTCTGGCAATCCTCAAGCTACGGCTGCTGCCAAAGATACTATTATGTATGCTGTCATCGGAATTGTAGTAGCGGCTCTGGCCTACGCCATAGTTAACTTTGTCCTGGTTAAACTCAGTGGCGGCTAAGTCATAAACAATGATGACAAAAGCATTTTGGACTGCTACAATCTGGCTAAAGACAACCCTATAAGGAGTAATTATCAATCCATGAAACGACCATCAATAATCAAAGCGGCAGCTTTTACAAGCGAAGTGGCTTTAGCATCTTTGGCCTTGGGGCAGATGTCTATGGCGGCAGTACCCGATGCTCTGGAGAACGGTGTTAATGCGGCTAAGCCAACCGGTGCTTCATCAAATTTGTTTGGTAGTGGTGGTTTATT
>CAYYRL010000030.1:6491-8242 GCA_964474165.1 uncultured Candidatus Saccharimonadales bacterium
GGATTATTCGACTGGATTAACCTTGATCTTCTTAACTTTGTCTTGGACGGCCTTAGGGATGGTAACGGTTAGCACGCCATCCTTGAGTGAGGCCTGGGCTTCTTCAGCCACTGTCGCAACCGGCAGGATGATGGAGCGGGAGAAAGCGCCCCAATAACATTCCTGGACATAATAGTGTTCGCGGTCGACTTCCTTCTCGTCAATACGCTCACCGCGCAGGGTTAGCATGTCGTCGGACACACTAATATCGATTTGGTCGCTCTTAACGCCGGCGATGGGAGCCTTAATCACAATGTTGTCTTTAGTTTGATAAACGTCGACGGCTAGCTGGCCCTCTAGGTCTTCGCTCTCGCCCAGCCATTCGTCGCTGGCTTCGACATTGCCCTCTAGGAAATCGTCATCATTTAATACGTCTTCTGGCTGATCGGCTGACTTTCGCGCCATAGAATGTCTCCCATTAATTCCCAGGCTTCATGCTACAGGTTGAGTAACCTGAACCTTTGGCTTATTATAGGCAGACTGTTAAGCCAAAAGCAAGGAAGCATTGGTAGAATGCCAGTCGTGGATAGTTTGCTTAATCTAATAGCGCCTCATGAATGTGTTGGTTGTCTGCGCCAAGGTGTTGTGTTGTGCGCAACATGCCGGTCAGCCTTGCCAGTCCGCCAGCCTGCCTGTCCGCTGTGCAATCGCCTAAACAATGATGGCCGGACGTGTGAGGGTTGTTTACAAAGCTCTAACTTGGCCGGCGCTACCGTGGCTACTAACTATGACGGCATAATTACCAAACTGCTGTGGGATTTGAAGTACGAAAGCAAAGTCGCAGCCGCTAGCGCCCTTAGTCAATTGATCAGTCCCCTACTCTCCCCCACCGATTTTGATGTGGTGACGGCCATTCCGGGTTCACCCAGTCGCTACCGCAAGCGCAGCTATCATCAGGCTGAGTTAATCGCGAGGAGCCTAGCCAATGAACTATGTCTCCCCTATCGCCCGCTATTAGGTCGTTATGAAGTTGAGTCGCAGGTGGGGTCAGGGCGCAGTGAACGCCTAACCAAAGTCAAAGGCACATTTTGGGCCAAGCGTCCCAAGCATACTTCTGATCATCGAGTTTTAATAATTGACGATGTACTGACCACGGGCGCCACATTAGACGAAGCCGCAGCGGTATTGAAACTAGCGGGCGCAACCTCAGTTTGGGGCGCGGTCGCTGCCAAGCATTAGAGCATTGAATTTATTTACAATATATTGTAAAATCATATAACTTCGCTGGTTTGACAACTCTTCCCGCTCTGAAGGGGGCAGAATGTTTGAAGATGAGGAAGACGCCATTCATGACCGACCGGTACCCGGCCAACTGTTGACTGCTGATCTGCGCCTGGGTATGCGGATTATTCGACACACCTCCACATATCCAGATCATCTTCGCGAGTTTGTGGTCGTGTCATTGCCGCGAGGGCAGATGCTTTCCCTGTATGTCTTCACTCCCGAACAAGCCGACGCTTTCACTGATGGTGAAATCGAAGCTGGCAAATTCGATGGGCTGGAGCTGGGAGAGAAGATGTATGCCGAGGAACTGGGCCTAGGCCCGCGGGTGAACCGACCTTGGGAATGGAGCCGTTTCGACTGGTGCACGGAAGCTCCAAAGGTCGACGATCCACCAGTTCAATCCATTCGAGGCCCAAACACGGGTAATTCGCCTGTGATCAGTGCCACCAGAATTCGGCACGAGGGCGGTTGGCGACATCGGCCACGCG
>CAYYRL010000031.1:0-8091 GCA_964474165.1 uncultured Candidatus Saccharimonadales bacterium
GGGCAGTTGGTTGGTTGCGGCTTTGCCGTTCTTGACCTAAACGACCTCTACCGCGGCGTCCTTAACCGAAATAACCCGTGGAAGCGGCTGATGGAGCTAGATGCCCCCGAAGTCATTAAGCGTAATGAAAAGCGCATGCTGCAAGAAGCCGTTGATGCTTTGATCGACAACAACGCCCGCCGCGAGCGAGCTGTCAGCTCGACCGGTACCCGTCGTAAGCTCAAGAGTTTATCCGACATGCTCAAAGGCAAGCAGGGTCGTTTCCGCCAGAACCTGCTCGGTAAGCGCGTCGACTATTCTGGCCGCTCGGTGATTATTGCCGGTCCGGATTTGAAGCTGTATCAATGCGGCTTGCCCAAAATGATGGCCTTAGAGCTATTTAAGCCCTTCGTGATTTCACAGCTAATCGAAAAAGATTTTGCCCACAACGTCAAAAGCGCTAGCCGCATGATTGAACGCGGCCGGACCGAAGTTTGGGATACACTGGAAGAGATCATTGCTGACAAATATGTGCTGTTAAACCGGGCTCCCACCCTGCACCGCCTAGGTATTCAGGCCTTCCAGCCGAAGCTAATTGAGGGTAAGGCCATTCAGCTACACCCCTTAGTTTGTACGGCTTTTAACGCCGATTTTGATGGCGACCAAATGGCCGTTCACGTACCCCTATCAAGTGCTGCTCAGACTGAAGCCCGCCAGATCATGCTGGCAACCAAGAACCTATTAAAACCAGCTGATGGCGCCCCGGTGATTAACCCCACCAAAGACATGGTGCTAGGTTCTTACTATTTGACTTTGGGTCGTACCAGCGATAAGCAGTCTAAAGCTTATGCCGATACCAATGAAGCCATATACGCCTTTGAAACCGGCTGTATTAGACTTCAAGATGCCGTCAGAGTGCCGGTTGGTGGAGAGATAGTCAGCACTACGGTGGGCCGAGTCCTGTTTAACGAAATTTTGCCCGATGACTTTGAGTTCGTTAATGAAGTCATGACCAAAAAAGCCTTGCACCGCGTGGTGGCAGAAGTCTTTGCTCGTTACGGCGGAGAAGTTACCGCTGTAGTAGTGGATGCCGTCAAGGATCTTGGCTTCAAGCATGCCACTTTGTCCGGATTCTCGATTGCCGTCGATGACTTCATTATTCCGGCCGACAAGCAAACCATTCTCGATCAAGCCGAAACCAAGGTGGCTGAGATTTCCAAGCAGTACGGTAGCGGACTAATTACCGACGATGAACGCTACCAGCGCACCATTGATGTCTGGAAGGAAGCCAACGAAAGCATTACCGCTAGCTTGGAGTCTCACCTGACCTCTGAAGCCGGTAATTCCAGCGCCAGTGTCATTGTTGGCTCTAGCGCTCACGGCGACCTGTCGCAGCTGAATCAGATCGCTGGCATGTTGGGGCTGGTGGCTGACCCGGCTGGTCGCACCATTGAGCTACCGATTAAGAGTAACTACAAAGAAGGCTTCTCTGTCCTGGAGTACTTTAACTCGACCCACGGAGCTCGCAAGGGACTAACTGACACCGCCTTGAAGACCGCCGAATCTGGATATTTGACCAGGCGACTGGTTGACGTATCGCAAGACGTCATTATCACCGAAGCTGACTGCGGCGATAAAGAAGGTAGCGTCTTGTCTCGCCATGAATCCGAAACCATTGGTGAGGCCTTCAGTTACCGCTTGGCTGGCCGCGTAGCGGCTGAAACCGTTAAGGACTCAAAGGGTGCCACCGTGGTCAAGAATGGCCAATTAATTGACGATGATATCGCGGCCACCCTGGATTCTGGCGATGCCGCTTCAGTTCGAGTCCGCAGCGTGCTGCGCTGCAAGACTTACTGGGGTATCTGCCAGAAGTGTTACGGCATCGATCTAGCTCGCGGCGGCCTAGTTGAGCTGGGTGAGCCAGTGGGAGTTATCGCGGCTCAATCGATTGGCGAGCCTGGCACTCAGCTAACGATGAAGACCTTCCACCGCGGTGGCGTGGCTGGTGAAGATATCACCTACGGTCTGCCCCGCGTCGAAGAAGTCTTTGAAGCCCGCAACCCTAAAGGCCAGGCTGTCCTAGCTGAAATTGACGGCGTGGTCACCATTAAAGAGCTACCGGGTAAGCACCTCATCAAGATTACGCCAGCTAACCTCAAAGTTCGCGACTATGAGATTGGTGACCGGCTGCCGGCCGTTAAGTCTGGCGCCAAGGTCAACACTGGCGACGTCCTAGCTAGTACCAAGGAAGGCAAGCGAGCTCTGAAAGTTAAAGTTGGTGGCACTGTCCAAGTCACTAAGGATGTGATTAAGGTCACTGAGCTGGCCGGAGCCGAGCGCGAATATACTGTGCCCAGCTACCAAGATTTGGAAGTGGCTTCTGGCGACGTCGTGACTGTCGGTCAACGCTTGACTGAAGGTTCAATTAACCTTCAAGAAATGCTCAAACTGCAAGATGAAGCCGCCGTCCAGCGCTACATTGTGGCCGAGATCCAGTCTATTTACGCCTCTCAGGGTCAACCAATTTCCGACAAGCACATTGAGGTTATCATTCGCCAAATGTTCTCACGGGTGCAAATCCTTGAGCCGGGTGATAGCCTGTTTGTGACTGGGGACATTGTCACCAAGATGGCCGTGGTTGAAGAAAACCAGGAACTGGAAGCCGCCGGTAAGCAGTCTGCTACCTATGAGCAGCTACTACTATCGATTACCAAGATTTCAACATCATCCGATTCCTTCCTCAGTGCCGCTAGCTTCCAAGACACCACTCGGGTACTAATCGGCGCTGCCATTCGCGGCAAGGTCGACAAGCTGCGCGGTCTGAAAGAGAACGTCATCATCGGACGTTTGATCCCAGTTGGTACCGGTTTTGCACCGGCCGCAGTTGAGACCAGTGAGCCAGCCCTAGCTAAGGAAGCGTTGACTACAGAAGGTAAAACTGCTTAACTAGATGCTTGTATATGCCGACAATTAACCAACTCATCCGAAAACCCCGCAAGGCCAAGCGTTCAAAGAGTCAGACCCCAGGCTTGGGCCGGGTTTACAATGCCTTAAAAGGCACCACCTACGCCTCACCATCACCTTTCAAGCGCGGTGTTTGTATCAAAGTTTCAACCGCTACGCCGCGTAAGCCAAACTCAGCCCTGCGCAAGATTGCGCGGGTGAGACTAACTAATGGGATGGAAGTCACAGCTTACATTCCGGGCATTGGTCACAATCTGCAAGAACACTCGGTGGTACTGGTGGCCGGCGGCGGCCCCAAGGACTTACCGGGCGTGCGCTACCACGTAGTGCGCGGAGCTTTGGACGCCGCTGGTGTGGCCAATCGTAAACAGGGGCGCTCGCAGTACGGCGCTAAGAAGGCTAAATAATGCCGCGCAAGAAGACCAAGTCATTTAAGCGGCCAGTAGCTCCAGACATCAAGTACCAGAATGTCATGGTGACCAAGATGGTTAATAAAGTCATGCACGATGGCAAGAAACGGGTGGCAGAGGGTCTAGTTTACGGCGCCTTTGATGAAATCGCCGCTAAAACCAAGCAAGATCCAGTTGAAGTTTTCGAAACTGCCATCAAAAATGTGTCTCCGGTGTTGCAGGTCAAAGCCAAGCGCATCGGCGGAGCCACCTACCAAGTACCAATTGAAGTTAAGGGCGATCGCAAGACCCACCTGGCACTAACCTGGATATTGACCTCAGCCCGGAGTAAGAGCGGCAAGAGCTTTGATAAAATTCTGGCTGATGAGCTAATGAATGCCTACAACAATACCGGTGATGCCATTAAGAAGCGCGAAGACACCCATAAGATGGCCGAGGCCAACCGCGCCTTTGCTCACTTCGCCCGCTACTAAGAATTTATTTGATTAGAGTTTCGTTCTTTCGAACTCTTCAGCGCAAACACGCATTTGCGGACTCTTATGACAATCACAGCATGAGACACTATGGTCTCTGGGGTGGCAGTACTCTTTGGCTTATAGAGCGGCCAGCTCATTTCGCCAAAGCCCTGACCTTAAGCCGTCCCCAAGCGGCTTCCCTGGCTCATCACCAGGATTAATGCGGCAGGTCCCAGCCTGAATGGCCCGTCCAGTCTAGCTGGTGCGAGTGCGAATGGGAGTCATGTGGATTAATTAGCTGCTTAATCCACGGCACCTTTTCGCACAAGTCATGAGCACAGTCATGGCAAATGACTGCCTCATAAGCGGGCTGCCCCGGCAAGACGCGGGCTTCCTCGTAGATCGGACTCCATTCGGGATTATCGATAAGCTTACCCTCATTGAGGATAAACACACCGTCGTCGTCCCTGAGCCATTGCGATTCGTCGGCGTTTACGGGCCAAGTTGCGTCTAGATTGTCGACGAACATGCCGTAACCACCGAAAAACCCGATCCAGAGGGCGTTGTCGAGCTGGTAGTCTGTAGGCTTACCCTCAAATTCTGGTAGGAGTTCAGCGCCACAGGCCACGCAGTTAACTGGAGCTTGGGGTTGATCTGACATTTCACCTCCTCTAGTGGTGACTCGCTTAGATTCGAGAAGTGGCCGATTACTTGTAAATGCCTTGCTGAACGGCGAGGCGCATGGTCGCAAGACCTGAGTCCCAAACCGTCCAGATGCCCGACTTGAGCAGTCGGTGTTGCCTGACGAATGATGACTGACTATGCTTGACCGCCTCGATCTCGAGGCCTCGGAAAAAGTCATACACTTCCTCGGTCAATTCACCGTGGAAGAGCACGACCAAAATGTCAAACTCATCCCAAGGGATGCTGAGCTCTCGCGGAACCGCAGTCACTTCTGTACGCAACTTTGGTGCGGTTTCGTAGGAGTGATAGGCCTCGGCCAGGATTTGGAGTTGGTATTCGTCGAAGTCGCCGGCAAGAATCAGGAAAAAGGGAGTGGTCACTGCTGCCTCCAGACGTTTGCTGTGATTGTCAATTTACTTCCTGCTTGTGCAGAAAGTTCTCAAACTTACCATAATACTCAAATCACGTCAATAGGTTTTATAAGAAAGGTTTTGTAGTTAAGGTTATGGTAAACTGGTGGCCATGCTGATTAGAGCTGAAAATCTGACCAAAACCATTGGTGCCAAAGCTTTGTTCAAGGATCTCAGTTTAAAACTGGAACCCGGCGAAAAAGTGGGCATCATTGGTCGTAACGGCGTTGGGAAATCGACGCTATTTGGCGTACTCAGCGGCCAGGATAGCCACTTCGAAGGTGAAGTCATCAAGCAGCGGGGCTTAAAAATTGTGGCTACGGCCCAAGAACACTCCGGCGTTACGGGTTCGGCTCTAGATTATATTTTGAGCCAACTCCCAGATTATGCCCGGCTGAGCCAGATTATTAATACTTCTCCTGAGACTATGGGTCACGATATGACCAAAATTCAGGCCTATAGCCAGGCCCTTGAGGATTTTACGGCTCATGGGTACTTTGATGTCACTAATCGGGTTCTAGCGGCCTTAGGAGCTTTCCAGATAACCGAAAAACAAGCTACAGGCCAGCTAACTAAGCTATCCGGTGGCCAAAAACGATTTGTGGAGCTAGTTAAGGTGATGGAGTCGGGTGCCGGACTAGCTTTACTGGATGAGCCGACTAATCACATGGATTATGTGGCCAAAGCCAATTTTGTGGCCTGGCTCCAAGCCGTTCCCCAAACCGTAGCGGTCATCACCCACGACCGAGATGTGCTGCAAGCCGTTGATCGCATCATTGAGCTTAAAGACCTCAAAGCCTACTCCTATAACGGCAACTATGACGCCTATTTGAGTCAAAATAGCACCCAAACTGTTGGCGACATCGGTCAGTACGAGGTGGCCCAGCGCACTATTGCCAATATTAAGAAGCAGATCGCCTACGCTCGCAGCAAGAAAGCCGGCTGGGGTGGCACCGCCGACAAGAAAAATCCCTTTGTGGTCATGGAGGAACGGCTCAAAAAACAGCTAAAGGAGCTGGAAGCCACCGTCGGCCGGCCGCAGTTTTGGATCGATCAGGAGTCCAAAGATCAGCTGCCGGCTAAGGTCATTGATCGCTACGACCGCTACCGGGCCAAAAACATCAAGCTTAGCGGTCTAACCCATGGTTCCAAGCTTAACTGGATGCTGAGAATTGACCGGCTAAGCTTGGGCTACGCTGGACCATTATTTAAAGCCGTATCATGTGAATTGTTACCAGGTGAGCACTTGCAGTTTAAAGGTCGCAATGGCGCTGGAAAAACTACGCTCGTAACGGCTATTCGGGCGGCAATTGGCCAGCCGGTTAAATTTAGCGGCCAAACTTACGGCGGTTCTATCGAATTCGACCCAAAGTTAAAAGTTGGAGTGTATGAGCAGGAAATTGATACCGGTCTGTTAAACACTAGTTTGGGTGAGGCCGTCATGAAAGTTTTTCGTGATTATAATTTGCCACTTGATCAGCAGCGGGTGCGACAAACCATGGCTGACTATTTATTTGATCCAGTCGCCGACTATAAGTTGCCACTAGCCAAGCTGTCGGGCGGTCAACGGGCGCGCTTCCAGTTGATTGCCATGCTCTGTCATCAGCCAGATTTATTAATCCTCGACGAGCCGACCAACCACTTGGATTTACCATCGATAGAAGAACTCGAAAAGGCCTTAGCTGGATATGGAGGCGCTATTATTTATGTGTCACACGATAGCTATTTTAGTCGGGCATTGGGCGGCGAAATAGTTATTATTGCAGCTTAGAGCCGCCCGCTGAACGGACGGCTCTTGATTAAGCCTGAGATATTTGATCAAGCTCATGGCTACTACTCACGCTTGCCGGTGTAATTCTGACCTCAACTGGATGCATAATTAATACCTTCATGAAACCATTAAATTCAAAGCCTAGCGTGTTTAACATGCCTAAGCTTAGCCTATCCGGACAATACCACTCCGGTACCATGGCTCTGGCGCACGTCATCGAGCTTGGCGCCGACAAAGGTCGAGGGCTGGCCGGTGAACCGACCGTCTGTTTTGACCTCGACCGAAACTTTGGAATGTGGTGGCAGCAGTTTCAGTTGCTCAATGAGTTGTTCAACGGTCACTTTTCCTCACCTTGCTTGTTGTATCGGCGCCCGCAGCTTTCACAGAACACCTTGCCTAACTGAAAGTGGTATTGCTGGCGCGGGCAATGACTTGCGCATGGCTTTTGAGGCTTACAAGCCAGGCAGCTGTTTGCAATTTGAACATTCATAAGATGTTGCAAAGGCATGACAACATCCATGTATGGTGCATCAATGCGATGGCGAGGAAGTTCCCATTCCCAACCACAATCGCAAACCAACCAACGATCAGTCACACTGCGATCGTTGCCGCCATAGCCAGGTGCCCAGCCATCTCGGTTTTCAACCGAAATGATGTGGTCAACCAACGGACTGTCCAGCACCGCTACCTCCTATGTCAAAGTACACCCTCACTGTAGTCCTGAGTCAAATTACAAATCTAGTGTTTATATTTTGACTCAAATAATATTGACTCAAGTATCCCAACAGGTTAAAGTCATGCCATGCATCCAATTCAACAGCACATCTTGGGAAAATTAATAAAGGCTCCGTCACTACGCTTTACTGAGCTAAAGCCAGATCAGATCGAGAGCAACCTGTTTATGTATCACCTGAGACAACTGATTGATGCCGGGTACGTAGCTAAGATTAAAACTGGGGCTTATAGCTTGACGGCTCCAGGCTTGCAATATGCTGACGGGCTAAGTCTTCAAACGTTTAAACCCAGAGTTCAGCCCAGAATTGTAACTTTAAGCGTAGTAGAGAACGATGATCGCCACTTAGTGATGTACCGCCGTCACCGGCAACCGCTAATAAATATGGTTGGTTTTCCTTACGGCAAGGTCCATCCCGGTGAGACTATTCAGCAAGCGGCAGAAAGGGAGCTAGAGGAAAAGACTGGCTTACAGACTCAGCTTCAACACCGAGGTGATGGCTACATTACTATAACCAGAGACGGTGAAGTTATCAGCCAGATATTATTTCACTGCTTTAGCGGTCGCAGTTCTGGTGGGCAATTGAAGCCCAAAACTGATGTCGGCGAGGCCTTCTGGGGTGATCCAAGCCAGATTCCAGGTTGGGAGCTGATGCCTTCAGTCATGGATATCATTGAAGAACTGA
>CAYYRL010000032.1:0-7547 GCA_964474165.1 uncultured Candidatus Saccharimonadales bacterium
ATTCGAACTCCCGAAGGCATAAAGCCAGCTGATTTACAGTCAGCCCCCGTTGGCCACTTGGGTAACCCGGCATTCTGGAGCCGACGAGAGGAATCGAACCCCCAACCTACAGTTTACAAAACTGTTGCTCTGCCAATTGAGCTACGTCGGCGCATCTCTAGTCTACAGAGCATTGGCCGGATTGCACAACCGGAATCACACCAGGTTTTCCCTCGTTACTCCTGTCAAGAGAACTAAACAATAGTAACATCAAACCAGAGCTTTAGCAATAACCTATGGATTTGCTAATCACCACCTAAAACGGCTATGCTAATAGGAGTATGGCCGCAGTCAAAAACCCGCAGCAATTGCTGGCAGACAAGGAAGCTTACTATGAAAGCGTAACCAGGTGGATTCGCTGGTTGGCGATTGGTCTGGTAATTCTGACTTTCCCGCCCAGCCATCCATATTATCCCTTACTGCTATTTACGACGGCCATTGCCGTAGGTTTCAACGCCTTGCGCTATTCGCGGCTGATGCACTGGCGGGTTTTCCGCTCGCGAATTACCACTCTGGTGGCTGATACGGCCTTAATTGGTGTCCTGGTTGGCTTGTCCGGAGGCAATACCAGCCCCTACTTTATATTTTGGGCCTTTACTCTCATCTCAGCCGCCTACTGGTACGGCCGGCGTGGCATTACTCTGATCTTGATCTGGCAAATTGGCGTCAGCTTATTACTTATGAGCTGGCATAACTCCTATTCGGCTACTGGGCCGCTTAACCTGGCCGTGGCCGAACTGGCCAGTTTAATCATTTTGGCCTTGCTGGCCGAGCGGCTGACGCACGCTGATCGCAATGAACGAGTGGTCTTATCCAGCGCCAACCGCGAAGTTGAAGCTGCCCGCCAGCGGATGTCAGCTTTGATCAACTCGATGGCTGATGGCGTCATCGCCATCGACGGCAGCCAGCGCATTACGCTTTATAACGGCGCCGCCCTGGACCTATTGAACACCAACCGGGCGTTGACCGGCCAACCGATTGAGGCCGTGCTGGATGTAATTGATACCAAGGGTAATAAAGTTCACTTGGCCAGCTTTTTGACTCATCCGGGCGTCGTCAAGCGTAACGACTGGGTGCTGCGCCTAGGCGAAGATTCTTCGATCAACTTAGATGTCAGTGTGTCGCCAATTCACATCAATCAACAAGAAGACGACGGCCATATCTTATTGCTGCGCGATATTACTAAACAAAAAACGCTAGACCAAGAGCGTGACGAATTTATCTCTGTCACCTCGCACGAGCTGCGTACGCCGGTGGCAATTGCTGAGGCCAACCTATCGACGGCCCTACTGCCAGCCTTTGCTAAGCTCGAACCTAAGGTCAAAGGACTGCTGGAGCAGGCCCACGAAAACATAGTTTTCCTCGGTCAATTAATTAAGGACCTATCGACATTGTCGAGAGCCGAACGGGGCCTGCTCAAAGTTGATATTAGCCCAGTCGACCCGGTCCAGTTAATTGACCAGCTTGGCAGCGACTACAAAGCTAGTGCCCAGTCTAAGGGCATCGATTTAAGAGTTGAGCATTCAGTTGAGCTGAAGCCGATTCAATCAAGCCTCAACCTGATCCATGAAATTATGCAGAACTTTATTACCAACGCCCTCAAATACACCGAGAAAGGCAGTGTCACCCTCAAGGCTGAGCCAGGTCCAGGTAATCACGGCGTAGTTCTCAGCGTTACCGATACTGGCATCGGGATTTCGGTGGCGGATCAAAAGCAACTGTTTTCAAAGTTTTTTCGCTCTGAAGATTATCGCACCCGCCAAACCAATGGCACCGGCCTGGGTCTGTATATCACCAAGCGCCTAGCTCAGCGCATGGGCGGTGAGATCTGGGTCAAAAGTAAGCTCAACCAAGGCTCAACCTTCTCGGTGTCAATTCCGGCCCATCCGGCCCTCAAGACTAGCGGAGACAGCAGTGCGGCCTGATGTGGTTATTATCGGTGGTGGTCAAGCTGGTCGGGCCGCGGCTTTAGCTGCCAACTGGAAGCGCCGGGTGACCGTAGTCGATGAGGGCAGCACTCTGAGCCCCAAGCAGTTGGAGCAGGGGATGCTGGCAATTTTCATTGAGGCTATTAACAGCGGCCACAACTTTGAGATGGCCGCGCTGCTGGCCAGGGATTGGCGCCTGCAACAACAGCAAACCTTGCCAGCTAAGCGCCATTTGCAAGAAATTGGTATTACGGTCATCACTGACTTTGCGCGAGTTAACCAGTACGGCCAGGTTCGCTTAGACAACAATGGTGATTTATCAGCTGGAAAAATAGTACTAGCAACCGGCTCAGCCCCGATTGCTCCTGACATTCCAGGCGATCAGCTGCCAGCCCTAGCCGATATCTTTAACGGCGATCAGCCGAGCCGGGTAGTTATTATCGGCGACCACCCAATTAGCGACCAATTAATCTCAGCCTTATCTCGGATTGGCACCCGAGTTTCGACTATTGACGAGGCTGGCCAGGTCGCCAGTGTTGAGCGACTGCAAAAAGCCTGGCGCCTAAACACTATTACTGATGGCTACCCGCAGGAACTAGGAGCCGACTGGGTGCTAGTTTGGCCCCGGCGGCAGCCGCGCGTCGACGGTATTGTTGGCCCGGTCGGTCATCCTGATGGAATTCAAATTAACCGCCGTCATCAGACCAACCAGCGCGGCCTTTACGCGATCGGCAGCTGCCTGGCTCCAGGCCAAGCCGTGGGCTCATCGATCGAACAAGGACTACTGGTTGGCCAGCGCTTAGCCGCCCGCTGGTAGAAGCCACCGCCAGATTATGGTTAAATAATGGTAATGGTTTGTCCGTTTTGCGCTTCCACCAACATTGCTTCGATTAAGGGGCAGAGTTTTTGCGTCAACTGCGGACGCCAAATCGCCAAGACTAAGACCGGCGGCAAGGGCAAAAGCCTAGCGGCTGCTCAGGCAGCAGTCGACATTGAAGTTAAGAAAATACTAAAGCCAGCCGACAAAATTACCGCTAAGCCAGCTGTAAAAACTAGCGAGACTATTAAGGCCAGTACCAAATCGCCAATGGTCAGCCGCTTCAGTACTGGCTCAAAATCATCTGACGTAAGAGTAAATGTTCAAACCAAGACTGAGCCCAAAGTCGTAGCTCAAACTACTAAATCCGTTGATATTATGAAGCCAAAGCCAGCTCCGGCCGGACCAGCAAAGAGCACTGTGATGACAAAACCGACAATCAGCGATATTAAACGCCCGACCCCTAAAGCTAGAACTGAGCCCGTCAAAGAGAAGCCCAAACAGAAGCCTAAACACCGACGCAAAGCCCGGCGCAAAGCTAAAAAAGCGGCTGCAGCGGCGGCCATGACAACTGCGGCCAGGCCGGCTACGGTGGCTGGCCCCAAAGCTGAGCCAGCCCATGCGCACGAGACCGCAGTCAGCTTGGGTTCATCCAGCGTCATCCGCACCGGCAACTTGGTAGCGGCCTTGGTTTTGACTAGTTTGCTAACCGCCAAGGTAGTTCTGCTGCATATCAGCCAGGCATCAACCCCGGGTGGCTTCTTTAGATATCTGTCGACGGTTTCATCATCCGTAAAGCACTGGGCCATAGTCCTTAGCCCGGCCTATGTCTTGCTAGTTATGACCTTGGCTCTAATTATTATTTGGATGCGAGCGGCTAGCATATTTGCCACCGCCAAAATGTATGATCATCGTAAGATCTCACCGGGCGTGGCCTACCGTGCCGGTTGGAACTCATTGGCGTCGCTGTTGGTGCTCAGTCTGCTGCAGTGGCTGGTGGCCGGACTGTGGCTGACCGGGGTAGTAACCGCCATCAAGGGACTTAGCGGTTTGTCCCTAGCAGACACCCAAACTACCTTAATTGGGGTAGGCCTTAGTTTTGCCATGGTGCTAATTGGTCTTTACCTGGCAGTCGGCATCATAATGGCCCGCTATCTTATAATTTTATCCGGTCAATCATTTGCCAGGTCACTGGGTCAAGCTTTTACCCTGACCCACCGCCGGTTTGTCACGCTGGCCACCAGTGTCCTTGGCCTAGCTCTGGGACTTGCCGGCATGACGGCTGCGGTCGGTACGGTTTTAACCTTGGTCGCTCGCTGGATTCACCAGCAGCAGGCCTCAATCTGGATCTTAGTTGGCCTATCACTGGCCTTGGTATTTGCCTTATCCTGGTGGTTCTGGCGCTGGAGCCTAGGAGTACTGATGCGCCTTTATCGCACCAGTACCCGGCTGGTGTTTGGTGACCACCAAACTGTCAATTATCACGGCGGGCGCCGGCCGGGGCCAATTAGCGCTTGGGGGGTGGTAATCAGTGTTAGTTGGTGGCTACTAGTCACATCAGCAGCCTGCTACGGCCTGTGGCGCTGGCGCTTTGACCCCACGCCGCTGTTAAAACATTTAGCCACGACTATTTATTGACGATGTCAGGTTATTTTGCTATAGTTTACCCGAAGCCGAAAGGCTTCTTAAAAATGCCTTTGTGGCAAGGTAGAGATGCAGCGACTGATTAATTACTTGAAAGAATCACGGGCTGAGCTAGCCAAAGTTGATTGGCCGTCTAGAGCTCAGGCCATTCGCCTGACCCTCGTGGTAGTGGTGTTTTCAGTTGTGATTGCCGCTTTTATTGGTGGAGTTGACTACTTTTTTAGCAACTTAATGCAGAAGTTAATTTTGAAGAGCTAATGGCTAAACCGGTTCTAACAGATAAAAATTGGTATGCAATCCACACCTACTCGGGTTACGAAGATCGGGTGGCGGAAAACCTGCGCCAAAGAATTGAAACCCTGGGTATGAGCGAGAAGATTTTTGATATCATCGTGCCCAAGGAGAATCAGATCGAGATTAAGAACGGCCGCCGCCGGATTGTCGAGCGCCGGATTTTCCCAGGCTACGTGTTGGTGCAGATGGACGTCACTGAAGACTCTTGGTATGTGGTGCGCAACACCCCCAATGTAACTGGCTTCGTCGGTTCCGGCACCACGCCAACGCCGCTGTCGGAAGAGGAAGTTAGGCACATCCAAAAACGCATGGGCGTCGAAGAGCCCAAGTACAAGATTGACTTTACCGCTGGCGAGAGCGTCAACATCACCGATGGTCCGTTCAAGGGCTTTGACGGTGTGGTTAACGAAATTGATGAAAACAAGGGCAAGATCAAAGTTCTGGTCAACATGTTTGGCCGCGAGACCCCAGTGGAGCTTGATAGCTTGCAGGTAAAGAAGCTTTAAGGATAAAAAAAAATGGCTCAAGTTAAACCCATCAAAGCAAAAATTAAGTTCCGGGTCCCGGCCGGCAAGGCTACGCCCGCCCCACCTGTCGGCTCATCGCTGGGCCAGCACGGTGTTAACATGATGGATTTCATTAACCCCTTTAACGAACAAACCAAGGGTCTGGGCGATGTCATGGTGCCAGTCGAGATTACTGTCTACGAAGACCGGACCTTTGATTTCACCACCAAGACGCCGCCAACTGCCATGCTGATTAAGAAGGCCGCTGGGCTGGAGAAAGCTTCTGGTGTGCCCAACAAGACCAAGGTGGCCACTTTAACCAAGGCTCAGGTCGAGGAGATCGCTACCACCAAGATGCCAGATCTCAACGCCAACGATCTAGCCGCCGCCTCCAAGGTAGTTGCCGGTACAGCGCGGAGCATGGGAATCGAAGTCGAACAATAAACCAACTAACGTGGGAGGCTCCGGCCGCTGGAACCACGAGGAGATGTTATGCCTACAAAAAAGGCCAAGATTGAAGAAGAGACAGTTGAAGCAGAAGTAAAGCAGGTCGAAGCTGAGGCTGAAACCGAATCTAACGAACCTGAAGTTACGACTGACAACGAAGAATCGACTGATTCTGATAATAAAAAAGCTACCACCAAGGCTGGCAAACGTTCAGCCAAAGCTGTCCGCCAGGCTGATGAAGAGGCCGAGCGCAAAGAAAATGCCGCCGCTAAGACTGATGAACCTAAGAAAGTGGTTCATACCCCACCTAATCCGGAGAAGGCCCACGGCAAAAAGTATCGCCAGGCCGTCAAACTGATCGAAGCCGGTAAAGTCTACGATTTAGCTGAAGCCCTCGGGCTAGCCCAGAAGACTTCGACCACTAAGTTTGATGCTAGCGTCGAAATCCACATCAATCTCGGAGTTGACCCCCGCCAAGCCGATCAAATGGTGCGCGGCAGCGTGGTGCTACCAGCCGGCAGCGGCCGGACCGTGCGCGTCGCCGTCATTGCTCCCAGCGACAAGCAGGCTGAAGCCAAAACCGCCGGCGCCGATAGAGCCGGCGAAGACGATTTGATTAGCGAGATCGAGAAGGGCAAAATCGACTTTGACGTTCTAATTGCCACCCCCACGGTCATGAGTAAACTGGGCAAACTGGCTAAAGTCTTGGGACCCAAGGGCCTAATGCCCAATCCCAAGAGCGGCACCGTCACCAATAACCTGACTGAGGCAGTGACCGCCACCAAAGCCGGCAAAGTTGAGTTTCGAATCGACAAGCAAGCCATTGTGCACCAAGCCATCGGCAAGGTCAGCTTTAAGCCAGCCGATCTAGAGTCTAATGCGCTAGCCTTCATTCAGGCCGTCATGAACGCTAAGCCCAGCGCCGCCAAAGGCACTTATGTTCAGAAAATGACGCTCTCCACTAGCATGGGCCCGGGCATTAAATTGAACCACACCCAGGCCATCGCCGCCGCCAACGCTGCCAAGTAGCTGCTCAAAGAGACATATGGTACGCTGAAAAGTGATCAGGTGAGGATCGTACATCCACCGACTAAGGAGAGACCGGCGTGGAACGGCGCGGCATACTCTCGAACGAACCCAATTTTTCTGATCGCTTCATTGCTGACTACGCCGCTCTAAGACAGTGGTGTGATGCTTTCAGGCTTCAAGGTCAGACCATCGTTTTGACCATGGGCTCGTTCGATTTGATCCACATTGGACACGCCCGCTACCTCCATGCCGCCCGTCAACAGGGAGATGTGCTGGTAGTTGGTGTCGACAGCGATGCCAAAATCGCTAAGCGAAAAGGTGAGGGACGACCAATTGTGCCCCAGGCTGAACGTTTGGAAATGATTGCCCACCTGCGCTCAGCTGACATCATTGCCCTTAAAGAGCTCGAGCACCCCAAGTGGCATCTCATTGACACCGTTAGGCCTGACATCCTGATTGCTGTTGATGGGACCTACTCGGATGAAGTTATTGAGGAGCTCAGAGCCCAATTCGGGTGTAAGGTTGTAGTCTTGGAGCGCCAGGCCACCACCTCCACCAGTGCCCGCGTCCGGGAACAACAGATTCACTTTGGAGATGTCGTTCGAACCGCCATGGTAGAACAGTTTCCCTCCTTTGTGGATAGTGTAGTTGCCCAAGCTGCCGATGGAGACAAGCATGGCTGAATTTCTACTGGCCTACATCCCGGTTATCCATCGGGGATACTTGGACTGGTTTCAACGCCATCCTCACGCCACCATCTTAGTAGCAGACAGTGAGACGCTGCGCGTAGTTGACTGGCTGCGCAAGGACATAAGGGCCATGCAAGCCGATGAGGCAGCACGG
>CAYYRL010000033.1:0-1086 GCA_964474165.1 uncultured Candidatus Saccharimonadales bacterium
TCTAACCATTAGCGTTACAATAGCCTTAACTATGAATCAGAGCAATGCTCTCAACACCAAGTGGCTGCAACGCATAGTTATCGGGTATGTCTTTGTCTTAGCTATTGGCCTAGTTTTGCTGCGTCTCAGTGCCGGTCCGGCAGGCATCTTTCAGCTGCACTTTAACCCTTATGCCTTAATTTCTTTAGCCGCCCTGGTAGCCAATCTGGCCATTGTGACTGTTGTCATCCGCCGCAGCGATGACTTCCGCGGAAACGAGGCCACATGGTACTTCTTGTACCTTGGCGCCATCATTGTTTTTAGCCTTGCTGAGCTATTGCAGCGCTTGTCGGTGGCGCCGGCCGGCGCCCTGTTTTGGGCGCAGCTAGGCGGCATCGGACCAGCCTTCGAGCCGCTGGGAATCTTCTTATTTAGCTTGCTCTATGTCAGCCGGCGGCCGCGCAGTGTAGCCTTTATCCCAGTCATGCTGCTAGGCGCTGCCACTTTATTCTTTTTCCATGGTAACGGCGGCATCGTCTTTCAAACGGTTCCGAGTGCCATCCAACATTACCCTTGGGGCTACAATAATGACATTGGTAATGGCTTTGGACTGAATGCCCTGTGGGCACTCGGTCTGCCTATCCTGTCTATTGGGATGCTGTTTCGGTTCCGGCGGCGGGGTACCCAGAATCCAATCTTAAAGCGGCAGGCTAGGCTATTTGTCAGGGCGTTCTTGGCCCTGATAGTTGGCGCCCTGATCTTTGATATCGCCGGGCCCAGTATTGGCTGGGGTGTGCCTCCCTTGCACGCCGTCTTTAGTGTGATCACGGCCGGGTTATTGCTGTATGGCCTGCGTCACTACAAAGTTTTTGATATCACGCCGGCTTCGCTGGCCGATGACATCTTGGCTACCATGAGCGAGAGTGTGGTGGTGACCGACCGCAGCTTGAAGATTGGACTGATGAACTCGACCGGCGAGCGTTTGTTTGGCCACAAGATGGCGGATGTGGCCGGCCAATCATTGCTGGATTTGTTTGACTCTGCCCAGGCCGCCAGAATTAAATCAGCGGTGGCGGCCATGACCACCGCCAAGGCCACTTACTCAGT
>CAYYRL010000033.1:1186-7272 GCA_964474165.1 uncultured Candidatus Saccharimonadales bacterium
CAGAACTGCTAGGCCGCACCAAACTGGACGGCGATCAGCAGCACATGCTTAAGGCTCTGCAGGCCGGTAGCGTCCGACTGGGCAGCCTGATTGAAGACCTGTTGACCATTAGTCAACTTGAGGCCGGAGACAAACTCAGTCTTAGCAGTGTCGATCTGAAAGAATTTATGAAACCGATCGAGGAAGAAAGTCAGGTACTGGCCAGTACCAGTCATAATAAGTTCGAAGTTCACTTGCCAGATGGTAAGCCCATGATTCAAGTTAACCCCGGTCGTCTGGCCACCGCCATTATGAATCTGCTCAATAATGCCTTTAAGTTCACCAAAGAAGGCACCGTGACTCTGGCGGTCAAAACTAGTAATGATCGTTTGGTGATTGAGGTTAAAGACACCGGCATCGGCATTGCGCATGAGGAAATTCCGAAACTGTTTACCAAGTTCCACCGCGGCGGCAGCGACAAAGGTCTGGCTTATAACTTTAGCGGTGAGGGCATTGGCTTATATCTGACCAAACTGATCGTTGATGAGCACAGCGGCACCATCAAAGTTGATTCAGAACTCGGCAAGGGTTCGACGTTTACAGTCTCTTTGCCGCTGAAATAAACCTAAATAGGAAAGCCCCCGGGTCAAGCCCGGGGGCGGTGTACCGATTAACTCGGTCCTTGGCGGCAGTGCGGCGTTCTTGAATCTTCTGACTTACGTCAGCGGCCTTTGGTCAGATTGACCAAGAACTGTCCTACACTACTTGAGTCTTTCCGCGCTCCTAGCACAGCGTTGGCATTCGCCGTACCGTTTACGTTGTCTCCTGTCATGGCCTTTAGGCACAAGCCCATGGGGCCCTCGGACAGAGCGAGGCCTGCGATAGACGCGTCCTTGCAGGCTTTGCCTTGATGCGATTCAGCTCTAGCTAAGAGCCATTCGCTCCTCCTAGGCAGGAGGTTTTGGTTTAGGTCCCGCGGCTGCCGCTGCAGCCAACCTTGAGGTGCGTACCTCTCAACCGGTTTGCCGTCCGATTGCCGCCAGGTGTTTTCATCCCTGGAGGACACCCCGAGCTGTACTAACTCGCTGGTTCCCTGCCACCGCAGCCTTACGGTTGTGGCGGCTTGATCGGCGCTGGCCGAGGCATCAATTCTTGACTGTCAGTTTCACTGCTTGACCTCGCGGCCTCGCGGCTCAACCTCAATCGCGACTGTTGCACTCGACGATTGCACCGAACTTACTCCATGATAATCCCAGGCTGATTTTGGGTGCAAGCATAAGCATAAAGATAATCTTTTTCTCGAAGTATATTTACTAAAATCAAAATTCAAAACCGAGCCGGACTTTGTCTTTGTGTAAAAGCTGTGTATAACTTGGTGCGCGAGAGAGGACTTGAACCTCCACGACCATTGCTGGTCACCAGCCCCTCAAGCTGGCGCGTCTACCGATTCCGCCACTCGCGCAGGAAAAACCATATGCACCCTTTCATCATACACGGCAGGCCAAACCAGCGGAGCGTTTGGAATGCCGGAAGTGAGGCTTTGGGCGTAAGTTGAAGTCAGTAAGTATTTGCTGACGCAAACTGAAGCCCAAAACGAACTGGTGGGCGAGAGAGGACTTGAACCTCCACGGGGTTGCCCCCACTAGCTCCTGAAGCTAGCGTGTCTACCATTTCACCACTCGCCCGTAATAACTAAAGAATTTTAACGCAAAATGTCAATTTTTACCATCTGCCTATTATTGCACCGGTTCAGCCGCTATGGTCCACTTTTGGATATTATAAAACCGGTCGGTGGGATCGATTAGCTTCTTGCCGCCAGGGCCGACCACCCGTTTGCTGACCGCATAGATGTAGTCAGCGCTATACAGCGGCACCGATGGCACATCCGATAACCATTGCTGCTGAAAGGTCAGGTACTTGCCCTTACGCACGGCTGGATCTGAATTGACCCGCGCTGACTCCAGAGCCTTGTCGGCAATTGGCGAGCTGTAAACCGCTAAGTTTAGTCCGGGATCGCTACCCTGGCTAGATTGCCAAAAGGCGTAGACATCCGGATCGGAGCCAATATCGTAACCAAACAACAGCATGTCGTAATTACGCGGCCGGAGATAACTTTGTTCCAAGCTGACTAGATCGGTAGCGGTAATTTGAACATCAATACCAATTTTTGCTAATTGGGCTTTTATGGCTTTGGCCACTGCCTCATCCACGCTGCCGCTGCGGGTCACCAGTTTTAGTTTCAGGGGCTGACCTGCTTGCGAGCGCTTGCCATCCTTATCGGCTCGCCAGCCGGCTTGGTTGAGCAAAGATTTTGCCGCTTGCAGATTATAGGTTGGCAACTGGTATTTGCCGGCAAAGCCAAGCTGATCCGACAATAGTGGCCCAGTCGCCGGGGTGGCATAGTTGCTCAGCACTTTGGCGATGATGGCCTGTCGATCAATGGCCCGATTGATGGCGGCCCGGACCTTTTGGTCTTTAAGGATCGGCTGGTTGTTACGCAGAATTAAGATGGTTTCAGTAGGCCGGTCATAGCTATAGAGCCGAACATTGGGCAACCTTTGCACAACCTTCAGTTCATTGAGCTTAACGTCGCCAAAGGCCAAAATCTGGCGCTTGGAGTAAGCTTCATTCATGGCGTCCATGGTCTGATACCAGTAATACTGCACATGGGGGATTAGCGGGGAGCCAGCAAAGTACTGCGTGTACGCATCTAACATCACCTGATGGTTACTCGGATCATAACTAGTCACTTTAAAGGGCCCAGTACCAATTGGTTTTTGATTAAAGTTGGCTGCCCTGAGAGCTGAGGGTTCAACTCCTTCCAGCAAATGGCGCGGCACCAGGCCTTGAGTAGCTTGGGCCAGGAATGGCGGATAGGCGTTAGGCAAGTGATAGACGACCGTAAAGTCATCTAGCGGGTTAGCTTCAATTCCTTGCCATGACCCGGCCAGCGGCGATCTGGAATCAGGATTTTGGATGGCGGCCAGGGTGAAGGCCACATCCTGCGAGGTAAATGGTACCCCGTCCTGCCATTTGACGCCTTTGCGCAAGTGAAAAGTATAGTCGCGGCCATCAGAGCTAATACTCCAGCTAGTAGCTAAGTCCGGCTCCAGCTGGCCGTCTGGGTTGTAACGCACCAAACCGTTAAAGACTAGCCGGCTAACATCATTTTCGGCAGCGCTACCGGGCAGCACGGGATTAATAATTTTGACTTGGCCGACAGCGCCCTCAGCAAAGCTAGCGTCCTTAGCCGGCGGAATGTGACTAAACGGCTTGGTTAGATTTTGGGTTTGCTGCCACATGGCCACCACCATAATGATAGCTAGCACCCACCAAATGGCTAAGAAGCGCCGGATAATCCCCAGCTGCCGCCACTTGCCCCAGATGTGACGGTCGGCATAATTGCGACTCCAGCTGGCCAAGATCCGGACATCAGCCCGCAGGCGGCGCCGCCAATGACGAAACCGAAACCGGAAGTAGGCAAACATTAGCTCTTGGCGAGGATACCTAACAGCAGAGACAGGACGAAGATGACGGCCAGGATAATAGTGCCGTTAAATAAGACTCGCTCGGCGCCGCGCTTGGAGCGATAGGCATTGCTTTCGCCGCCAAAGGCGCCGCCGAGGCTGGAACCTTGGTTTTGCAATAAGATTAAGATGATCATCAGTACCGCACTGACGGCGGCAATGACGTTAAACAGCGTGCGCATCGGCTTTGGGCTTTCCTAATTTGATGACATCCATCAGTAAATAGTTGACTAACCAGACAATAATGACAGCCACCAGTCCGCTGAGGAAGGAATTAACATGAAAGCGGTGGTAGAAAATGGTCACTAAGTACAGCATTAGGGTGTTGACGACTAGGGTAAATAAACCTAGTGTCACCACAATAGCTGGCAGTGACAACAGCACCACTAAGGGACGGATCAAGGCATTCACTAGGCTAAAAATTAAAGCCGCTACAAATAAGTAGCGCAGCTTATCGCCGTAGGAAATATTGACCAGACTGGCCGCAATCCAGAGTCCGAGAAAGTTTGCTAGCCATCGCCACAGGAACTGTTTCACCATTGCGCCACCAATTGTAGCACGGCTCACCTTGCTGAGCCAGTTATTAGCGCACTTTTTTGGCTAACGTAAAGACTGATTTACCGGAGACCTTCATCTTGGTCTGGCGTTTCTTATCACGGGCCTTAGCCCGGCGCAGGGCTTGATCGAGTTGTTTTTTACTCATCCTAGCCTTCTCAAGTAGTTCTCACCATGTTCGAACAATAAGAAATCAGGCGTCATTATGGTTCGAGCGGAGCGAGAACTAATAGTTTTTATCACTATTTAATCACCTCTTTGATTACTTTAGCTCGGGCACTGCCGACAGCGCCAGTAATTTCTTCTAACGTGGCCTGTTTGACCCCAGCCACCGAGCCAAACTGCTTGATCAATTTCTTGCGGGTGGCCGGGCCGACACCAGGGATGTCATCGAGCTGGGAACTGGTTTGGCGCTTGCCCCGCAGCAAGGCATGATAAGTCACGGCGAAGCGATGGGCTTCGTCGCGGACCCGTTGCAACAGTTGCAGCACGTGCGAGTCCTTGGGCAGCAGTATAATCTGAAACTCGCCGCTATTAGTCACCCATGCACCATCTAGCTCATAGCCTTGACCAGGCTTAGCCGCTTCCCTTCTCGCAATGACGGTTTCGGCGGTTGGACGAACAATGATCTCTTCTTCGCGCTTAGCCAGGCCAATGGCTGGAATCTGGATCCCTAGTTCATCCAAAACACCCAAGGCGCTGGACAGCTGGCCCTTGCCGCCGTCGATTAACAATAAATCAGGCTTCGGCCAATCGCTCAGATTTGACCCGGAAAAACGGCGACTAATGACCTCCCGCATGTGAGCAAAGTCGTCGTTACCCTGAAGTTTCATCTTAAACCGCCGATACTCATCGCGATTAGCCACGCCGTCAGAGAAAACAATCATACTAGCCACGTTGTCGCTGCCCTGCATGTGGCTAATATCGTAGGCTTCGATCCGCCGTGGTAATGACGGCAGGTTTAAGCGCTCGGCAAGACCAACCAGTGCCTGATCGCGCGACAAATCAAAGGCTTCGCTGTCGCCAAAAATCATTTGCTTGCCCAGAGCCTGCAGGTCGCGCAGCTGATTACGGGCCCTGGCCGCAGCTTCAAAATCTTGCTTTTTGGCGGCTCTGGTCATTTCCCGCTCCAATTGCTGCAACAGCTTATCCTTCTGGCCGCTAAGATACATGATCAAATGATGGATATTGCTGCGCTTGTATGTGGTTTGATCGATGGCGCCTTCCTCTGGGTTTGGGCACAGACCCAAGTGAGCCTGCAGACAGGCCCGAGGCGGAAAATTTTCGTGAGTGACATAGGGAAACACTTTGCGCAGCAGTTTCATCGCCCGACGCACGGCATCGCTGGAGGTGAAAGGACCAAAATAAGTTGATTTATCGTCCATCGGCCGGCGAACATAGCTAACCACCGGCCATTTAGCCTCAGTCGTTATCTTAATGTAAATCCAGTGTTTATCGTCCTTGAGGTCGATGTTGTACATCGGCTTGTAGCGCTTGATAAACTCTGATTCCAAAAACAAAGCTTCGACTTCAGAACCGACCGTAATCCACTCGACATCGCGAATATCAGCGATCAGCAGCTGAGTTTTCGGATCACGTGGCCGAGATTTTTGGAAATACGAACCGACCCGGTTTTTGAGCACCGCGGCCTTGCCAATGTAAATAATCTTGCCCTTGGCGTCTTTGTAGAAATAAACACCGGGCTCTGTTGGCAATTGTTTTAACTTGTCTTCGAGTGAAGTCATGTTCTTATTATACCCGCAAAAACCATGTCCTGAGCGAAGCCGAAGGATTGACAAAATAACCCAATATTCGTACGGTAATGACGTCCTCGGCTAAGGGAGTGCTTGTGACAGACAAAACCCAAGCCAAAATCATATCTGGGTATCTATGGTTCATCATCGCCATGCTGGTTTTGGACCCCGTCAGTAAATATTCTTACGTCGTGGCGCTTGGCATCATCGTTGGCGCCGGGCTGTGGTACCACCGAAATGAAGATGAGCAAGCTGCTGACCATTGACAAGT
>CAYYRL010000034.1:0-7109 GCA_964474165.1 uncultured Candidatus Saccharimonadales bacterium
GTATCATGTTTGAATCCAAGGTTGGCAAGGCACTAGCGTTAGATGCCGCCCTGCATTTTGGAGGACTATTATTTAAACAAAACTTCAGTCCGATCCAATGGGGCAACTTGATGGGAGCAGGAGATAAGGCGCTGGCGACTTCGGCCTGTGCCGCTAATGGCTGCCGGCCTTTGACCCAAAAGGAAAATACCCAGCTAGCTCTGGCCATTCATGCCGACCAGATTAAAGAAGCTAAGCAAAAAGGGATTGCGTATCGTTTATTTAGTCCCAAAAACCCAACTTCAACCTTGGGCCTAATTGCTGACCGCACGCCATCATCACCCCAGGCTATGACCGCCACCATTGGCCGTTTCTTTGCCACTATGTTAAACCCGCAGCGGGCAATGAAGAATTTATTTGCCTTAATCAATCCCATCCGACCAGCCTGGGCCGCCGACGTTAGCTACAATACTTATGGCATCCCAGATTACGGCTTTACCGATGAGGAACTCAATCAGTACGGGGTAGTTGAGAATAGCCGCTGGGTCCAAAACAATATCCAGCCCGATCAAAAAGCTGACTTCGATAAATGTTTTGATTTAGCCACTACCAAAACAGCCGACTTGTTGACCGGCGAAAACAACGGCAGCCACTGTAACGATCTGGCCAGTGGTTCCAGTATTGCCTTCAAACGCTATCGTCTCTATAAACTTGACCAGCGGGTGACTCAAAATCTCGTGCTGCTCTACAACAACCAATCCAGCAGTAGTGATGCCAGCGGGACAAGCAGCTCTGGTGTAGTTCCCAGCGGCGATTCGGCTTATTTAGCCCAGCAACTACTGGATAACGCTGGGGTGCTGAAAGTTGGCCGCTTGGTTCCAGAAGACCTGCAGGCTACTGCCAAAGGCGAAGTCACATCTAGCGGCTCAGCGCTGAGTTCGGCGATGCTGCGAGCCATGGTAGCTCTGGCCGAAAATCACGGTTACCGCATCACGTCGTTGGCCGCTGGCGGCACGGGCCATGCCACTCACAGCCGCCACTATACCGGAGACGGTGTCGACATCGATCAAGTTGATGGCCAAGCCGTGACTGGTCGCAATGCGCCTTCGCTGATCATAATCAGTGTCATGGGGCCGGTACTGCCAGCCGGTTCGCGCTTTGGGCAGGCTGGCTGTGGTCCAGATCCTATCTTCCCCCAAGGTATTAGCACCTTTGAAGACAGCTGTAATCATTTGCACATTGATGTGCCGGTTGGTACGCCATGAAACGGCTACTCGCCATCATCGTTACCATCGGATTGGTTACCACCCTGTTGCCGCAGGCGACTTTTGCGGCCAGTAGCCAACAAAAACTTTGCGCCCTGTATGATGCCTGCTGGTATGACGCCGGTTCCACCTGCCTGATTAGTGGGCCCGGTGGTAGTGGCCCGTTATACGGTCCGGCCTTTCCCAAAGTTGGTGACACCAAAGATCTAGTTAGCCGGATTACAGATTTTATTAAGAACAGTTACCCCGACACCGGGATGCTGGCCAACGTTAACGACATGGTTAGCCTGGGCGAGAAATACAATGTTAACCCAGCCTTGCTAGTGGCTGTGGCCGCTAAAGAAACTGGCATGGGTACCGACGGTGGGATTGGTGATCCGCCGCAACACAACTTCTGGGGTGCCCGCGGCAGTGGTGATAGCTGGCAGAGCTTCCCGACTTACAAAGCTTCCATTGAGGAGTACTATCAGAACCTGAGGACTAATTCCGCCTATGCTGCGGCCTGGGCCAAGGGTAACACAGCCAGCGTCGACGACATCATTTACGTGGCCTCGCCGCCCAGCGAAAACGACACCGGCGGCTACGTCAAACAGGTCCACGAAATGATGCAAAAGATGCTGGGCGGCGTCTCCACCGATGGCAGCAGGAATGATATTGCGCCGGTATCTAGTTGTGGTGCGGGCTCTACCAGCGCCGGGGCGTTAGGCTGGGATTTATCCGGCGCCCATGCCATGGTCAGTTACAACCAGGGCGACACCCAATGGGCCGGCCTGCCCTATGGTGCCGGTAAAACTTCGATTGGTTCATCGGGCTGCGGCCCGACCAGTATGGCCATGATAGCGGCCACATTAACTGGTGATCACAGCATCACCCCAAAAACCATCGCCGATCGCTATGGCGCCAGCTACCATGTCTCAGAAGGCACTTCGTGGGGCGTCTTCCCAGTCTTTGGTGCCGATTACGGCCTGAAGATGACCGACCTCGGTACCAATTTACAGGCCGCTGCCAACATCATTCGCCAGGGTGGACTGGTAATCATTTCAGTAGACCCTGGTTACTTCACGGGTGGTGGTCACCTAATGGTTATCAGAGCTGTAAGTGCTGATGGTAGTGGTTTTTACCTGGCTGACCCCAATGGCAATGGCCGTCATGGTGACAGTGAGACCAGAGCCTTTACGGCTGAGTTCTTAGCTGGTGATGGTAATCTTAAAAACTTGTGGGGTTATACCAAATGAAAGGCCGATGGCCCTTAGTCGCCGGCGGTTTGGTTCTGGTTAGTCTTTTTATCTGGGGATTAATCACCGTCCAGCGCCAAAATCAATACAACGAATCCGCTCCCAAAGAACCCGAAACAACCACCAATCAGAAGCCTACTGTGGTAATTACCGGGACTGGCGAGCTGGCAAACATTTTACTCTCAAGTCAGTTTTTTGCCGTCCGCGACAATTTAGTAGCCCATTTGTTAAAAGCCTACCCCAAGGCTAAGTCCGCCGAAATTAGTAATACTAAAGTAAACTCGGATGGCTCAATTAGCTTCGATATCAAAATTAGCTCCTACGGCAAAACCTTGCAGGGGACTGTGCTCAGGCAAAAACAGGGAAGTGTGGTGGTGCAGATTCCAAGTGAAAACTACAATAGCGGAGTTTTAGGTGTCTACGACAACAATAACGGTGATTAGCTAAAGCGGCGCGATGGTGATACTTAGCCGCTCAAACTCTGCTCCCAAGTCGTGAAACTCGGCAATAAGCATAACTTGCATCAAACGTAGCTCAGAAGCCAGGGAAGCACTGGGCGTAACTATTCTAAGTACACCATTGTTTAAAGATTTGGCCCTCACCTTACCTGGAAATCGCCGGTCCAGGCTGGTTTGGATCGTGGCCAAGATTTTCCCGCGATCCAGTCCCAGTTCATCGGCCCGGTGTTGCAAGTACTCCGGATCAATCGATCGCATAACGCTCCAGCTGACTAGTTTCAATCAAGCTATGATCCAAATTGATGTACCGAGCTAAATCGGCATCAGTGGTAGTGATTAAGCTTTGGACACCCTCTAATCGTTCAATTAAATAACCGCGGCGACTTTCATCTAGCTCACTAAAAACATCATCTAGTAGCAGCAGGGGAGTCGGGGAGTCGGGCTGGTTAGCTAGCTCTAGTTCTAGTAATTTCATGGCGAGTACCAAGGAGCGGACTTCGCCGCGGGAGGCTACGCTTGGTGCCAGCTGACCACCAACTCTCAGTTCAAAATCTTCGCGGTGCGGTCCGATGGTGGTAAACCCAGCTCCCAAATCCCGGGGCAAATTACTAGCTAGAGCTGCCAATAAATCCTCACTGTAATTGCCTTCAGTTTCAATTGACGGCAGATAGCCGAAGCTAAGATCCAGTTTTTGACCCGCAATCTCACCGTACAAATCACCGATGCGCTGGTTGAGCTTGGATAGTAATAGTTGGCGCCGGGCGACAATTGTCGCGGCAGCAGTTGTTAAGTTTAAATCCCAAGCAAATACCTGACTCTTAACCGCTCCGATATCAAAGCGTTCGAGCAAGGAGTTACGCTGTTTTAAAACCCGCTGATAGGTCGTTAGAGCTTGTCTGAACTCCGGATCGGCCGGAGCTAGGATTCCATCCATATACCGACGCCTGTGAGCTGGAGGGCCCGACAGCAGCATCAAATCACCCGGTTCAAATAGCACCACCGGTATGTTTCCAATATGCCGCGACAGCGGACGTTTCACCTGGTTATAATCAACCCGTTTGGTCTTCGGAGAGTTGTTAAAACCTAAGCCGATGCGAACACCGTCGACATCGCCCTCAATGCGAAAAAAGTTATCACCATGATGAATTAGATCATAATCTTTGGTCCGAAACGATTTGGTGGTAGCTAGCACATAAACTGCTTCCAGAAGATTAGTTTTACCAGTGGCGTTAGGGCCAACCACCACACTGGCCAGGGGGTGCAAATCAAAACTATGATTGGCGTATGAGCGGTAATTTGTAAGCTGCAGTTTTGAAATCACGCGCGCTCACCGGTTACGTGCGCAAGGGCATGATGATGTGCAGATAATCCGGCTTCTCGTCACCCGGTGTGATGACACAGGGGTTAAGCTTGCCGTTAAGAGTAATGGTTAAATCATCGGTCTTAAGCACGCTAAGGGCATCACTAAGATAACGAGCATTCAAAGAAATTTCACCGTTTTCGCCTTCTACCTGACAATTGGCACTGGAAGTGTTTTCACCAACTTGTGACGGGTTAGCCACCACATCAAGCCGGCCCTCAGCCTTAACATCCAGGCGAATGCTGCCAGCGTTTTCTCTAGCAAACAGGCTGGCTAATTTTGTAACCCTAGCTACTTCATCGGTGGAGGCCTCAATCACAGTTTCACTGCCTTTGGGAATAATCTGACGGTAATCAGGAAACTGACCATCAATTAACCTGGAAGTCAGTTCCACACCATCAACCTCAAACATGATTTGGTTATCACTAACAAACAGCGACAAGCCCGCTTCGCTATCACCGAGCAAACGCACCAACTCCTGAATGGTCCTAGCCGGCACAATCAGTTTGATATCGGTGAGTGGTTTCTTTTTGAGGGTGATTTGTTTTTCAGCTAGGCGGTAACTATCAGTTGAAACTAGAATTAATTTACTGCCTTCATTGTATATATAGACTCCGGTTAGGACTGGCCTGGCTTCATCACTGGAAGCGGCAATCACGACTTGGGCCAAAGCGTCTTTAAGTTCATCAGCTGTTAGTTGTAGCACCGGTTCAGTTTTAAGTTGGGGGATGAGGGGAAACTCCTCAGCGCCAATACCGTTGATAGTGGATTTGACCTGGGGAGCTTCTACTACCAGGCTGTCACCATCAGTTGATAGATCGATATTGCCATCACTAAGACTGGTGATGAATTCTTGAAACAGGCGGGCGGGAATGGTGATTGAGCCCTCCTCGTCTACTTTGGCGCCAATCCAATAATTAATGCCGACCTCTAGGTTGGTGGCGCTGAGTTTCAAACGACCGCCTTCCGTGGCTATTAAGATATTTGATAGCACTGGCAACGCACTGCGATTACTCACCATTCTGCCGACGGCGCTAACTGCCTTGGCTAGGTTCTCTTGTGTGACGCTGGTTTTCATATTTCCCCCGTATTTAATAACTTTTTATATATATAAACAGCCGTAGTCATAATATTAGTACCTGTGGAAGTTTGGGAAAAGCCCATTTCTTGGCTTATGGGCGTCGAAAATTCATCAACAGTGCTTGTGGTTAAGGGCTGCAAAAACCGGGGAAGAGGGGTGAAAAACATAAGCGCTTTATTCACAAAACGTCCGCCAAGGCGGACGTCAAGAGTGAAGTTATGCGCAGTTTTACCCCCTATTGTCCACGACTTCTTAGGCATATAAGCGCTCTTTGATGCCCACCAGTTCTTGTCTTAAACCTTCGTCGCTTTCAAGTTTACCTTCGATTTTGGATACTGAGTGCATTGCTGTGGTGTGATCGCGGCCACCAACCACACTGGCAATTTTGGGAAAACTCAGTCCTAACTCATGGCGCATGATGTACATAGCAATTTGGCGTGGCAGTACAATTTCTTTATCACGCTTGGGTCCGGTTAGATCGGCCACCTGTAAGTCAAAATAACCGGCAACTTTGTCGAGCACCACTTTGGCTGACGGTGGTTTTTGATGATGCCTGGAGTTAGATCCGGAAATTAAAGCTTGAGCAATACTGAGGCTTGGTTCAACGCCCCGGAACTCGCAGTTGGCTAGCAGTTTGGTGAGAGCGCCTTCTAGTTCACGGATGTTTGAAACCACACTACGGGCCAAATAGTCGACTACTTCCAGTGGCAACATGACACCTTGAGCGGCGGCTTTGTTTTGCAAAATTGCGGAGCGAGTCTCTAGGTCTGGTGCCGAGATGTCGGCCATCATCCCAGAGGCGAACCGAGACTTTAGCCGGTCTTGGAGGCCAACAATGGCCTGCGGCGGACGATCGCTGGACAGAATAATTTGCTTACTGGATTGGTGCAGGGCATTAAAAGTGTGAAAGAACTCTTCAACCGTGCGCTCTTTGCGAGCTAGGAACTGGATGTCATCAACGATCAACACGTCGATCTTGCGATATTTGGCTGCAAATGACTCTGTGCGCTTGCGAGCTAGGCTCGACAGAAACTCATTAGTGAAGTCTTCACTAGTGACATAAGCTACCCGTTTGGCCGGATCACGGCGCTTAATTTCGTTGCCAACGGCTTGCATCAAATGGGTTTTACCGAGACCGACACCGCCATAGAGGAACAAGGGATTGTATTTGGTGCCTGGGTGCTTAGCTACTGCCATACAAGCGGCATAGGCTAGTTCGTTGCTAGAGCCAACCACAAACGAGTCAAAAGTGTATTTGGGATTAATACCCGGAGCATTGTCATCGGAAGTCACCTGGGGCATTGTGATTACTGGTGCTGGTTTGGTGGCCATCAGTAGACTCTCGGCCAGAACCGGCTCGGGAGTCTGAGTGTGCTGGGCCTTAACGGTGTAGCTAACCCCTTTAAAACCGTCGCAGACCCGCTCCAATGCACCCTTGATATCGGTGTCGTACTTTTTTTCTAACCACTCTTTGGTAAAAATATTGGGTACGGCTACCGTGACGAAGCCGTTATCATTGGCAATCACTGAAGTATGCTTAAACCAAGTCGCGAAATTCGCGCGGGAAATACTAACTTCTAGCTCGCCAAGCACAGCTGGCCACAACCCCTTTTCCATAACCCTCCACCGTTCAACTGTTTGCTTAAAATCATAACCGTGATCGGCCTTATCCACAACCCGAACAGGTGCCGCACATTTTATCCACAATTGTTATTCACCAGCATTAACACC
>CAYYRL010000035.1:0-1925 GCA_964474165.1 uncultured Candidatus Saccharimonadales bacterium
CAGATTCCAGGTTGGGAGCTGATGCCTTCAGTCATGGATATCATTGAAGAACTGAAACAACCAGGCCACTTCTTTCTGGAGCGCAGTTACACGCTTGAAGCCACTAGCCAGCTAGCCTAGACTAGGGCTATGGCTAAGCATTTGCATTTTATTGGGATTGCCGGCTATACCATGAGCGGCCTGGCGCTTGCCGCTAGGGAGGCTGGTTACGAGGTGACTGGTACTGACCCAAATGCCTATCCTCCGAGTACTGACTTTCTTGATGCCAAGCGCATTCGTTGGTGGCGATCGCCGGCCGCTAGTCATGTTCAGGGTGCCAGTGCGGTAATTATCAGCGGCGGCACTGCCCCCGACGACATCGAGATTAAGGCCGCTCAGGCGGCCGGTATTCCGGTGCGGTCATTTGCTGAATTCTGGGGTGGGCTAACCCAAGGTGCCTATAGCATGGTTGTTTCCGGGACGCATGGCAAAACTACAACAACCGGCCTGCTAGCTTGGCTATTAGAATCAGCTGGCAAACAACCAGATTTCCTGATTGGAGCTACCACCGGAAATTTTGACTCAAGTGTGCGTTATATGGAGTCAGAGGTGGTTGTCAGCGAAGGGGACGAGTATCAATCTTCGCAGCTCGATGCGGCCAGTAAACTAAGTTTTTATCACCCGAATGCCTTAATTGTAACCTCGGTTGAAATGGATCATCCTGATATGTTCCCAGATTTGGCGGCGGTAGAAGCTCGGTTTGAGGAAGCCGTAAAGCAGCTCAAACCCGACTCCAAGCTGTATTTATGCGCTGATGACGCCGGTGCCGCCAAGCTGGCTGGGGGTGCAAACTGCCAGGTTATCACTTACGGTCAAGATCAAGGCGATTGGCGCTCCGGCCAGGTTAGTTTCGGACCAGGTGGATTAACCCTACAGGTAAAAAATACAGACAAGGAATTTGGCAGCCTGACCGTGCCCCTGTATGGCCGTCATAATGTACTCAATAGCTTAGCGGCAGTGGCGGTGGCCTTTGAATATGGCGTCAGTTGCAACGAAATTGCTCTGGCGGCTAAAGATTACAAGGGTGCCACCCGCCGCTTCCATATCGTGACTCCGAAGGCGGCAAATATCCGGGTTGTAGATGATTATGCTCACCATCCCACAGCCGCCAAAGCAACCATTGAAGCCGCCAAGCTGCACTTCGGCGGCCGAGTACTAGCTGTCTATCAGCCGCATACTTTTTCCCGGACTCAAACCTTACTTCCAGAGTATCAGCAGGCCTTTACTGGGGCCGACCAGACTTTTCTGGCTCCAATTGAAGGCGCTAGGGAGCGTCATTTGGAAACCAAAGTGTCTTCGGCCGACATTGCTCGAGAAGCCCCAGGGCAGATTCAGGCTATTGATGACCGAGATGAACTCATTAAATCGGTGCTGACGGCGGCCGGCCCTGACGATACCATTCTAGTCATGAGCGTTAGTGGTTATAATGGGTTAGCTGAGGAATTAGCCAAACTATTACCGGAGAAGTTTAAGTGAAAGCGGCCAAAAGTGACGATCGGTGGATTATTCGGCTCGACCCCGGTGATGACATTATTGATAGCTTGCAGCAGTGGTGCGCCAGTGAGAAGGTATATAACGCTGAGGTCGTCGGCATCGGTTCAGTTGAAAATCCCACCTTGGCTCACTACCGCCGTGACACCAAACAGTTTAGAGAGAAAGCCCTAAGTGGGATTTATGAAATTACATCACTAATTGGCAATGTGGCCTTTGTCGACAATGCTCCCTTAGTCCACATTCATGTCACACTGAGCGATGAAAACATGCTGGCCCTCGGCGGGCACTTAGTCAAAGGGGCTTGCTCGGCCACTGCTGAGCTAGTCATCGATCCTTTGCCCACCAGGTTCACTAAGCGTTTTGATGACGCTATTGGTTTAAAAACTTGGGAG
>CAYYRL010000035.1:2025-3537 GCA_964474165.1 uncultured Candidatus Saccharimonadales bacterium
CTCGGTTACCATGGCTCGAGAATATTCATTAGAACAAACCAGAAACATTGGCATTATCGCCCACATTGACGCTGGCAAAACCACCGTCACTGAGCGGGTGCTGTTTTATACTGGCGTCACCCACAAGATTGGTGAGGTGCATGAGGGGGAAGCCACTATGGACTGGATGGAGCAGGAGCGCGAGCGGGGGATTACGATTACTAGCGCCGCCACTACTTGTTTCTGGAAGGACCACCGCATTAACATTATTGATACTCCCGGCCACGTTGACTTCACTGTTGAAGTTGAGCGCAGCTTGCGGGTGCTTGACGGCGGCGTGACAGTCTTCGACGGCGTGGCTGGCGTGGAGCCACAATCGGAAACCGTCTGGCGCCAGGCTGACAAGTACGAAGTGCCGCGGATTTGCTTTATTAACAAAATGGATCGCACTGGTGCTGACTTTTACGCTGACTTGAAGTCAATCTGGGACCGCTTAAACAAGGCTGCGGTGGCAATTCAGCTGCCGATTGGGGCTGAGGACAAATTCCAGGGCATTATTGATTTAATCACTATGAAGGCTGTGGTTTACAAAGATCAGGCCGGCAAGGATTTTGAAGAAACTGACATCCCGGATGACATGCAGACCAAGGCTGACGAGTTCCGGGCCACTATGATTGAGCGCATTGCCGAAACTGATGAGGCTCTGACCGAAAAGTTTCTGATGGGCGAAGATATCGGTGAGGATGAGTTGCACCAGGCTTTGCGAAAGGCTGTTATCTCCAACCAGCTATATCCGGTCCTGTGTGGCTCAGCCCTAAAAAACAAGGGAGTCCAACAATTACTTGACGCTGTTAATGCATATCTGCCCAGTCCCCTAGATGTCGGTAGCGTGTCCGGTGTTGATCCCAAAACTGGGGATGAGATCCAGCGCCAGCCCAGCGATGAGGAGCCGTTTGCGGCCCTGGCATTCAAAATTGCGACTGATCCTTTTGTCGGCAAGCTGGCCTTCTTCCGGGTTTATTCTGGCTCAGTTAAGTCAGGTTCTTATATTCTAAACGCTACCACCGGCGAGAAAGAGCGTTTGGGCCGCGTCTTACGTATGCATGCTAACAGCCGAGAAGAAGTGGCTGAAGTCTTCGCTGGTGAAATTGCAGCTGCCGTGGGTTTGAAGGGCACCACTACTGGTCACACCCTTTGTGATCCCGCTCACCCGATTGTACTCGAAGAGATCACCTTCCCCGAACCCGTTATTTCCATCGCTATTGAGCCTAAAACCAAGGCCGACCAGGAAAAGATGGGCCTGGCCTTGCAGCGCTTGGCTGAAGAAGACCCGACTTTTCGGATTCGCACTGACGACGAAACTGGCCAGACTTTGATCAGCGGCATGGGCGAGCTACACCTAGATATTATTGTTGATCGCATGAAGCGCGAGTTCAAAGTTGAAGCTAACGTCGGTAAGCCCCAGGTGGCCTACCGCGAAACTATTAAGAAGCCAGTCCAGGTGGAAGCCAAGTACATTCGCCAGTCCGGCGG
>CAYYRL010000035.1:3637-6917 GCA_964474165.1 uncultured Candidatus Saccharimonadales bacterium
TGGGCTAGCTCGTATCGTCGCAACTGCCGGCGCTGTTTGTTCGATAGCAAGCGTTGAGTTCTGAATCGGCGCAGGATCCTGGCTTCGCCGCTAGCAGTTGCGTTCCAAAATCCCTCACTGCCGTTTGAACGTTCAGCCTCTCGGACTGGAGTTTGTTCCAGCGGCTCAAGGTCCTCAAGTGCTACGACTTCGAGGATCGACTGGCGCAGCTTCTTCGCCCATTGCTGATGATTCACATTACCTCGCTTGTCACAGGACAAACCCGTTTGGTTCGACTGGCATTATAGCAGAAGGCAGGTATAATACGCCCCAGACCGCTGCCGGAAGGAGTCGGTCGCATGTTCAAAATTATCGGATTCGAGATGCCAGCGTTGACTGCAGTCTATGCAGCGGCGGCTGGTACAATCGCCGGCTGTATAAGTTTGTACCGCAAAAGGGAGCGTTAATGTACGGTCGCTTGGTAAACCCCAGAGAACACCATATAAATGGTGACGTCCGCATCGGCCGGCCAATGAGGGATGTCCATTTGCCGGCCAGTTTGGCCGCGGCCAGCGAACGAAGTGCCTGCAGTATCAGTGCCTTCAAGATGCGACATGATCCTTGGTATAGCCGCCAACAGTTCACTGCCGGGGCGCTGTTGAACGAGTCCCTGCATCAACGCTTGCTTGGCCTGCGAAAGCTGGCTCAACAACTGCCGAAGCATCAACACCTGTCAGCTGAGGCCGTTGAGTTGGTCGGCATCATCGAACAACTTGAGGATCTGACTATCCCAGTTAGTCCGGAAATCGGTCTGCGGCTGACAAAGCTGGATGAGCAGTTCGGCAATCAGCCCAGCGACATCAACTTCCTGCTCGGCGTGGCCCAAGCCATGATTGTCTTCGGACCGCAGCGTGCGACCATCCAACCTGCTTAGTGGGTTTGTTAATCAGCTGATGTTGGTTTTCATTGCCGAATCGCTGATTTGCCTGTACGGCGTAGCGCTGTTCGATCAGGACCAGTGGCTGGCCTGGCTAGGAATGGGCTGCTTTATTGGCGGCTTAGCCTGTGCGGCGGCGGTTAGCTTGATGCAATCTGACCCCAACCAAGGTGGTAGCGACCATGAAGCGACTTGAGGCTTGGCTAGTCGGCCTGTCAGGACGCGACTGGTTGATGCTGATCTTGATTCCGACAGGTATTGTCGTTTCAGTGCTGTTGTTAGTGCCAGACTTGGCTTTAGTGGCAGTATCACTTGGTGCTATCTACGGCTTAGTTATGTGGCGCTTGTGGGTCTTTCGTGCCGCCAAGAGAATGGACCGGTAGCGTGAATACTGATGCATTTCACTCAGCGTTAAAACAGCTGCTGTTCATCAGCTTGGTATTTAGTTGCGCGATGATAGTTGCCATTGGCGCGGCCTTAACGGATCTGTGGGTGTTATCGCTCATAATCCTTGAGCTTCATACCGGCAACTACCTACCACTGTTTGCCACCCTGGTAATGTTTGCAGGCTTTTGCCTGTTTTCATGGGGCTGCTGGTGGGTGACCACTGAAACTGCCGGCGATTGGGTGGAAGCTGCCCGGGAGTTTCTAGACGCGTTCGAACAACTGTCGAGAGAGGGATCATGATCGGCTAAACTCAAACTGTGGGCGGCCCGCCATGGTGGGTGACAGCACTTTTCCGACCATGATTGGGCTAGTAGCTTTGGCCGCAGCTTCGATCTCACTGATTCCAGCAGTGGCAGATTTTCTCAAACACAATCGGGCGGCCAAATAGGCCGCCCTCACTTTTTTGACTTTAAATCTAATGCTGGTTCTGGGATAATAGCGCCGTCCGTTCGCGAGCATAGGAGCAGACGTGAACGAAGTAGTCTTGGATTTTGCAGGCCTGGCTGATTTCGAGGCCGATCCGATCTTGTGGTTATCGGCTGCTGACGATTTGCACTTTGTCCGCAGTTTGGCCGAGGCCAATCAAGTATTCGTCACGGCTTACGCTTGGGATGTAGCTCCCCAATTTTCCGAGATATTTCGTTGGGGCGATCCTCGTATCAATCCATACTTCGAGATGAAGCGTCAGAAAATACTGCGGAATACCACGGGTAAGTTCGACGGTGTGACGCCGACGGAGGCTGAGCTCAGGCTCCGTAGTTTCTATCCGCTTCACGGCAAGCATGTCAGTGTCATCTTGCCAAACTCGGCCTATCAGTTTGCCGTCATCCCAAGGTGCTTGGGTACCCCGGATATTGAATCCGAAGAAGAGCCGATACCCATGTTGGATGAGCAGTTCAATCCGCGCAGGTGCCATGGGGACAGCAATGTCATCATCTTCTCGTGGGACACACCGCCGGAACAAGTCGAGACAACTCTCTCGAGAACGGCTGGCAGACTTCTGCACTATGTGGCCTTGGAGGACCATTACCTACAAATGCACATGGGGGCGTCGATCGATCGCGACATTCAAAGTTCCACTCTGGCGGCCAAATAGGCCGCCTTTACTTTTTATGACTTTAAACTCTTTACAAAAGCGGATTGGCTCCCTATAATTGGATAGTCCTTAGGGGACATCTTTTGATGTTCACCTAAAAATCAATTAATCCGGCTTTATCTCAAATGACTGGTTCAACCCTTGATGCTAGAGATTTGAAATCAAGCCCATCTAGGAGAAATTATGGCTGAATTTAAGCGCGACAAGCCACACATTAACGTTGGTACCATGGGTCACGTCGACCACGGTAAGACCACTCTAACTGCTGCAATTAAGCAGGTGTTATCGAAGCGGCTACCTTCTGATATTAACCAGGCCGTGGGCGTCGACCAGATCGACAACGCTCCGGAAGAGAAGCAGCGCGGTATTACCATTGCTGTGTCTCACCAGGAGTACGAGACCGAGAAGCGTCACTATGCTCACATCGACATGCCCGGCCACGCCGACTACGTTAAGAACATGATCACCGGTGCGGCCCAGGTTGACGGTGCTATCTTGGTAGTATCGGCCGCTGATGGCCCAATGCCTCAAACCCGCGAGCACATCTTGCTGGCTCGCCAGGTAGGTGTGCCATATATCTTGGTCTTCATGAACAAGATGGACCAGGCCGACCCAGAGCTAGCCGAGCTAGTTGAAATTGAAATTCGCGAACTGCTAGAGAAGCAGGAATACGACAAAGACGCCCCAATTATCAAGGGTTCAGCACTGAAAGCGCTGGAAGGGGACAAAGAGGCTGAGGATGCCGTCATGGAACTGCTAAACGCCATGGACGAGAAAGTTCCTGAGCCCAAGCGCGAAGTCGACAAGCCATTCTTGCTACC
>CAYYRL010000036.1:0-6679 GCA_964474165.1 uncultured Candidatus Saccharimonadales bacterium
ATCAAACTAGGGCATTGCAAACCTTGGATTAAAACATGATACCAGCAGTAATGGCACCGGCTTGAACAGCCGTGGAAGCTCCAAAGTCGACTGTATCAGTGACTAAACCGAGTACCACTGCGCCGATATTTAGTCCAGCAAAGGCAATTTGGGTTGCCGGTTTCAATACAATGCCGCAGACATCACCGATCAGGGGAAGATTAGAAATACTGTTGATGCCGTCGGCAATGGCCAAGGCTTGATCGATGTCTGGATTGCCGGTGGAGCCAGCTAGCCTTGGTGTGGGTCTAAGGTTGGGATCCAAATCTGGGGTGGCCGAGGTAACCGGCTGATTGGTGGCCCGGGCGTAACCCGCAGATTGAGTGGCCGATTCCTTGCCATTATCAAACTTCTTGGCTACGGTGCCAATTTGATCCATCGAGCATTTGCCTTGCTTTTGGCAGTCAGCAGTCTTGTTGACGAAAGCTGCCGACCGCGCCAACCCGGAAAATTTCATACCGACCACGGCTTTATAGCCGGTGATATAAATGTCTCTAGCGATGCAGCCGACGGTGGCAAATAGAAATGGACCAGTGGCCTTGGAGAAGAAGCTATTCATGCCGCGTACGAAGCCGCCACTGGCAGCCTTAGCCGCCGCTTCGGGAGCTGCACCCTCCTCAAGTGCCTTACCGGCGTCTTTCACAGCCTCATCAACCGCCGCATTAGGGGCCTTTTTGGCTGTCTCACCCTTGCCCACTTCTTCTTTTAGCGCCTTCTCGGTGTCTTTGACGGCTTCTTCACTCGATTTTCCGCCCTCATCGGGCAAGCTAGTTTCGATCCCTAACTCGCCATCGACGGCGCCCATTGTTCCCCCAGTGGAGGCATCAAAGGCTTCAACTTGAGCAACGGTTTCCTTCAAGGCACTAGAATCAGCTTTGATTTCTTTAACCTTGGCTGGGTCCATATCTTTGATGGCGGCTTCTGGAGTATCAGTTGGCGAGACAGTTGATTCGGCGGTGCCACTGGGGCTAGCCTCAGGATCAGTTATCGATTGCTCCAAGCGGTTGCGGAAGGCCCGGTTGTATTTCGCAAACTCGTAGTCAAGAAACAGGGTCTTAATGTGAACGTTTTTAAACAAAATCAGAAAAAAGAGGATGGCAGCTATCCCAGCCAACCCACCCAATCCCAGTGTACCGCCCACAATCCACTTGGTTTTGGATGAGGACATTAATTTGCCCTTGAGCTTGGACTTTGACCCTTTTCCGCTGGGAGCCGGCAGAGGACGATCCAAACCTGTCTCAATTTCATCTAGGGATGCTTGCTCGCCGGGGCTAAGCGGTTGGGCACCCTGCTGATCTAGAGGTTCTGTATCTTGGTCGGTATCGACTGCCACTAGCGGGTCTCATTAGTTGGCGCGGGTGCGGGCTCCTGGGGGCTAGTGGGGGCGGCAGCAGCCGGAGCCTCGGTGGTTGGTGTGGGGGTCTGAGCCGGTGGGGGCGGCAAATCAGCCGGGTTGGCAATTTGTGGCGGTTCCGGTTCGGCTGGCGCCTGAGCCTGAGCCTGGGCGGCTTGATCGGCCAATTGTTGCGGATTGGTTGTAATTAATTGGGACTCAGTGGCAGAAGCCAAAATCCGAATAATAATGTGATTCAAGCCAGCGAAGAACAGGCCTTCGCCAATTGGGAACTGACTGAGTCTTTTGGCTTCCTCATCGGTTAATTTGAAGGTCTGAGCCACGATGTCCGTAGCCGATGGGGCTTGCTTCAAGAGAAGCTGTAATGACGAGTTAGATACTACAGCCCGGCCCATGCGATTGCTCAAAAAGTCTTCAACATCCTGCGAAATGGTCGTCAAGCCGAGGAAGTACTTACGGGCCCGCTTAGCTAGAGAGAACATGAAGTTGGCTGAATCTTCGTATTTCATCAGTTGCCAGGCCTCGTCGACGATCAGGATTCGCTTGCGCTTATCGCTTTTTACCCGGTTCCAAATGTAATTTAGGGTGATGTACATGCCCACCGGGCGCAGCTCATCTTCCAGATCGCGAATGTTAAAGACGATAAACTTGTTATCCAGATCGACATTAGATTGCTGAGAGAAAATGCCGGAGAAGGTACCAGAAGTGTATTTGCGTAGCCTTTGAGCTAAGGCCGGCCCGTTGCCGCCCATCCCCTGGAGGGTGTTGTAGAGATCGTTCATGGTTGGCGGCGTAGCCTTATGGGTCAGTGGGTCGTTGGTAATACCGGCCTTGGCGTAGGTATTAATAATGGCCACGTCCAGATCGGCGTCTTCGGCCGGGGTCAGGGCGGAGGAGGGCTGACCGGCAGCTCCCTGGGCTGGCAAGGCTCCGCCCATCATGAGGCGCAGTAGGCCGTGCAAGGTAATAATGTTGGCCCGTAGGGCATTGTCGGCCTCATCGGCATCGATCACACCCGGCAGATCAAAGGGGTTAATTCTGGTGGCTGAAGCCAGTGATAATCGGAGGTATGAGCCACCAACTGCCTCAGCCAAAGTGCGGTACTCGTCTTCGGGGTCAATTACGAGAACTTCAGTGCCCATCATTAGCGACCGCAAAGCCTCAAGCTTAACAGCGAAGCTTTTACCAGCACCAGACTTAGCAAACACCACCATGTTGGCGTTTTCTAAGCTAAAGCGGTCAAATAGCACCAAACCATTGTTGTGACGGTTGAGACCGTAAAGAATGCCCTCATTGCGGCTGAGCTCGGCCGAGGTGAATGGGAAGGTGGTCGACAGCGCCCCAGTATTCATGTTGCGGCTAACTTGCAGCTGGTCATCACCGGCTGGCAAAGTAGAGTTAAAACCTTGCTCCATTTGCAAGGTGGCCGGCTTAGTGTAAATCAGTGATTGGCCAAAAATACCCTCAATCTTACGCTGGATCTGGTTTAAATTATCAAGATCGTTGGCGTAGACGGTGACGTAGAGACCAAAGCGGAAAAACCGTTCCTCCCCCACCTGCAATTTGTCGCGCATTTCTTCGGCGTCTTGAATTGCAGCTTCCAGTCCAGGGTCGCGCACGCGGCCCTTTTCTTGGTTGATGGAATAAGTAGCTTCCAGCTGACCAACTTTGCGGCGCAGGTTTTCTAGTACTACCCGGCTTTCAACAGGGTAAATAAAGATCGAGATGTCGATGACTTCATCGAGGTTAATAATTGGTGACAGCCAGCCGGTGAAGATTTGCCGGGGATAGCCATAAACATAAATCGTTCGGGTATAGCGCTTACCGACGCGCAGATAAGGTGACTCGACTTCAAAAGATGGCGGCGCAATCAGATCACGCAAGGTGACGATGCCTTGCCGGTAAATCAGCTCGGCTTCTTGTTGGTCCTGGGACTGCTGAGCTAGTGCCGGACTGGCGGCTTTCTCACCTCGTTTGAAGATGGCCATTAGTGTGGCTCTCCGGTGGTGTTAGCACCGCTGCCGCCGCTAATTGGCGCATCTGGCAAAGTTCGCTTAGGCGCACTACCCTCACCCTTGGTGACAACGGCGCCTTGCAGCTGGGCTGGGTCAATCAATTTTTGGTTCTGAGCCACGTCCGGATTGTAAGCGCTATAGAAGAGATCAACCAGTTCCTGGGTGTTGAGTGGCACGGCCCGAATACCAATTTGATTCAATCCGCCGGCCACTAGCGACACCCGCTGCGACAGTTCTTTTTTGTAGTCATTAAATTGCTGCTCGGTGACAGTTGTCACCTGCGCCGGCCTGAGGGTATTGGCAAGAGACTTAAAGAATCCAGTCTTACTAATTAACGGCGGGAAGAACGGTACGGTGACGTAAAACTGCTTACTCATAATGTTAACTTCTTCAACCAAGCCCTTGATGTTGGCAATGTAATCTTCCATTAGTAGCCCCAGCAGCTCGTTATCCTGGCCAGCTCTTAGTCCCGATAGTTTTTCAATATAATTATCGAGGTCGACTTTTTGGGAGCGAATAAGGATTTGGATCGGAAAGTGCAAGGAGTTGAGAAAGCCCTGGTAGGCATACTCAACAGCGTCTTGCTCCCGACTGCTCATGAGGTCAAAGTTGATGGCGCTGGCAAACACAACCGAGCGCAAGGTGCCGTCTTTGAGCACCAAAATGCCGTCTTTTATCTCATTAATAATGAGACTATTTTGAGTGCTCTTGAGCTGATCCTTAACTTTGGCGTTGGCCATTATCCCTCAAACTAACAGACCGGCCTTCGGCCAGTGGCTGTTGCCGGTTGGCTTGGGCCGCGATCTGACTAACCGGCAGATCTTCATTTTCCATTGCTTGCTTGAGTATACCATCCAACGGATTAGTCGTCATCTCGCCTGTGCTTATATTACTAGGCGGCGGCTGAGTACCAGCTGAGGCCGTCGCACCGGCTGTTGCCGGTTGGCTAGGCTGGGCCGGAATTTGGTTTGCTGGTGAGGCCGCCGCTGTCTCGGCCGGGCCACCAGGGCGATACATGTTTCCCGGCACCGGAACTTGGTCGGTGCGCAAATTGCTGGAGCCGACAGATACCGGCTGCTCTGTAGTCGTCTTTGCGTTTGCGGCTGGGGGGCTAACTGAGGATGCCTGTTGTTGCAGCTTGTTGAGCACATCTTGGCGGACATTCTTAACCTGGTCCTGCACCAGGGCGTCAATGTTATGGGCCGAGGGATTGTTCTCAAAATCTAGGATGTCGTCGGCCAGGCTGACATCGGTGTCAATTGGTTCGCCTTGGGTAGCAAGACCTGGCTCCACAATCCGGCCCTCGGTTTCGAACTGGCCTTCGCCCGATGGTTCCTGCAACTCGGCTTTCTTACTCCCCCACCCGCGGGTATCAACGACCTGTGATAGCTTCTCAAGCTGGCCCCGGACTTCGGCTGGATCTTGCTGGGTGACTGCCTGCACCACCTTGGGAGCTTCGATTTTGAAAACTTCTTCAATCGGTTCTTTTTGCCACAGCCGCTTTCGGGGTTTGGCCAGGAAGCTAACAACTGATAAAAATAGGGCTTCAAAGGGCTGGTCCTGGCGCTGGTATAAACCCAGGAGTAAAAACAAAGCGGTCGGCGGTACACCGACAATCAGCATTACAATCGGTGTCTTGCGCATAGTTAAGAAACTGACCAACCCGATCATGACGCCAATGACGGCGTAGATGAACTGCTTCAGTGTCAGAGCGCCGATGATCTTGTCTTCGGCTTCGACGTTTTGGGGAACTTTATACTGACCCATAGTTCAATTATACCTCTATGGGAAAAGCTTCAGTGGTGTAGCTGCGGGTTTTGTCGGATCAGCTGTGTGAGCACGGTCTACCATACTGGTGTAAGCAGTGGCTCCGGTCGCCGCATTCGTGCTGGATAGAAAGCTATTAACTTCGGTCTGCTGCTCGCTATTCAAAAGTCCCCAGCGGTTTGAGGTTTGTAGCTGTGTTAGGTTTTTATGAGCATTCTTTCTGGCTGCTTCCCCGTCTGGTCCCGTAGATTTGGCCAAGTAGTCCATGTACGATCCAAACGTGGCAGTGTGGAAATTGGCAACCCTATCACCCGAGGCATCCGTAAAGGCAGCTTTCTTGTCTGTAATCAGCTGAGGTGCCTTAGTCGCAATGGTTGAGATATTGGTCTGAAGAGCATTGTTCCAGATTCGCTTATCTGTATCTGAGCCGGTATTCATTATTTGGCTACCAATGGCTTCCAACTCGGGATAAGCATTGCGGTCCGATAGCATTTCAAGTGCGGACTGTCGTTCGAACTGGGAGGCTTTGGCATTTGTCGCAGCACCGACAAGGTGTTTCGTACCTTCGTCACCACTCTTGCCGACCAATTCGTTTTGCAACTTAGCACGGCTTTCTTTACCAAGATCACCCAAAGTTTTTTGGTAGCCGGCTTGAACCTTTCGTCTGGCTGTTGGCGTCATAATCACATTTCCGAGCCCAGTCTTAGATCTGCCAAAGGCTCTTCCAATTGAGGTTTTGGCGTCCTGAGCCTGGAGGAACCCTTTTTCCTTGCGGCTTTGAGCCAGATTTTCGGTGAGCGGATTCTTGCGCGCATAGCGGCCGGTTTTGGAAGCCTGCTGGGTGACGAAGCCACCAACGGCATTCATGGCTCCACCAGCCCAACGGAATGTCCATGGCACCATGTAAAAAGCCATAATTGGAATGATGGCAGCTACAATCCCAGTTACTCCAGCAGTGGTTGTGGCGGGCTGAATCTTGGAAAACAAACCAGCCATCGAGAAGATAAGTACAACCATGGGGTACATAAGAAGTAGTCGCATTAACATCTTGGACCAGGTTTTGAATAAACCTTCAGTGTTTGGTAAGACCCAGGCCACAAAAGCCACCGGAGCGAGTACGACCAGAACTATGATTATGAATTGGCGAATAATGAGGGTTAACAAAACACCAAGAATGCCAATAACGGCGGCGGCAAGCATCAGTAAGAAAGGAATAATTAAACCTGCGGCAATGGCCGTTCCGATAAACAAACCACCAATGCCAGCTCCCACCAAATAACTTGCAGCCGTGATATGGCTTCCGCCTGTAGGAGCATCGATATAAAAGATTGGCAATGAGGCAATGCCAGCCGCTAAAATGTTGGTCACATCGAAGGCAAGTTGCATTAGCACCCATGAGAACTGGACAAGGATAACGGCTGCAACTAAACGCGGCAGCATTTTCTTAATATTGTAATTATCAATTCCTATCGAGAGAGTGGTTGAGAATATAATAACCAAGAAA
>CAYYRL010000037.1:0-5987 GCA_964474165.1 uncultured Candidatus Saccharimonadales bacterium
AACACTAAAGGCCCCAATCCCGAAGGAGAGGAGCCTTTAGCTTGCCTTACAACAGGCCTAACTTACGAGCACAGGCTGGCCATGGGCGCCAACCGCGAGCGGCTTGCGTCAACTTGGCCTTAGCGTCCTGCACGGCAGGGGGAGCTAAGTCAGGGCGGGCGTAGCCGCCATAGTGACCCCAAGTGCTCAGGTTGTACTGGTAGGCACCGAAGTAGCCGTTACCAGAGTTCCGAGCATAGTTGTTGCCACTTTCACAAACGCGCAGGTGGTACCAGGCGTCACCAGTGACCGGTCCCTTGACTACACGGTTGGTAGCCACGGTCCGGAAACGGTTGCGCCGGGCAGCCCGAGCAGCAGCGACCTCGGCCGCCTTTTGGGCTTGGAGGGCGCGCAGCGGAGCTACCACGTCGGTGTCGAAGTTAGGTTGGTCGTTTGAAGCGACCGGGTTTTGGTTGTTAAGGTTAAGGGATGCTATCCCGGTTTGAATCTCGACTGCGGCCGGAGCTTGGGTCGAGTCGGCGGCCACCACTGGAACAGTGTGAGCCACCTGGGCTACTAGTAACAACGGGGTTACAAGCAGCTGCTTGTGGTTACGCATAGAACGTGAGATTACTCACCCTCGTCTCAGCGTGACCTCCTTTCGTTTACAACAAAACCCCACCAAAAAAGACCTGGACACATTGTTCCAGATCTCTTGATGGATACGCTTATTCTATACCATAAGCAGTATTATGTCAAGCATTTTGTTCGGGCATGTTCGGTCTTGATTTGGGTACGATTTATTAGGGTGATCAGCTTGAAATTGAACGCTTAAAATTAGCGACCAATCAAGCCGATCGCGGTTAAACCAAAGTAGACTAGGTGGTAAGCCACAAAGGCCACTAGACAAAGCCCACCTAGCCACTTTAGAGGATTGATGGCCTTATTGTGCGTCATCGGCAGGGCCTGCCTTGACGTACAATGTACCCCAAACGATGAGACCAACTGCTACTGCAATTGCCACATCGATTAGCCAGTTACCACCGGTTTTTGGCAGCACAGTCGCCACCGCACCAGCGCCGGTACCAGTTACAGTAGCAATGGTGCCACCGCCTAGTCCGCCTGAAGGAGTGTTATACACGTGCGAGTCCTTTCTTGTTAGTGGTCGTCATTTGGTAACGACGCCCCGCCGTTTCCCAGCCGGTGGATACCGATCGGAAACGGCGCAGCATAACTACCTCGACAAAGGCCTTGACGAAAACCACTAAGTTTACAAATCGCAGGAAGTAAAACAAGGGAAAGGCGGTCAAAATGTCGTAGCGGCGGTTAAGCATGGCCGCCCACAAACTGAAGCCAAACAAGGTCAAAATGTCGATTAGGAAGGTCAGAGCTAGCACCCGATAATCATTAAAGAACCAAGCCACTAGCGGCATACTGACTAGCTCAAACAGATACAGTAGCTGCTCGGTCATAACGTAGCTCAGATAGGCATCAATTTTCTGCAGCCGCAGCCCCACCCGGTGGCGAACCATGGCCTGGAAGTTGCCCCGGTACCAGCGCTCAATCTGGCGGATATAGTCGTGCAAGTCCTTGGGATCCTGGGTATAGGTCTTAGCTTCGGGTACGTATTTAATGGTGCCCAGCCGGCCGCGGTGCAATTGCAGGGTAATATCAAAATCCTCGGTTAGGGAGTCAACTTCGAAATCTAATTGATTGATAATGCTGGAGCGAAAGCAAGAAGTCGGTCCAGGCATTACCGGAATAACGCCAAAGGCATGCTGGATTCGGCGTAGGATTTCTAGGCCAATCGTATATTCATAGACCCGGTACTTACTGACCCAGTCACCTTTAAGGCTTTGGATGTGCCCGGTAACAGCTACCACCTGGCTGTGGCGGTTGGGTAAGGCCCGGCGAAAAACTTTAAAATAATTGGGGTCAAAGACGCCATCGGCGTCCGACAGGTGGAGCCAGCGATAACGCCGCACCAGGTCAAAGTAGCCAATGGCTCGGCGCAAGGCGCCGGCCTTACCGCTATGAGCTAGCGTCAATACATTATCTGGACCCAGCAGCTCGCAGGCAATGATGCTGGTGCGATCGCTCGAGGCATCATCAACCACATAAATATCCCGCGGCTTCATACCAGCCCGAATAGCCGAACTGATGGTATCAGCCAGCACCAACTCTTCGTCGTGAGCGGGGATTAAGAGCGCTAATTTGTACGGTCGAACTTGTTTCATGAGATTAAAAAAAGGCTTCGCTACTTGCGAACCCTCCAAATTATTGCGTAATAAACGCAATATGTGATTTTACCCCATATGACTTAATTTGTCAATGGTTTAGCAGGTTTAGCGCGCGAGCTGTTTGCCGATTTGATCTAAGGCCTGGTCGACGGTCACTGTTTCTAACCCGCTGGTCTTAATCTGATTTAGATCTTGACTAAATTGCTGCGGGCTGCGGGAATAATTGTTAGTGCTGCCGTCTACTTGGTGGTAAACCAAGATTAACCAAACTTTGTTAGTTTTGGCAGTTTCAAGCCAACTAGCCAGCTCAGCGGGCGAGGTCTTTCTTGAAATGTTCATCACTTTTAGTGAGTAGGGATCAAAGGCGTCGCCGGTATTGTAGCCATCATCGGTAGTGCGATAAGACCGGTAATACTTGGCAGAGGCAGTTGTGACCGCCTGGGAATAGGTACCATAAGGGGCAGCATAGTTACTGACTTCACCAAAACACTTATTCAAATCAGCACCAGATTGCCTGAGCTCAAAATCTTGGACTTTGGCTGGTTGGGCTGGCAGATCCAAGTGGTCAACACTGTGTGAGGCCACTTCGTGACCAGCCCCTTGCAAGGCATAGAGCTGGCGGGCAGTCATATAGCCCTTAGAGCCAACATAACCAGAAATAACATATTGGGTTGATTGGATGCCAGCTGATTTCATCAGCGGCAGTGCCTGAGAATAAACCGACTCCCAGCCATCATCAAAGGTTAAGGAAACCAAGCCGCGATCGAAGCTTTTGAGCATTGCAGCTTTTAGCGACACGTCGTCAATCTCCAGCGTTCCTTTCGAGTCTAAAGAGTGAAAGACCCGGATCTGGACAGCATTGGCAGGGATTAGAAACCTGTCATGATATAAGGCCCAATTGGCGGCCGCCGGCACCTGGCGCAGCTGAAAATAGCTGGCTTTGCCAGACGCATCAGTTGTCACCACTACCACCTGAGTAATCACATTCGACCGGTAATAATCCCGATACTCGAAGTAGTGAGCCCCGTTGGTGGCGGCATTAGGCGAATACCAGTCGGCGTCGCCATTTTTATAATCTGAAATACTAACCACCAAGCTCCGGGCACTGTTGTGACCAGACCCATAGCCAAACTGGGCATTGTTGGCGCCCAAAATGTTATTTTGCCAGCCTTGAGGTAGACCAGAGTCGCTGCCAATCACTTCCATAGTTGGATTGACGATTAGATTAGGGCCGCTAGCAGCAGCGCCCAAATCTTGGTTAGACTGGCCGCGCGCAGTATTATCATCCGCCGGCTTGGCCCCAGTCACGGCATCATCAACGCTGCCAGAAAATGTACTTTGATGCATAATAGCGCCGACATTGCAGCGCGCGCGGTTTACGGCCCGCCAGGGACCCGCCAGCACCGTATGCGTGACCAGCACAAAACTGCCGACCAACAGGGCGGCACCAAGAGCCAGTTTGTATGTCAGTGACAGCTTTTTCATGAATTGATTACTTTAGCATAATCAACTCATTTTGGCAAGAGTTTACTGCCAGAATATTGGGCGAACGGTCACAATCTGTTTCCAGGGGCCAGCTGGGACGGTGCTAGAAGCCACGAACTGCCAGCTAGTCTTATCGACATCTCCGAGCTTCAAGTAATCGCGCACTGCCGGTGAGACATCCAGACCAGCATGTGCGCCAAAGGTATTTTTGGGTTTAGCTGAGCCAAAAACATAGGCAGTATCATTGGTTAGATTGGGGCCGACATCCTGCCATTGGGCGTAGGCCACTTTCGAACCTTTAGTAATTTTGATCCAGCGATTCTTGCAGCCACTTGGACAATAAGTTTTGGCTTTGGTCTTGAGTACGCCGTTCGAATAATCATTATAGGGCAGAGCAAAGTAAAACGGATTTTCCTTGGGTTTAAAGGCAGCGGGCCACCAACCCTTACGTTGGTGTGGTGTATCAATACCGCCAAAGTGAGTCTTCCAGGCGTCGTCCCAGGCGCTGGCATTATTGGCAATGCCGCCATTATCTGGGCCAGCGGGCTCACCGACGTAGAACCAGGTGGTTGCGATGTTCTGATGCAAAGGGCCAGGTTTAGGTGCTGGCGCGATGGCAGCCACCGGGGCCTTAGGTGGGGCTGGAGCTGGTGCTGGAGTAGCCGCCGCGGCCGTTTGAACCCGAGTCGGGTCATGGCTGATAGAGCCATGGGGAGCCGCCGAGATAGCAGCCGCAAGCAGTAAGAATAGGCTATAAAGCAGTTTTTTCATGGTGAGATCATGAAACACCATTTAGAGTTTTTTGACAATAGAAAAAGCCTCCCGCGTACGGGAGGCTAAAAATCGGGCTAGGCGGCCTGACGGAAGGTCTGCTGGTCTGGTAGCTCCGAGAGGGGTGGTAAGGGATGTTCATCAGCGAGAATGAACAGCCACAGAGCCAACCCCAACACTGCCAACCCCAGGACGTAGCAGACCAGGGTGGGTAACTCCGAATCGAAGGCCAGCAAACCGGCACCAGCCACCAGCACCAGCGGCAGTGCCAGAACTGCCAGTACCGGCTTCATGTTCGCTCAGTTCCGACGACATCGACGGCGCGTTGCCGAGTGCTGTGGGGCCAAGCGTCCTCACGACGGGGCGCACCCAGGTGAAGTGCTGGGTTTGGTGCTTCTGGCCGGGTTGGCTGCTGGAAAACTTGGCCACCCGCCACACTCGTCCGTTGACGGTCGAGATTGTACTGAGCGGGCCAGCTGAGGTAGAAGCTCAGCACCAGTCCAACCACGCTAATCGCCGCTGCCGTCATGCCGGCGATAAACAACAGGTTGGCATCGCCCATGACACCGCCAATAGCCAGGGCGATGCCAGCAATGAAAAGAATGGCGAACAGATAGTCACGCGACGGGATTTTTTCCACATCACTCCTTTGCCTGGTTGTCGAAAAACGCGCGCCAGAAACTCCGGCGCGGATGACGACACTATACTATAAATTACCGGGTTTGTCTACTTGGAATAATAACTTTGTCGGACAAACTTAACTATTGACAAAATGCCAGGGTTATGAGTATAATGGCTGGTTTCATAAATTCTGGGTGCCTTTGGCTCCAGGTTTAGATCTGCGAAACCCGGAGTGTGATCGCACTCTGACGCACATTGCAAGGAGCATAACATGCGTCTTTCGCGCGGATGGGAGCCTCTGACTCCCACGGAAAAGCAGGCTCAGAAGCAGGCCATGAAGGACTGCGGCAAGGTGACGGCCTTTTTCTTGGTTGTGATCATGGTCTGTGCAGTCATCTTCGCTGCACCGAAGCCGGCTCACGCCAACACCAACTGTCTGTCGCCTCAGGAAAACACCTGGGACTGCCGGATTCCACCGCGGTTCGAGGGCATTTCGGCAGCTACCTACGGCGAGAAAGCCTACATCTGTGCCCGGGGCGGCGAGATTGACAGGTTTCTGTGGTTGAAAAACTTCCGCGGGTTTCCCAACTTGCGGACGTGCATCGACTTCGAACTGCTACTCGTCGACCGCAACCCGCAAGGCAGGCTGAAGTACGCCGTCGACTTCTACAAGCACTACGGCGTCGACGCCCGTGAGTTCAACCGGCAAGTGAACTACATCATGGGCCTAGTCAGATACCTGGCAGCTGCCGGCGACGGTGGTCGCATCATCGTGACCCCGTTGTTCTGCCGCACACTCGGAATGGCCGGCGGCCCAGTTACCAGCGTGGCCTGTAGTTATGTGGCTGCCTACTGGGTGATCGTTAGTCAGCCCGGCTAAAGCGAAAGGGG
>CAYYRL010000038.1:0-4397 GCA_964474165.1 uncultured Candidatus Saccharimonadales bacterium
TTCTTACCAATATGCAAGAACTTGGTGAAGACCGTGTACATAATGACAAACAGCAGCAAGGGCTTCAGTAAGGTCCACAGATATCCCAGCAGCGAGCCTTGATACCTGAGCTTAAAGTCGGTTCTCACCAGCTCGCGTATTAGATAATAATTTTGCTTATTAAAAACTCTGCCCCAGAGCATTCGCAGGTGGCGGTAGTGGTTTTTTATCTTAGTCATCTCCCGATACCCCTGTAGACTAGGCCAGAATTCTTAAGTTTAGCTTTATCAAACATATTGCGGCCATCGACTACCACTTTAACCCCCAGTTTTTTGAGTAAGTCCGGCGTGATGGCTTGGTACTGCTGGTGGGCTGTGGCTAGCAAGATGGCATCGGCTCCGGCCATGGCCTGCTCAAGTGGGTTTGAGTGCTGAGATTTATCTTGGCCGTGCTGGCTGAGGGCAATATCCTCGGCCCCAATATAAGGATCGTGGGCGGCTACCGACACACCCTTACGTTGCAAGGATTTAATAATCTTGAGCGCTGGGCTCTCTCGCAGATCGCCAACATTAGGTTTATAAGACAAGCCTAGGACTGTGACGTTGCTAGCTGTCAGCTCTTTGCCAACCTCAGCCAAACCGTCGGCTAAGCGCTGGATGGTGAACTCCGGCATCCGATTGTTAATTTCGCGTGCAGTTTTTAAGAAACGATGGGTGAAGCCGTTCTTTTTGGCATACTCAATCAAATAATAAGGATCAACGGGGATGCAATGGCCGCCGACACCGGCACCCGGGTAATGAGCCATAAAAGCAAAGGGTTTGGTGGCGGCGCCATCGATGACGTTAACGACATCGATGTCCAGAGTAGTGAAGGACATTGCTAGCTCATTTACAAAAGCAATATTGATATCGCGGAAGGAGTTTTCTACTACTTTGACCGCTTCAGCCTCACGCAAGGATTGCATCGGTTTGACCGCGCCCGAGATCAGCTTCGTATAAAACTGAGTGGCTAGCTCTAGCGATTTCGGATCATAGCCGCCGACAACCCTCGGAATATTGCTGACGTTCCATTTGGGATCGCCTGGGTTAATGCGCTCTGGGCAATGGGCTAGGTAAAAATCCTGGCCGCACTTAAGGCCGGAATTTTTTTCGAGCACCGGCAGGACCACTTCTTCACTGACCCCGGGATTAATTGTCGATTCGATGACAACTAGCTGATCGGGTTTCAAAATCTTGGCAATTTCTTCGCTAGCACCCACGATCAAGGCCAGGTCGGGCATGAAGGTAGCATCAACAGGGGTTGGTACGCAAATTATAATAATATCAACTGATTGAAGATCGGAGTAACTGGTAGAGGCCGGCAATGGCTTGACAGCCAATTTGGCCGCCACATCTTCATCGGGGAAGGGACTTTGGCCCTGGCTGACGGCCTTGGCCTTAGCTGGATCATGCTCGATGCCGATGACCTCAAAGCCCTTGTCCCTAGCCAGTAGTGCTAGCGGCAAGCCGACATAACCCAGCCCGACAACCCCAATTTTGGTATAACCCATATATCCCACAGCCCTTAAGTATAAGAGCTATTTTAGCGCGTGATCTTATAGAACCGCAACCGGGTACGCTATAATAATCACAATGGCCAAAGCCAAAAAATCTACCAAGCAGCAGGCGGCCGCGGCGAAGGAAGAAGCCCTGGCCAAGAAGAATGCCGAAGCCGAAGCCACGCCGTTTACCGATCAGCCAACAACTGAGGTCGGAGACAGCAATGATAGCTTTAGCGATCTCGGGCCCGTACATAAACGCCATCTGATAATCACAGCGGCGGTATTAGTGGTGCTAGTAGTGGCAATTTTTGTGGGCTTTGGACTGGCCTACGCCAATAAGATCTATCCTGGCGTTAAAGTTAACGGCGTGCCGGTCGGAGGCATGGATCAGGAGCAAGCCAAAATGGCTGTCACCAAGGCCACCACCACCTACCAGCAAGGTCAGGTGCCTGTGGCCTATGCCAATACCACCCAATCAGTGGATCTGTCAGAGATTAGCTTGACTTATGATGTCAATGCGGCGGTGGCTGAAGCTTACGGCCATGGCCGCGGCGGGAACTGGGGTAATCGCCTGTGGCAATTGGGACGGGCGATTACAGCTCGCCCGGTAGCTGTTAGCAGCTTTAAGTACAGTGATGACCAGCTCCAGCCAACTATCAATAAAATCGCCGAGCAAGTTGATACGGCGGTGGCCAATGCCAGCCTCAGTTTTAGCGACACCGGCCGGGTGATAATCGCCGCTGAAACGGCCGGTAAGCGGCTTGATATTGGCCTCTTGGTGGCTGCCATCAAAAATCAGATTGCAACTGGCAGTACGGCCACGATTGCAGCGCCGGTTAATGAGCAAACGCCAACTATTAATGCGGCGGCGTTAAAGACCATTCAGCCTCAGGCCGAAACCTACTTGGCGGGTCCCCTGACTCTAAAAATTCAGAATAAAGACAAGGTTGTGTCGGTACCCGACATTATCAAATGGTTGTCAGTTAGCCGGTCGGTTGCTAGCGACGTTAAGCAACAGTCGCAGGCCATAGCCGACTTGGTGGTGCCGCCCGAACCAGCTGAAGTGAAGTTGGACGTTGATGGCAACGCTATTACCGGCTATGTCGAGGGACTGGCTAAAACCATTGATCAGCCGGGGCAAAATGCGGCTCTGACGATTGTCGATAATAAAGCTACTATTTTTCAGCCCAGTCGGTCTGGCTTTACTCTTGATAAGCCCGATGCCATAACCGCCATTCAAAGCGCCCTTTCCAAACCAGCCGCTGAGCGCAACTTGGCCCTCAAAGTTAAAGTCTTTGAACCAGATGTCACCGAAGCTAGTCTTAACTCCTTGGGCATCAACGAACTGATCTCTGAAGGCGTCACTTACTTCCCTGGCTCACCGGCGGCCAGAATGCAAAACATCCGAGTTGGCGCCTCGAAGTTTGATGGGGTATTAGTGAAACCTGGCGAAGTCTTCTCGTTTGAAAGTTTATTAGGGGAAGTTAGCGGTCGCACCGGCTATGCCCCGGCCCTAGTCATCTTAGGCAACCGCGAGGAGTATCAATACGGCGGCGGCATGTGCCAGGTGTCGTCCACAGCCTACAGAGCTGCCCTGCTGGCTGGCTTGCCGATAGTTGAACGTCACAACCACTCCTTTGCAGTTGGCTACTACACGGCGCCTTACGGCGTACCAGGCGTCGATGCTACGGTCTTTAACTTGTCGGTCGATTTTAAATTCCGCAACGACACTGGCCACTACATCTTAATTCAGACTGTTTTGCACGGCACAACTTTAAAGTTTGACTTCTATGGCACCAAGACTAAGAGCGGCCGGATTCGCGGACCCTACTTTAAGTCGCCAGCCGGTGGGGCTGGCTGGAATCCGACCGTGCCATCGACGACCTACTTTTACCGCGACATTCTTGATCTAGCCGGCAATGTGACCAAGACCGACACCTATAGCGAGCACTATGCGTCCAGTCTTGATTTCCCGGTAGTTAAAGAATTGAATTAACCAGCACCATATAGCAGCTGGCTCGGAAAGTAAGGGTGACATTGCAGAGTTACGAGCTAGCTGCTCTGTGATGACTAAAAAATAAGACTACCTCGCCGGTTGTGATGCCTGCGATACACAATCAGCCAGAGCATAGAAGTTAGCAGCCGGAGGTAATGGCATCACAACTGGTGAGGCAAAGAAGCGAAATGAGAAGTCCCTAGCTATTAGTGTTGGCATAATTCTGCCCCTCGACAAGCTCAGGGAATAGATCATTCGAATACAACAGCCTAGGCTGCCTGACGGGTGGGCTTGACAGTTCGCTTTTTGTTCGGTATATTCGAAGTAATGATAGTTCGCTTAGCGAACAGAAAGGAGGGTACAAGAGAATATGCCACTCACCAAACGGCAAAAAGAAATCCTCGACTATGTCACTCAATACATTGAGGTCCACGGTTACGCGCCTAGCTACCGCGAAATCGCCGAAGCCTTTAAACTCGGTTCGGTCGCGACAGTGGCTGAGCACGTTGATACTCTGATTTCCAAAGGCCTATTGCGTAAAAACGACAATGAAGCCCGTTCATTGCAGTTAGTAACGCCCAGCGAGGAAGAGTTTACAGCTAGCGCCAGTGTTGGTCTGCCCGTTCTCGGCATGATTGCCGCCGGCCAGCCAATTGAGACCATTTCGGGCCACAATGAAACTTTGGAAGTGCCACCCTTCATGGTCGGCCGTCGCCACTCATATGTTTTGCAGGTACGCGGCGAAAGCATGAAGGACGCCGGCATCATGGACGGCGACTATGTCGTCATCCAAGAAAAGCCAGAACCCTCACGCGGTGACATGGTAGTAGCCTTAGTTAACGGCGAAGCCACGCTCAAGCGCTACTATAAGGAAAAGGATCA
>CAYYRL010000038.1:4497-5635 GCA_964474165.1 uncultured Candidatus Saccharimonadales bacterium
AAAAAGAGAACCCTCGCCGGCAAGCAAGAAGTCCTCTTCGCTATCTTACCAGACAACCACTTCGTTAACAAAAATTTAAAAGGAGGGTAAGAAGTGAATAAGCGAAAAATTAAGATTACATATAGAAGATATTTAGGCCCCGCACTTTACGACTTGATTCGAGCCGAGCACCAACGAGCAGTGTCAGTGCTGCCAGTGTCGTCCGATCAAATCGCTAAGTTAGCTAAGGAGAAGGTAGCATGACCCGGCGGGTTTGGCGCCGCACCTATCGCCACCTGTTTGGATTGCGGCCGACTCAGTTAGCTACGAGGGCTATCATGGTCCATAGATAGAGGTAAAGGGCAAGGAATAGCAAATCGCTCGGCATGTGGAGGCGAGCGATTTTGCGTTTAGCAGGACAAGGATTGTTCTGGGAGAAGCTTTTCGCTATAATCTCTGAATGCAATCCGGAGTAGTTCTCCGGTTTACAAAAAATAATCCGGAGTAGCTCAGCGGTAGAGCAGTGCGCTGTTAACGCATTGGTCGTCGGTTCGAATCCGACCTCCGGAGCCAAAGTAATTATGCTTATAATTATCACCTTATGACCCTGGACTTTCCGGGGTCATAACTTTATAATGACTGCGTTTTTCAGATGTTCCTTAAAATCACTGAAACCTTAGGAGGTGAGCCAAGTGGCTCGAGCGAAAGAGCTATATCAGCCCTACGTCGATCAAGCCCGCTGCCTCCGAGAGGTCAAGCGAGCTCGTGATGCAGGTCGGAAAAAGGCCCTAGTGGTCATGGCCAGTGGGCTCGGTAAGACTGTAGTATCCGGGTTTGATGTCAGGCGTTTTCTGCGCAGCCACAAGGGTGCCCGGGTGCTCTACCTTTGCCACCAAAATGAAATTCTGGAGCAGGCAAAGAATGAGTTCGAGAGACACATCTTGCCCGACTACTGCACCTATGGGTTCTTTCACGGCGGTGAGCGTGATATACACGAAGTAACAGTTCTGTTTGCTTCGTTCCAGACTATGGCTCGTCACCGCGAGGAATTCCGCCGCCGCGAATTCGACTACATCGTGGTCGACGAAAGTCACCATAGCCCGGCGGTTACGTATCTGCCCACGCTCAAGTACTTCCAGGCCAAGTTCGTACTTGCGAT
>CAYYRL010000039.1:0-2055 GCA_964474165.1 uncultured Candidatus Saccharimonadales bacterium
CGATGTTGGTAGCCGATGAACTCGAGGCCGGGCGGCGCAAGGAAGTGATGGATAAACACGGCATCAGGCTTAGCTTGGTGCTGCGCACCAAAGACGAGTTTGTGGGCTTTCTCTTGCTGGGTGATAAGCTCAGCGGCGATATTTATAGTACTCAGGATCTTGAGCTATTTGAGATTCTGGCCAATGAGTTAGCGGTAGCCATCGTCAACGCCAAGGCCTATGCGGAAATCGCCCAGTTTAATGTTACCTTGCAGGACAAGGTAAATCAGGCTACGGCCAATTTGCGGGTGGCTAACAAGCATTTGAAGGAACTGGATCAAGCTAAGGACGAGTTCATTAGCATGGCCTCACACCAGCTGCGCACGCCGTTAACCACCATCAAGGGTTACATCTCGATGCTGCAAGAGGGCGATGCCGGCAAGATGACTGGTGAGCAGGAGGAATTTCTTGAGTATGCCTACTCCGGCTCAGAGCGTATGGTCAGCTTGATCTCCGATTTACTCAATGTCTCGCGCATGAACTCCGGCAAATTCATGATTGAAGCCCAAGCCGTCAACATCGTGGATATCATTTCCGATGAAGTCCGTCAGCTGCAATCCCACGCCGAGGCCAAGAAACTAAAGTTGATCTGGAAACCACCGGCTGGCAAATTCCCACCGGTGGAAGTTGATGAGAACAAGACCCGTCAGGTGATTATGAATTTCATTGATAATGCCATCTATTACACCAAGCAGGGGTCGGTAACGGTTGATTTAAAACAAGCCGGCGACAAGTTTGAACTGCGGGTAACAGACACCGGTATTGGGGTGCCGGCTGATGCCAAGAGTAAGCTGTTTGGTAAATTCTTCCGGGCTGGTAATGCCCAGCAGGTCAGGCCAGACGGCACTGGATTAGGATTGTATCTCGCCAAGCGGGTGGTCGAAGATCAGGGTGGCACCATCATTTTTGACAGTACCGAGGGCAAGGGATCAACCTTTGGCTTCAGCTTACCGATCAAATCAGCCAAGGTATCTCAGTCTGCGCCTAAACCGGCCGCTGAGCCGGCAGTCAAAGTGGCGGTCAGCGGGTGATTCATCCTTGGCTGCAAGTCGCCTTCTATGTGCCCAGCATGCTGGGCATGATCTTTTTGATTGTTTTTGTACTGGTTAACAATCCCCGCAATTACCTCAGCCGGGTGTTCTGTGCCCTGTCCGGAGCTGGCTTGTTATATATCAGTTTTGCTTTCATCGCTAATTTGAGCGCTAGCTTAGCGACGGCGACATTCTTTATGCGCCTAGCCGACTCCTGCGCTTCGACGATTCCTGGCTTTTTGTTCTGGCTAATCTGGATCTTCCCGGAACGGCGACCTATTCGCTGGACCAATTGGCTTCTGCTGCCACCGTCGCTGTTCTTTCTACTAGCCCCGTGGACGAGCGGCTACATGACCGCCCTGACCGTCGGACCCTACGGCTATATCGAACACCCGGGGCCGATTGGCTGGGCCTACCAGGCCTGGGTCTTTGGCATGAGTGTGGCCGCCGTTCTGTATTTGCTGTATCGCAGCAAGCGGGTGGCCGCCGAGTACAGAGCTCAGGTCAAATTTATGGCCTATGGCATCGGCACCGTGGTGGTATTTAATCTTATATTTAACTCATCGGGGTTGCCGCTGCATCTCGACAATTACAGCGTCTTCTTTGCCGTGCCGTCGTTCTTGGGCCTAGTGGCTTCGGTGGGCTATGCCATGTTCCACCACGATCTATTTGATATCCGGCCGCTGGTAGCTAGATCGCTGGCCTACACCTTGCTGCTTGTTACTCTCAGCGCCCTGTATGCCAGTGCGGTGTTTGGGGTGTCGCAAATTTTCTTTGAAGGTGCCAAGGTTAGCAGCGGCCAGCAAGCTGTCTATACCGTCCTAGCAGTCCTACTGGCCTTCACTTTCCAGCCGCTAAGGCGCTTCTTTACTCACGTGACCGACCGGATTTTCTTTCGCGATACATACGAACCTGAGGAGGTGTTAAACCAGCTAGGCGAAATCATTTTGTCAGAAATCATTTTGACCAAGTTGCTGAAGAAAAC
>CAYYRL010000039.1:2155-5563 GCA_964474165.1 uncultured Candidatus Saccharimonadales bacterium
CAAAAATATGCCACTATGGCCTTTGAGAGTACCCAGCGCATGGTTGCCGTCATCTCTGATTTGCTGAATGTCTCCAGGCTATCGGCCGGTCGCTTTGTGCTCGATCCTGAGCCAACCGATCTGGTGCAAATGGTCCGTGATGAAGTGCGGCTGCTCGAGCGTCATGCTGAGCTGAAAGGCATCAAGTTAATTCTGCTAGCGCCTAGGAGCCTGCCAGAGATGGAGCTGGATGTCAGCAAAATCCGGCAGGTGATCATTAACTTTATCGATAATGCCATTTATTACACCAAGGCCGGCAGTGTGACAGTGACGCTGTCGAGCGACCAGCTGCATGTGCGTCTAACTGTCAGTGATACCGGAATTGGCGTACCTGAGGAGGCCAAAAAACAACTGTTCACCAAATTCTTTCGCGCTGAAAATGCTAGAAACTTGCGCCCTGACGGCACTGGTTTGGGGTTGTTCCTGGCCAAAAAAGTTATCGAAGCCGAAGGCGGCCAAATCTTGTTTGAAAGCCGCGAAGGTCAAGGCAGCTTATTTGGATTTGAACTGGCAATTCCGGCCACCATTAATCATAAACCCCATAAAGCGCCAGCAGTCATGGCGGGTAAGTCATGAGCCAAGCTATCTTAGCAGCTGGCATTATGGGTGGGGCCGTGGTGGTAGTTTTTGAGCTAGTCGGCGTGCTGATTAGCCGATACCATCGCCCGGATCGCAACTATCATTTGATGACGCTAGCGGCGGCCATTCTTGTGGCAGCCTACACTTATTTAAATTATTTGGGGCGCTAAGGATGCGGTGGTGGCACCAAACCCAATACCGAGTAGTGTTGCTAATGGTGGCCTTGCTGACGGCTGCGGCCTTGTTATTAGTTGGTCTGAGTATTAACGAAAGACAGCATGACCAGTCTCTGTATAACGGGTTGGTTGAGCAGCATCAGCAGTTGTTTGGAGCCGTCTATCGTTTGGACAGTGAATCTCAGGCCAATTTGGCGGCTGATTATTCGTACTGGGACGACTTGGTTAAGTTCGCTCGTAAACCGACCCAGAAATTTGCCGTCGATAACCTTGTGACGTCACTAGACACCTTCCAGGTTAATGCCATATGGGTAATGAACTCCAAAGGCGCCATAGTCTATCAAACTAATAATTTAGACTCTCCTAGCCTAGACTTAGGGTTAAAGGCCGCTGATTTGCCGGGGCTATTTGCTAAGGGACCATTAACCCACTTTTTCGTTCGCACTAATCAAGGATTGGTTGAAGTCCGTGCTGCTACCATTCACCCATCAAATGACCCCAAACGTCTGACGCCTCAGCAGGGCTATCTGCTAGTGGGTCGGGTCTATGATTTGGCCTATCGCCAGCGCCTAGGGTCTAACCTCAAAAGCACAATTAATCTGGTTGGTAGCGAAACCGTGACCAACCCCGAGCCCAGTACCGGCCAAGTGGTCCTAACCAAGGCCCTGAGTGACCAACACGGCAAAACAGTAGCACAGCTGGTAGCCACATCCGATGCCCCATCGATTCGGGAGCTTTACCTGCAAAGCTCTAAGCGGTTGCAAAACTTTGTTATGATTGTGATTCCAGCACTCTTGATACTATTCTGGTTTCTGACCAGAGAGGTAGCAGAGCCGCTGCGCCGGATTTCTACCAGCCTGGCCAAAAGGGACTCTAAGCCGCTGGGTAATTTGACTGATGATCAGACTGAGTTTGGGCAAATCGCAGCCTTGGTTGAGCAAGATCTGCGTCAAAACCGCCAGCAACTGGAGGCCGTCCATGCCCGCCTGAGAGCATCCATCAACAGTATTAATATTGGCTTCATTATGACTGATGCGGCCAGCAAAATTATCATAGTCAACGATGCCGCCCGCAAGATTTTATTCAATGATGTCCATCGGGCTAAAGAGGTGTCGATGGCAGAGCTGGAGCAGCTATTTCCGAAGGCTGGCTTACAGCACACTATCGACCAAGCTATTAAATCCAATAGCTCGCATAATATGGGTGAGGTGATTTACGGCGAAAAGTTTTTGCGGTTGTTTGTTGCCCCAATTACAGAAAAGCCAGGCCAGCCGCCGGTGTTAGGCTCAATCGCCCTGTTTGAAGATGTAACTTTGGAACGCAGCTTGAAACGGGCCCGCGATGAATTCTTCTCGATTGCCTCGCACGAACTGCGGACGCCATTAACTGTCATCATGGGCAACGCTGCCATGATCGAGGAAAATATTGTACCCGACATTCATAATGATCAACTAGCCGGCATGACCAAAGATATTTATGACTCTTCGCATCGACTCATCCAAATGGTGAATGACTTTTTGGATACTTCACGCCTGGAGCAAAATCGTATTAAATTTGAAATCACCCATGTAGATTTGATTCCCTTGGCCAAAGACTTAGTTAAAGAATATTCCAGCGTTGTTAAAAAGCAGGGGATTGAATTAAAGCTGGAAACTTTGGCGGCCCAAACCAAAGTCTTGGTTCGGGCCGATCAGGATAAACTGCGCCAGGTGCTTATTAATTTGCTGTCAAATGCGTTAACATTTACTCACCGGGGCAGTATTACACTGAGAATTGAATCACATCCTGACTATGCCCGGGTGTTCGTGACCGACACCGGAGAGGGGATTCCAGCCACCCGCCACAACCTGCTGTTTAAAAAGTTTCAGCAAGCTGAAGAGAACATTCTGTCACGCAATAACAGCAAAGATTTGACGGTGGCCAAAGATACTACTCACGGGACTGGACTTGGCCTCTATATCTCCAAGCTACTGATGGAGGGCATGGGCGGGCTGATTCGGCTGGAAAAGTCTGAAGTTGGTCAAGGAACCACCTTTAGTGTGACCTTGCCGGCAGCCAAAAGCCTTAACCCGAAAGGAAAATCGAATGGCTAAAAAACTGCTCTTGATCGATGATGATCCAATGATTGTACGCATGTACGAACGCGTCTTTGGCTTTGCCAAAATTGATGTCACCAGCTCCTTGGCGCCGGCCGAAGGCTTGCAGCTAGCGATTGATAAAAAACCAGATCTGATACTACTTGATATCATGATGCCGGACATGGACGGCATTGAAGTTCTGAAGAAGCTTAAAGAAGATGATGCTACCAAAGCTATCCCAGTCATCATTTTGACCAACCTGAGTGATGAGAGGCGGGCCAAGGAAGCGCTAAAACTGGGTGCCCAAAGCGTACTAGTGAAAAGTGATTACAGCCCCAAACAGGTAGTGGAGAAGGTTAATGCGGCCCTAGGCACTAGTTGATCAAACATAGGTATTATGGTAAAGTTTATTAGTTCTAGCTGCGGCCCCTTCGTCTAGTGGCCTAGGACACCAGGTTTTCATCCTGGCAACACGGGTTCGACTCCCGTAGGGGTCACCAGAGAAAAGCTCTTCACCCGTGGAGGGCTTTTCTCTG
>CAYYRL010000040.1:0-2787 GCA_964474165.1 uncultured Candidatus Saccharimonadales bacterium
ACTCCCGTAGGGGTCACCAGAGAAAAGCTCTTCACCCGTGGAGGGCTTTTCTCTGTCGAAGGACTAAATGTTAAAATAAACCCGAGGCGGCTTAGCCGCCATTGTTCGTTCACAGAGGGGGAGTATGCGAATTGCCATGGGAGTTTCCGGCACCGGTAGTATTCTGAAATCGATGCTGGCCAAAGGTGTACCGCTCACGCTGGTCTTAGCTGATGGCGAGTGTAAGGCCTTGGATATCGCTCGCCAGGCGGGAGTGCCAATCCTGTTGATCAATCGCCGGTTTTACGGTTTTCCGAGACAGGGCTGGAACCGTCGCGCCTTCAGCTCTGACCTAGCCCGGGCCCTTAACGAGCGTCAGATCGATCTGCATGCCATGGCCGGATTCATGACCATTTTGGATCCCGGTTATTTCCAGCAATTTCTGGGCCAGACTCTTAACATCCATCCGGCGCTGTTGCCGAAGTTCCCGGGAGCAACGGCGGTGGCCGATTCGTTGGCTGCCGGCGAAACCATTACCGGCTCCACCATCCACATTGCCACCGAAGTGCTGGACGACGCCACTTACATCGTGGAACAGTGGCCGACCGTGCCAGTGTACCGTGATGACACGGTGGATTCATTGCACGAGCGCATCAAGATCGAAGAGCGCGAGCGTTACCCAGCAGTGCTGTTCAAAATCCTCAGCGGCGCGATCGATCTTGCCCAGATCAAGCGAGCTTGAATACTACGATGCGGCCTGAGCTATGAGTCTTCACTACTGCACCCATCAAGGGTGTCCGTATCGCAGTTCAAAACCTGAGCGGACACAAGGCCATATCTCAGAACTCCATCAGCCCTGTCCGCTCTGTCCTGGAACAAACCTGACAGCCATGGGTTTGATGCGGCATCGGGTGGTCAAACACCCTGGTGTGTCACAACTAGAACTACTGAGTTCGAGACCACCGGAAGACATCATGCGCCGAGAACTATTGTGCGGTTGCTTTGTGGGCCTAGTGGTGCAACAAGCCCTGCCTTGCCGGCATAACGATGGTCGGTACCCCCACCACGAAAATGACCTGGAGCAAACGCCTTGCGGTGGCTGTGATGGCGAGGGCTGCGAACGCTGTAACGGGCATGGTTATGTTTGGCGAAAACGCTTTCGGGTCTAACCCAAGAGGCCGGGAATATTTCCCGGCCTCATTCTTTTGTACTCTTTTGTTACTTCAGGTTGGTGACGAAGAAGTTGGTGATGTTGGTGACTTCGTCGAGAGCCGGATTGGTCGACTTGGTCTTGCCTTCGACTGCGTTCAGGTAGTGTCCGGCTCCGGGAACCACCACCAGCCTGTTCGAAATACCAGCCTTTTGGAGGGCTAGAGCAAAGTTTACAGATTGGGAGGCAGGTACTGTAGCGTCATCTGCGCCCTGGATGATGAGGAAGGGTGGGTCATCCCTGGACAGATAGGACAATGGTGAGTAAGCCTTCAATGCATTTGGGTCGGTGGTTTTGAAGGAGAAAGCAATCGGGCCATTAAGCAGACCGATTTGGGTGGTATCGAAGATGACTGGTCCCCACTCATCGGCCACGGCTTGAAGTTTGCTCGATTGGGTTGGATATTGTGTACCGGCACTAAAAGCATCAGTGACGCCAAGCAGGGACACCAACTGGCCACCAGCACTATCTCCCAAAGCCCCAACCTTGCCAGTTAGATGTAGGGTTTTAGCCTGAGCCCTGAGGTAGCGGACGGCACAAGCCACGTTTTGACTGGCCGCGGGGGCGTCAGACAGTTTGTAGTCAATAGTGGCGTAAGCAATACCCTTGTTTAGAAGAGCTGAAACAGTGGCAGCTTTGGCATACCACGCTCGATCGCCAAGTACCCAACCGCCACCGTGAACGTGCAATACCACCGGCACATTGGCTGTGCCCGAGGGGCGGTAGAAGTCCATTTTGTAGGCAACTTTATCGGTGGTGCAGTAGGTGAGGGTTTGGCTCGTGGTTTTGGCTGGCAACTGGCTGCTTGGAATTAAGGTCGAGGAGGCACTAACCATGTTGCGCCAGGCGGCAGTTAAAATTAAAGCACCGCCAACTAGGGCGATGAAGAAGCCTAATACATAATGCGGTTTGACTTGAGCCTTTTTGACTTTTTTCTTGGAACTCTTTTTGGTTGGCATTTTTGTTATTTTCACCTGTTACTAATAAGCATTAGTATTATAATGAACTTTTTGCAAACTTGTCAACAAAAGTTTCTAACATCAGCCTGCTATACTTTATAAGTAAGCATTGGAGTTATAGATGAACTTGTTGAATCGTAAGCGTAATATCAAGGAACCAATTTTCTTGAGCGTGGCCATTGCTACCTTACTGATGGGCGCTGCCATTTTGGCGTTAGGGTTAGTTGAGATGGGCTTTAACATTTGGGGCGATACCAGCTTTGACTCGCCGATGTCCAAAATTATTGGCGGCTTAGTGGTGATGTCGCTAGGTTATATCCACATGACGCTGGAATTGATGCGCGTTAAGAAGTAGCTAAGTTATTTAAGCGTGGCGTAGTGGATGCCGTTTTGATCCCGGGGTCCGCCGTAGTACATAAACCAAGTTTTGCCAATCTGGATGACACTGGGATCACCGGGCGGCGACCCTTGGAAGCCCTGGGCGGTTTTCTTGGCCTCGCCGGCTAGCGCCAGGGTTGGCGAACCAAACTTCTGGCCATCGAAGCTAAATTCATAAACTCCGGTATAAGAGGTGGCAAACAGCTTGTATTTGCCATCATCCCATTTAACTAGGTCTGGCCCATCAAGCTGGCCGTAGAG
>CAYYRL010000040.1:2887-4781 GCA_964474165.1 uncultured Candidatus Saccharimonadales bacterium
CACATCGGGGAAGGTGGCCATGGACTTGCGGGTTCCGGCTTCACGGGTCCAGGTTTTGCCGTCACTGGAGGTTGAAGAATAAACTACTAAATTGCCAGTTTCGGGCTGGGTAGCATAGTAGAGTCGGTACTTGCCATCGCTGACTTTGATTGCATCGGCGTCGGCATAGGTGCCGCTAATTACTGGGCCGCCGGCTGTCCAAGTTTGACTGGCAGTTTTTTTGGCAGTTGTGGTTGTCGCTGGGCTACTAGTGGTTTTAGTTTTGGTTTTGTTCATGACGTAATAAATGCCGCCACCAATAGCCGCAAAAAAGACTAAAACTAAGATGATTTCAATGGCGCTGAAGCCGCGCTGATGGTTTTTCATGGCCTAAGCATAAGCTTAAAGCTCAAAACTGGCAACTGCTGAAAAGCTGCTATTTTTCAGGAGTGGGCTATGATACTATGAGATAGCTATTATGAAAACGCAAATGGTTACAATTCCTGACATCAAAAGTCACGTTGGCAAGACTGTGTCCCTGGTAGGCTGGGTTGACGCTGTGCGCGACCAAAAAGCCGTCCAGTTTATTATTTTGCGCGACTCGCAGCATAATCAGTTGCAATTGGTTAACCCGGCCAGCAATAAACAGCTGGCAGAGCAAATTAGCGCTCTGACCAATGAATCAACCGTCCGGGTGAGCGGTGAGGTCAAGGAAAATGAGATCGTCAAACTGGGTGGGGTTGAGGTGAAACTCCAATCGCTTGAAGTGCTCTCCAGTGCCGGTGAAGTGCTGCCCATGGATGATAAGTCAGGTCTAGATGTTCGGCTTGATTGGCGCTATTTGGATCTGCGCGATCCTAAAAAGCGGCTAATTTTTGAAGTTAACACCGTGGTTCAAGCCGCCATGCGCCAGCACTGGCTGGATAACGGCTTTATCGAAATTCACACGCCGAAGTTTATGGAAACTGCATCAGAAACTAAAGCCGAACTGTTTGAAGTACCGTACTTCGATCGCAAAGCCTATCTGGCCCAAAGCCCTCAGTTTTATAAGCAAATGGCCATGGCGGCTGGTTTTGACAAGATCTTTGAAATCGGCGAGGTATTCCGGGCTGACCCCAGCTTTACTACCCGCCACGCCACCGAGTATACTTCAGTCGATGCCGAGATCAGCTGGATCGATAGCCACCAGGACGTCATGGATTTCATGGAGGGCTGGCTAACCCAGGTGCTCAAAACCGTCAAATCTAAACTGGGCGATAAAATTCAGCAGCTCTATGGCTTTGATGTCGAAGTACCCAAGGAACCATTTGTTCGAGTCACTCTGGCTGACGCTAAAGCCATCTTGCACGCCCATGGTTACAAGCTCAGCGATCATGATGACTTGGACCCCGAGGGTGAGCGCAAACTGTGTGAACATTATGCCAAGGAAGGCAAAGGCGACTTCGTGTTTGTAACTGATTACCCCGCTGGAGTTAGAGCCTTCTATCACATGCAATATGAAGACCAGCCCGGCATCACCAAAAGTTTTGACCTGCTGTACCGCGGCTTAGAAGTCACCACCGGCGCCCAGCGTGAGCACCGTATTGATCGCTTAGAGCAGCAGGCTAAGGATCGTGGCCTCGACCCAGCGGGGTTGCAACATTACTTTGACTTCTTCCGTTACGGCGTCCCGCCCCACGGCGGTTTCGGCTTTGGCTCTGAGCGCTTTGTGATGAAATTGCTGCAGCTGGAAAGTGTGCGTGAGGCCATGTATCTGTTCCGCGGCCCCAACCGACTCAGCCCCTAAAAGCAGCTGGCGAGTGCAAAAAGCAGGATGAAGCAGTTAACGAGCCAGCTGCTCGGTGATGGCCAAATAAAGATAAGACAACCTCGCAAGTTGTGATGCCTGCGATGCACAATCAGCCAGAGGGTTGAA
>CAYYRL010000041.1:0-4294 GCA_964474165.1 uncultured Candidatus Saccharimonadales bacterium
ATTGCCCCACGAGGGGGCTGATGATCGCGGCGAGGAGCGCTGGTTTACCATTAGCTCAGCACCATTTGAAGCCAAACCGGCCATCACTACCCGGTTTTCGGCCAAAAGCAGCACCTTTAAGCAGCAGCTCAAACAGCTAGAAGTTGGTGATACCATTGAGGCTGATGGACCTGAGGGCGATTTTGTTATTACCGATCCTGAACTCGAGTATGTTTTTATTGCTGGCGGCATTGGCATCACCCCGCTGCGGTCGATTTTGGCTCAAGCCAATCATGATGGCATCAAATTAAAGGTTGATTTGCTGTATGGCAACCGTGACGCGGCCTCGACCGTTTTTCTTGAGGAGCTCGATAGGTTGGCGCAAGCTAATCCATCGCTCAAAATAAATAACATCTTGGAGCCCAAACGCATTGATATTGCAGCTATCAAAGCCGTTCCAGGTTTTGCGTCCAAGACCTATTACATCTCCGGCCCGGAACCGATGGTGGTGGCCATGGAAAAACTGTTGGACGAGCTGGGTATAGCCAAAACCCAGCAGCACCTGGACGACTTCCCTGGTTATGAGTGGCCCTTTACGTCCGGTTCGTAGTCACAGATTTCTCATCTTTGTCGCGGCGGCGGCGCTTCCAGAGGATGAAAAACCACCACAACCCAGCGAATAGTAGCAGCCCAAATAAGCCCAGCAGTAGCCACCACCACCAGTGCGATGAGGGATTGGAGGTGGTGTGGGGCACGGTTTTGGAGGTTGAGAAGGCCGCTAAGGCTCGGAAATTCATCTTGGCCTTACCGTCAGCAATACTTTTGAGTGCGATCTCGATATCATTTTGATTGTCACTGGTGACGTCATATTGTTTCCTGTCGCCAACTACCAGCTTGTCAGCAATGGGGTTCGAAGCAATTTCAATGTCTACATCGTTATCGCTCACAGCTTTAATAGTAATTGAGTGACGCTCAACTTTACCATTCACTGTGACATCGAAATAAACAATCTGGCCGGCCGATAATTCTAAGTCCTTACCGGCCGCAGTGAAGTAGTCCGCAAAGTGGTTTAAGAGGATAATATCGGACTGACTCGGGGATTCAGCAGCCGGTGTTGGCTTGGAGTTAGAAGTGGCGGCGCAGCCATCGCTGTAGGCACATTCACCGTAAGTCCCGCTGCCGTAGGTTGAGGCCCAAGCCCCCAGTGGTTGTGCCAAAGCCACTACAAAAACAGCAGCCAACAGGCCCAGCTTCAGCCATTTAGCCATAAGCTTCATGGGTTGATTATAGCATTACTAAGCTCATGCATCTTATCTGAAAAAAATGATTTTACATCAGGAAGGATAGCGCTTATACTAAATCTATAACGGTGGAGGAAACATGCCAAGGATTGAAGAACTGCTCGTAGTTCTGTTAATCATCCTGGTGCTCTTTGGAGCCAAGCGAATCCCCGAACTTGCCCGTAGTATTGGTCAATCGATCAATGAGGTAAAGAAGGGGATTGCCGGCGAGGGTAGCGAAGAAAAGAAAGACAAAGCCTAAATCCAGGCTAGTTTGGAGTGAGGGTGAAGCCAGAGCAAACCTTCCATGATCACGTCCAAGAAATTAGACGCCGGGTAGCCTGGTTGGTACTGGTGATAGGGGTGGCAGCGATAGCTGGCTACGCCTTTCGCGTACCTATCATTGATTTTTTGCAGCGCCCTTATGGTTCGCCGCTGTTTTATACGTCGCCGGCCGGCAGTTTTAACTTTGTGATAAAAATTGCCACTATGGTCGGATTGGTGGCGGGTTTACCCTTCATTATTTACCATTTGATCAGATTCTTAGAACCGGCCCTGCCGGTGGCGATCAAAAAATCATTTTTGGCCGAGGCGATCTTGTCGTCCTGTCTGCTGGCCCTATTAGGCATGGCTTTTGGCTTTTTCGTAATTATGCCGACCTCACTGCACTTCTTCAGTGGCTTCTCCAGTAATGTTATCAAACCTTGGATATCAGCGGATGCTTATCTGTCCTATGTTATCAATGTGCTGGTAACTTTTGCCGTCCTATTTCAAATCCCGCTGGTTGTTTTGTTAATCAATCGCATCAAGCCAATCCCGCCCAGACAAATGCTGAAGTATCAGCGCCACATTGTGGTGGGCGCCTTCCTGATTGCTGTAATTCTGCCCTTTACCTATGATCCAATTTCGCAGTTTGTACTAGCTGTGCCGATTATCTTCCTCTACTACTTTTCGGTCATCCTGGTTTGGCTAGCCAATCGCAGAAAGACAATTCCAGCTCAGGTTGCAACCGTTAAATCCAAGCCTGCCAAGGCTCAGCCAGTGATGGTTACTGCAGAGGATCAAGAACCAAAGGATGAACCGGTTGCAGTCCAACCGGCCAGCGTTTTGCAAGCTGCGGTCAAAGTGACTAAACCCAGCCACTCTAGGCGCACCCCTCTTAAGCTGGATGCGCTCAACTCGGTTCATCCAGGAAGCAATCTGCTCGATCTCAGTGGCCAATCTTGACGCTCTAGTCCCTTACTGGTACTCTATGCTCAAAGCATAACTGGAATAAAAATGGCTCAAAAACAGCTCCAAGCCTTATTTACCAAACCAATGAATCGGCGCGAGTTCCTGGCTCATCTGGGGGCAGGGGTGCTGGCCATCGTTGGAATTAGTGGTCTAATTCGTATGCTGTCGGATTATGGCACTAGCTCAACTTCTCATCACCACCGCTCTGGTGGTTACGGCGCCAGCTCATATGGCGGCTTGCAAAAGAAGTAATAACTGTTTTTTATCACATAAGACATCGAAGACCATTTTTGGCAATAACTAAACCTGAAAAAAATTTATTGTTCGCATACAGCTTGTGCTAAAATAACCACAAGCATAAACGGAGTGGTGCGCAGGATTAACTAGCGTTAAATATATATGGCTCGCTTACCGATTCCAGGTGGAGACGACGGGAATTGGGGAGATATCCTCAATGATTTCCTTAAAGTTGGCCATAATGATGACGGATCGCTCAAAGATGTAGTTCATAAAACTGGCACCGAAACCATCGCTGGGGCCAAGACCTTTTCGGTATCACCATCCGTACCAACTCCAACTCTTTCCGGAGATGCGGCCACTAAAGATTATGTCGACAATGCCTCAGGGGCTACGGGCGCTACCGGCCCTGAGGGTCCGGCCGGTGATCCCGGTGGTGCCACGGGTGCCACTGGTTCTGCCGGTGCTACTGGAGCAACCGGAGCTGGTGCGACCGGTGCCACCGGTCCAGCTGGTAGTGTCGGTTCATCTGGAGCTACTGGGGCCACTGGGCCCTCTGGGGGTGCTGGCAGTCAAGGTGCCACTGGAGCAACCGGTGCTGGAGCCACCGGTGCGACGGGTGCTGGCGCCACTGGCGCCACCGGCCCCACCGGTACGGCTGGCAGTCAGGGTGCCACTGGCGCCACTGGAGCGGGGTCTACCGGGGCAACTGGGCCGACCGGGTCAACCGGCTCGGCTGGTTCTACCGGTGCGACTGGTCCTCAAGGCTCCACAGGTGCTGGTGCCACTGGCGCCACAGGCCCAACTGGAGCTACTGGTCCGCAAGGTAATGTTGCAGGCGATGCCTTTACTTTCACTTATGACAGCGCTTCCATTACGGATTCAGATCCTGGTAGCGGCAAAGTCAGATTCAACAGCTTTACCACCTCCTCAGTTACCCGTATCTACATTGACCTACTCGATAGTAACGGCTCCAATGTCACCGTCTGGTTGGATGATCTGGGTGGATCAATGCTCAAGCTATTTAGTAACGCTAATCCATCCAACTTCGTGCTGTTTACCCTTGATGCCGTTAACTCGGCTTCTGGTTATCGCAAGCTCGATGTCACCTATCTGGATAACAATGGGACCCTCAGCTCCGCCGCTGGTGACTTAGTCTTTTCGGCGGCTTTCCCGGGCGCCACTGGGGCTTCGGGGTCAGCTGGTTCGGCGGGTTCCACTGGTGCTACTGGACCTGCTGGTTCGGCGGGCTCTAACGGTGCCACGGGAGCAACTGGTCCTCAAGGAACAGCCGGCGGGTCAACTACTTTCGTTGGTGACTGGGCTACATCTACACCCTATGCTGCGGCCGATCAAGTTACTAACAATGGCTCCAGTTATTCTTGTACTTCAGCCCACACCTCGGGTGCTTCAACCGAGCCAGGAGTGGGTGGCAGTTGGCAAACGGTTTGGCAATTATCAGCTCAAATGGGTGCCACGGGTGCGACGGGTGCTGTCGGCGCTACCGGCGCTGGGGCGACGGGCGCTACCGGTCCAACTGGCGCCACTGGAGCCCAAGGCGCCAC
>CAYYRL010000042.1:0-4093 GCA_964474165.1 uncultured Candidatus Saccharimonadales bacterium
GATCTAATTGCCAGAAGATCGGATACTGGATGGTTTCATGGTAGTGGGGGATGTCGTGATGGTAAACACTCAGCGCATAATCGAGATGCAAGGCCGAATCACCTTTGCCGAACCACCAGGGCAGAGCTGCCGAGATAACCCCAGCCAAGGCTACATACATCAAGACCACCCCGATCACCCCAACTTTCGTCCATTTGGGAACGGCTGATAGGGCCTTGGTGGCTGTAGTTTTCATCTATCTAGCATAACAATTAATCGCGTTTACTCAATTGACGAACTAGTTCTTCAAGCGCTGGTTGCTTAGAGTGATGAGGCATCCAGACAAAGAGGGGATGATTACGGATATGCTGGGGTGGTTTGGTCAGCGGGAACCAGCCGAGTTTACTTTGGGCCAATGAATAATTAAAACTGAGCTGGTCGCGCTTGCTGTATTTGCAGATTTGCTCCCACCAGGTCTCCATGGCCGCAGCCAGCTTGGGGCTGGCCGGCTTAAACATTAGCATGGTGTTTTCAGCCAGATCGGAGTGCTCGAAACCGGCCTTTTTATAGACATCAATCTGCTTCTGCATAGCCTTCGGGCTCTCCTTGCCCAGAGCTTTGCCGGCTTCAAATTCTTCATAAATGTTTTTTCGCAGCGGGTGGACGCCACTGCCAATTACCTCGCTTGATTTGTTAAATTTCTCGATCAGCGGGTAGATGTCGCCGACTATCATGACGGCAGCATCAAGCCAAACCACCACTTCGTAAGCTTGGAATAGCACATGGGGATGGGTTTTGACGTATCTGATGGCCCGGGCCGGGTCAAGCTTTGGTTGGGGGAAGGGCCTGATTTGGTAGATGCCCATATCGTTGATGTTAGGATCATCGGTATAGCAAAAATAGTCATAGCGATCATCAATCGGCTGGGGCGGCTTGAGAGTGTCATAGCCCTGGCTAAAAGCCGTGACAATGGCAATTTTTTTGGTCTGGCTGGCAGCCTGGTAGCGTTCAATTGCACGCTTGTAATCATCAATATCGATCAGCCTAGTCAGCACGCTGACGTTAAATCTGGCTTCAAGCCCCAGCGAATTACCGAGATCTGAGCCCAGCTCACTAATTACGGCCTGCCAATCCGTAAGAGCCTGTTGCCACTGCTTTTTCGTTGTCGTAAGTTCAGCTTTGGCCCGGGCTTGTTCCAGGCGCATTTTGTGGTCGGTGGCGGCTCCAAACAACATGGTAGTCTGCTGCCAAGCTTGAGCGGCCTTAGCCCAATCGCCGGCCTTGGTGGCAGCTTTAGCCAGCTCCCAGAATAATTCTTTTTCCTTAGGTAGCCGGGTTAATCCGCCTTCAGCGGTGGAAATCGCTAGATCTAAGTCGCCGCTCATGCGGGCTGAGCGGCTGAGTTTTACCCAAACTTTCGGTGAATCAGGCAGCTTAGGCGCCAAATATTGCCAGCTCTTGGTGGCAGCCGTCCAATTACCGGCTGCCATTTCGGCCTCAGCTTTAGCGACGGCTTCATTCAGTTTGTCAGTAGCCACTTCAGGCCTCCCTGGTTATCCAGTTCCATTCCTTTGGTGCTAGTGGCCGCAAGGGGACAAAGATATCAATCTGGCTAAAGATTTTCTTATCAAACTTTACGAGCGGCTTCTTGCCATGATCGCTCGAGTAAGCGTGGGTATCGACCGGCGCCGACAGTGGCACAATCCGTTCGTCACTAGAATCGATTATTTCGCCGCGATGGTTGAAGCAGTATTGCCTGAGGCCGAGCTGGTTAAAAATGCTAGCGAAATCATGAAGTTTGATCGGCGCGGTGTGCATGGACCAATCGGTCCAGGTGATCTTGAGTCCAAGAGCCTTTAAGTACTCCACATCTTCAAATGAAGGGTGGCGAATGAATAGAAAGTCGCTGGCTAGCTGAGACATCTTTTGGACTATGGCTTTGACCGCCTCTAAGTCTGGCAGGTGTTCCAAAAAGTCTAGGGCGCTAACAAACCTGAATTTGTGATCGACATCAAGATCGAGAATATCTTGTTCTAGCACAGCAAAGCCGGCCTGGCGGGAAGCCTGAACGTGATCAGGGTCGAAATCGATGCCAATGCCCGTGGCACTATTGTTCGGACCTGTGCGGAAACGTTTGGCGCAATAATTTATTGATCCACCGGTTTTGCTTCCTAGGTCGAGGAAATCAAATTTTGATAAATCGTATTTGATAGGACCGCCTTTGATTTCCCCTCTAGTCGGCATTTACTGCTTGAGCTCCCAGTCGGCAGCCATGTAGAATTGACCCTTTTTGAACAGCGACCTTTCGACAAAAGAAATATCTGGCAGCTCCACCCCGAACTCATGGCTAGCCACATCGATAATTTCGCCATCTCGGCGTTTAATGTCCCCAGGGTCAGAGATAACGTTAACAGTTAGACGATAGGGTCCATTCGGAAACTGGCCGGGAGCAATCCGGCAGCAGAGGGTCGAGTTACCCTTTTTGACCACCAGTCCAGGCAGGTTATTCCTGGAATTTAATCCTGCCACATATTCGCCGTCTTTATTGTGCAAACTCAAAGACAGCATGGCTGGGGTATCCTTTTGAGCATGCAACTGGACTTCGACCTTGACCTCATCCTTGAGGCTAAATTCGGTAGTTGGCTTATCACCACTCATAACGCTTACTTCGGTGATTTTAATGTCGGGGTTTTCGGGCCGGTTTTTGGCAGTGGCTTTGGCGGACTTATTACTAATCCGTTTATCAGAGTAGACCGAGTTGGCCATTTCGTATTGGGCAGAAACTTTTATTGGATCACCGATGGCTACGATCTTGGAGTCTTCGATCATCATGGCTCTGTCGCAGAACTCCTCAACCATGGGCATAGCATGCGACACTAAGATGATGGTTTTGCCAGTCTTCTTAACTGCTCGGAAGTAGTCAAGGCATTTACGCTGGAAGGCCGAATCACCCACTGCCAAGACCTCATCCAGGAGCAAGATATCGCCCTCGGCCCGGATGGCGATGGAGAAAGCCAGCCGCACCTGCATGCCGGACGAGTAATTCTTGAGGGCCTGGTCCATAAACTCTTCCAGCTCGGCAAACTCAACGATCTCGTCGTACATGGTTTCCATCTGTTTACGGCCAAAGCCCAGAATGGCGCCGTTGAGATAGACATTGTCGCGTCCCGAAAGTTCAGGGTTAAATCCCACCCCTAGCTCAATGAAGGGCACAAGCTTACCTTCGACATGGATCCGACCGCCATTGGGGGTGTAGACTCCGGCTAGGCATTTCAGCAGCGTACTTTTGCCGCTGCCATTTTTGCCGACGATGCCAAAGAACTCGCCCTTTTTGATCTCAAACGAGATATCGTTGAGAGCCAGGCGCTTCTCTTTGCTGAGGCGCTGAAATAATGACACGGTCTTAGATTTAAGAGTTGAAACCCGCTGCTGCGGCAGGACGAAGTCCTTGGTTAAGTTGACAACTCTAACTGCTGTGTCGCTGGCCATTAGACATTCTCCGCAAAGAACTTACTGTACTTACGATAGACAATGGCGGCTATCAATACTGATAAGGCAACCAAGGCTATCGGAAACAAAATAAATATCTTGTGATAGAAGACATCAGTCATAGTCGGAGTACCGCGGTAGGTGATGACATGACGCGATTCCTGGACAATTTGGGCAATCGGGTCAAGCATGATGATTCTGGTGACAAAGGCGTTGGGCAGTAGAGTTAACGGATAAATGATGGGGATGAGATAAAACAAGGCCCGGGCGACGACTTCCCAGATATGATCTAGGTCCCGGAAGTTGACATAAACGGCAGACAGGATTAGGCCCACCGACATGGACAGAGCAAAGAGCTCGATAATTAATAGGGGGAAGATTATTAAGGTGTCCCAGCCAATGGCGGTTTTGCGGCCAATCAGTAGTAGGACAAAAACCACAACCAAGTTAAGACAAAAGTTGATAAAGGCTGACAGTGAGGCCGCCGCCGGTATCATATAGCGGGGGATGTTGATCTTGCGCAGCAGCTGACCGTTTTTGACGATCGACTGTAAGCATTCGCCGGTAGTGTCCAAAAAAAAGGTCCACATCACCAGTCCCAGCAGTAGCGAGATGGGCCAGTTGG
>CAYYRL010000043.1:0-3558 GCA_964474165.1 uncultured Candidatus Saccharimonadales bacterium
CCCAAATTGTAGCATAAGGAGAATAGAAAAAGCCGGGACTAGCCCGGCTGGGATTGAAGGGCTCTGGCATCGACAATTTCCAGGCCGACGATTCCTCCGATAAAAATGCGCCAGGCTGAAAAACGAAGCTGTTTTTCAAACCGAAGTGCAATGACTTCAAGGTAGGGACCGTTGATCTCATCCGAATCGCAACCTATGACGAATGCAAACTCGGGCGGATTTGGGGATCCAAGGGTTGGAAAATTCCACCGGCCGTCTGGGTATTCATACTGAGTCTTTGTACCATTACCCTCGAGGCGTTGATCTGGGTTGTAATCCAGTCGCACCAGATGGTGCTTAAGCTTGGCCGCTATTAACTCAAGTAGGGTAGCCTTGGCTCCCTCTTCGGCTGAAACTGCCTCTCGTCTCTGTGAAGTTCGCGTTTGGACAACTCCGGCTCGGTGCTTGAGCTCGCGCAAATCGACCACAGGATCTCCTTTGAAAGAGCCACACAACAGTTATAGGCTTTAGTAAGACATCGAGCAAGCTAAACCAGCTTGCTAATCTTGGCTGCCAGTTCAAAGTCTTTGTCGGTCACTCCCCCAGCCTCATGAGTCGATAGTTTGATGCTGACTAAGTTATAAACATTGCTCCACTCCGGGTGATGCTGCATTCGTTCAGCCTCAGTGGCAATTTGAATCATAAAACTAAAGGCTTCGAAGAAGTTTTTAAATTTAAACTCAGCCGCGATGGCGTCACCTTGCATATGCCAATCGGCCAGACCCTGCAGCTTCTTCTCGATTTCAGCTTTGGCTAGTTTCTTCATAGATAATTGGTACCCCGGGAGGGAATCGAACCCCCGACGCCCTCCTTAGGACGGAGGCGCTCTGTCCACTGAGCTACCGGGGCCTAGCTAGATTGTAGTTGCCCGTCAGGGCTTTGCCAAACTTAAACTAAGCATTAAAGTTGTGATGTGACAATTAGTAATCACATGTTGGTTGGTGCCGGCATTGCTTTAGCAATAAAACAGCCACTAGTAGCGGTGCCTTTAGCTTTTTTGTCTCACTTTGCGCTCGATGTAGTGCCCCACTTCGGGATCGCCGGAGATGACGGGTTCGAGGGAATGCTGAGATTACCTCATGCCAAAGCCATGCTCTACTTCACCTTAATCAGTACTGCCATCCTGGCCTTCACCCCGGGATTATGGGATCCATTAACGGCTGCCTGCGCTCTTGCAGCCGTGTCACCTGACTTTCACTGGATGGCCCGCTACATGATCTGGGAACGCAATGATAAACAGCCGCCCAAGAGCCGGTTCGCCCACTGGCACAGCTGGATTCAATGGGGCGAACGACCTTGGGGTTTATATGTTGAAATTGTTTTCTTTGTAATTGGCTATGGACTGTTACTTAGCTACTTAAACTAAGCCATCGGGGCTTCGTCAGCTCGCTGGTAACCTGATATTTCCTGTTGTTCAAACCACAACGAAATTTCGTACTGAGCCTCTTCTTTATTTCCGGAGGCGTGAATCATATTTTTAACCGGGCGGTTGCGACTGTTAGCGAGATGAGGGGAATCATAAGACAGGTCACCGCGGATAGTCCCTGGGCTAGCTGTCAGCGGCATAGTGCCCCCCACCAACTTGCGGACTAGCTCAATGGCGTGCGGCGACTCCAGTACCATGGCCACCACTGGCCCAGAAGTTATATAGTCAGCCAGCCAGGATCGCACCAGCTCGCCAATCTGCTTGGGGTCACTAGTGCCAAGTTCCTTTTTGGCATCAATTTCTAATTCCTTATAGCCGGCCAGGGTTTTCTCGCCAATGCCAACAATTAATTCCTCGCGGTCGGTTGGATAGTGTTTATTTGCTAGCTCCTCGGACACCTGCACCATTTTCATGGCCACAATCTTCAGGCCAGCTTGCTCGAAACGGCGCAGAATCTCACCAGTTAATCCCCGCTGCACCCCATCAGGTTTAATCGCTACAAATGTTTGTTCCATTAGCTTGTTAACTCCTCAAATTTTAGTTTGGCGCTAGTGCCATCGGCTGCTACCATGGCCATTCGCAGTTTATGCGGGGCCAGCAAATCCTGAGCCACGCGCTGAACGTCCTTGGCCTTCACCCGATCAATGCGGGCCATAGCTTGATCAATGCTACGGACTTTACCGAGCAAGAGTAACTGAGTACCAAAGCGATCAGCCACATTGCCATTGCTCTCCATAGCCATCGCTAGTCCTCCCTTAATCTTCTCTTTGGCTTTGATCAGTTCATCTTCAGGCACTAGTTCTTTTTGAATCAATTCGAATTCATCGAGGACGGCTCCGATGGCTTCATCGGTTTTCTCGGAGTTGACCATGGCATAGACTTCAAACATGCCACTATCAACGAAGTTTTGGCGGCTGGCTCCGATGTCATAAACTAGCCCTCGCTGCTCACGGACGTTTAAGTACAGTCTGGAACTGGGGCCATTGCCGAGGATCGTGGTCATGACGTTAACAGCCGCATCATCAGGATGAAAATATGGATAAGCCCGGCAGCCAATGATGAAGTTAGTTTGAATCGTGGGTTTAGTATAGACGCTGACTTTTTGATCTGATAATCCGGGACGGACCGCCTTGGCTCTCCCGACTGGCCGTGCCTTCATCGCTCCCATCAGCTCTTTGACGTGGCGCACCACATCATCATGTTTGATGCCGCCAGCCACTGACACCACCATGTTATTAGGGTGGTACCACTTATTTTTATAACCTGCCACTCCCTTACGACCAACGGTTCGGATGACTTCTTCGTTACCAGCAACGTCTTGGCCTAACGGGTTATCTGGCCATAATAATGGCGGTACTAGGGAGCCAACCAGCTGGCCTGCGTCCTCATGCCGGCGCCAGTTGATCTCTTCCACAATCACTCCCCGCTCTTTGTCCAGTTCGTCCTGTTCCAAGAGCGGTTCGATAATAATATCACTGAGGATATCTAAGGCCAGGGCTAGTTTATTGCGCGGCAGCTTGATGTAATAGGCTGTAAGTTCATTGCCGGTATAGGCATTGGTATAGCCGCCAACTGAGTCGATTTCCAGGGAAATTTGCTTGGCTGACGGGCGTTTGACGCTGCCTTTAAACAGCATGTGCTCAAGGATATGCGATACCCCGCCCTCTTTATCAAACTTCTCAGTCCGGCCGCCAGCACCCACCATTACCATGGCCGTGATGCTTCTGGCGCCTGGCATTTCGTTGGTAATGATTTTGAGCTTGTTGGGGAGGGTTGTAACCTTGGTTCGCATATCTGGTTTAGCCTACACTAATCATGAGCCGGGCTCAAGTGATCAGTGAATGATAAAGACCATTAGGAGGCCAAAACCCAAGCAGTAATAAGCAAATGGTTTTAGGCTATTGCTTTGAAAGAAGCGGTCCAAGAAGCGGACGACTAGATAAGCTGTAATGGCAGCAGCTAAGCTGCCGACTAACACTTGTCCTCTGATGGCGGCAGTTTCTGGGCCGAGCAGCTCTGGTAGTTTATAAAGTCCAGCCCCCAAAATGATGGGCGTAGCCAGCAGGAATGAAAACCTCGCCGCATCCTGATGA
>CAYYRL010000044.1:0-3529 GCA_964474165.1 uncultured Candidatus Saccharimonadales bacterium
ATCGTCGACCATGTTGTCGCGAAGGTAATCAAAACCAAATTCGTTGTTGGTGCCGTAGGTGATATCGGCCCGGTAAGCCTCTTGGCGCGTCACCGGCCGCAAGTGATTAAGGCGCTCATCAACGTGCTCTTTGGAATCATAAGCTGGATCGTAAAGATAGCCCGCCGGCATGCCCTGGTCGCTGGTAATCACTCCGGTGCTCATGCCTAGGGCGTGGTAGACCTGGCCCATCCAACCGCCGTGCAAGCTAGCCAAGTAGTCGTTAACCGTTACCACATGCACGCCCTTGCCCTCGAGTGCGTTTAGATAAACCGGCGCTGTTGCCACCAGCGTCTTACCCTCACCGGTGCGCATTTCGGCAATCTTGCCCTCGTGCAGCACCACTCCACCCATAATTTGGACGTCAAAGTGGCGCTGGCCTAGCGTCCTGTGAGCAGCTTCACGCGCCAGCGCAAAGGCCTCGGGCAGGAAATCGTCCAACGGCTGTTGTTGCTCTTGAACCAGATTTTTTAGCTCTTCAGTGCGATCTTTGAGGGCTTGATCACTTAGCTTTTTAACGGCTGCTTCCTGGGCATTAACCCGCTCAACGATGGCGCCGAGGCGTTTGATCTCGCGCGCATTGGGGTCACCCAGCAGCTTATTTAACATCTTTACATTTACGGCCATAGACTCTCTAGTCAGTCATTGTACCACTTCTGGAAGCTGAGTTCACCCCTAGCTAGTATCGCGGCCTCGGTTGAAAAGTCGCTGCAAGTTTTCTTTGCTCCGGCGCAAGCGCCCTTTGGCTTGCTTGTCCTTGTACTTTTTAACTTGGCCCTTGAGCTTGGCCTCCACAATATCGATGGCGGCGTAGATGTTTAGGGTCGCCTCGCGGGCATGGGCCCCGGCGCCAGGTAGTTTTAGGGTGGCTTCACAAATGAACTTGTTATCCTCGCGGCCACTGGGGTCAACTTCTAGAATCACCGTGCCTTCAAGCTCATCGGCTTCCTTGGGCATAAAGCGATCCAACCGGCCGATTTTGTTCTCGATGTAATCAAGTAAGCTGGGGCTGAGTTTGTAGTTTTTGCTGGTTATATGAAGTTTGATCACAGGACGCTGGCTCCATAGTAGGGCCTTAGCGCCGCTGGAATTGTGACCTCGCCACTGGCGGTCTGATGATTTTCGACAAGGGCGATAAAGACCCGGCTAAAGGCTACGGCGGTGGCATTTAGGGTGTGAACCGGCACGGTTTTGCCTTGGTCGTCTCTCGTGCGAATATTGAGCCGCCGGGCCTGAAAATCAGTGCAGTTACTAGCACTAGTCAGCTCACGGTAGGTATCATCAACCGGGCTCCAGTATTCCAGATCATATTTTTGATAATGTGGGGCACCCATGTCACCGGCGGCGGTGCGTGTGACCCGGTAGGGAATCTCCAGCTGCTGACAAATTTCTTCTTCCAACGCCACCAATTGGCGCAGCCACTCGGTGCTGTCGTCGGCCAAACAATAAACGTACATTTCTAGCTTATCAAACTGGTGCGCCCGGAACAGTCCCTTGGCGTGTTTGCCGTAGGCGCCGGCTTCGAGCCGGTAGCTTGGGCTCAGCCCAGCGTAGAGCAGCGGCAGCTTGCTAGCGTCCAAAATCTCGTCGGCGTGGTAGCCAGTTAGGGCAATCTCGGCCGTGGCAATCAGGTACAAATCATCGTCCTCGATTTTGTAAACCTGGCGCTCTTCGCCCCGAGGCAAAAAACCAGTGCCTTGGACTGTGCGCTGGTTAACCAAGTGCGGCACCGTCATTAAAGTAAAACCCTTGCCCTCGACAATGTCCATGGCCAACTTCATCACTGCCATCTCCAGCCGTACGGCCGCCCCTTTGGTAAAGTAAAACTTGGCGCCACTAGTTTTGGCCGCCCGTTCAAAGTCTAACCAGCCATTGGCTTCGGCCAGCGTCAGGTGATCTTTAGCCTCGCTGTGCTTGCGCTTCTCACCCCAAGTTTTTTCTTGGCGGTTAGCCTCTTCCCCGCCCTTGGGCGTATCAGATGCCAATAGATTGGGTACTTCCATCAGCAAGTCCGCTAGTTTGGTTTGGGTCTCATCCAAGCTTGACTGCAGTTTAGTCAGTTGCTCTTTGTGCTTTTGCAGGGCTGTTAGCTCGGCGGCGGACGGTTTGCCCTTAACGTTCAGTTTGGCTCTGAGTTCCTCAGCCGCGGTTAAATCCTTGAGCCTTTGGTCGTCTAGTTTAATAATTGCATCGGTATCGAGTTTGAGTCCGCGAGCTTCGGCTGAGGCGCGGTAGAGCTCTGGCTGCTGCCGTAAGTGTTTAACGTCGATCATTATGATAATTATAGGTGAAAACAGTAGTTTATTAAATGTTTATGGGAGGGGCTTTTAACCCCTCCCGCAGCACGACGCGAAACCTCAGGTGCAGGCGAGCATGGTGGCTACGCCGCTGTCGGCTCCGGCCTGCAGCTCCGCCATCTCGCGGGCGTCGGTGTAGCCGTGAACCAGCGTCAGCAGATCGTCATCGCTGGCCGGATCGACGATGTCGGCCAGGGTGTCGGTGATCGACTCCCCCGAGCCATCGTCGTCGCACTCGGGCTGGGCCAGCTGCTCCAATAGCTCAGCGTCGGATAGTGGTACGAACTCGAACTTGGGCTCGTACTCAGGACCGAGCAACCAGGGGATCTTGTGGTCATCAAAATCAGCGATGAAGTTGCACAGTGCCGCGGGTGTATCCACGTGCCAAAGCCCAGGCCCCCTTCTAGATCCACAGCTCCAGGCAGCGGAAACTTGCTCTGCCGCCTGTCGGGTCACAAATGTGATGGTCTCATCCACCACATAAATGACGCCGAGAGGAGTCAGGGCCCGCTCCAGCGGACACTCTTCTTCTCCGGGTGGCATCTCTGCCAGTGGCTGAACGCCAGCGGCGGCTAGCGCCAGGTTGACGACTCTTAGAGCCTCGGCCACGGTGGCCTCTGCCTCTGGATTCCGAGGTGCGGTCATCGCCATGATTTCTCCAATCTTAGGCGTCGGACTGGGGTAATAATAACGCTGAAGCTGTTTTTTGACTAGTGCTTAAGCCTTAAGCGCTCAACCAGCCAATCTTTATCCAAGCTGGCCAGGAACCAACCGGCCCTAGGACCGTGGTCTTGGCTAAGAATGACTTGGTAGAGCGTTTGGAAGGCTGCTGCAGGCTCTAGGTCGCCCTTGGCCTCATAAATGGCTTCATGAATACTCTGGGCGTCTGATTTGGGCATTTTTTGAATAGCCTCGGCCAGAACCGCCAGAAACTTTTGTTCATCAGCACTGAGTTTGACCTTGGGCAGTTTAGTTTGAACTTCAAACTTGATTTCATCCGGCGCATATTTGTCCAGCCAGTTTTTAACATACTTCAGCTCTCGCTCCAGCACCTCAGCTTCCTCATTGCCATCGGCCTGCCAGCCGCTGCGCTCCAGAATATCCAGAATTTGCTGCTGATCACCTCGAGCAGTTTGGTAGGCGCTGACCAAGTGATCAAAGGGCACCCGAGCGATCGTTTTGTCAGTTTTCCC
>CAYYRL010000045.1:0-3456 GCA_964474165.1 uncultured Candidatus Saccharimonadales bacterium
CGACGTAGCTAGCGGCCATCACCGGGGCACTGAAACGCTTTTCCACCACCCGGCGACAATCGGCGGGGTTAATTTCATCGACGCGCTGCATATACTTTTTAAACTGGCTTTCAGTATCAGCCAGGAACCCGTTGACACCATGATCGATCAATTCGCGCATGGCCCCGCGCTTGTAGGCCACCACCGGCGTGCCGCAGGCATTGGCCTCAATCACACTCATGCCAAATGGCTCCTCCCAATCAATCGGAAACAGCAAGGCCTTGGCTTTGGATACAAACTTCAACTTGGCTTCGTCCCGGACTTCGCCGACGTATTCGATTTGGCGCGGAATCAGCAGCGGCAAGATTTGATCGCGAAAATAAACAAAGTCGGCATTGCTATGGTGGGGGCTATGGGCATTGGCTAACTCCACCAGCAATTTTCTAGGGTTACCGATGCCATCAACCACCCCGGCCATGCGCAGTTTGGCGCCCAGATCTTCAGCCAGCCGGGCCGCTGCCGCCTGGCCTTTGTCGCGAGTAAACCTGGCTAAGGTAATAAAATAATCGTCCTTATCGCTGCGATCGACATAGGGAAATTCATCGGTATTAACCGAGTTATAAACCACATCTAGGGCTAGCGGCTTCAGCTCCTTGGGTGCCAGTTTCATTTGGGCCTTGGAGATGCCGTTAAAGAACAGCTGGCCGGTGGGCCGAAACTGCATGTACATCGGCCGATTATCGGGCATGCCCTTACGCACCATGTCATTGGTACTAAACGGTCCGTGCAAGGTATGCAGCACGGGCGGAAAGAACCGGGGATCGAGATTGGACATGATGGCTGGACCCAAAAAACCGCTATGGTCATGAATAACGTCAAAGTCGCCACTCTTACGGATGTCTTTGAGCGCAAATAGCACCTGGGTAATCGGCAAGGTGACAGCATCATACAACGATTTGGAAATGTGGCGGTACTGGCCATCCTCGTAAAACCAGTGGTTTCTGGTGGCCGGCGTCGTGGTATCGCCCGTGCTAAACAACTGGACGTCGTGACCTAGCTTGCGCAGCTCCACTATTAAGTAATGCATAACGTATTCGATGCCGCCATAGCCACCGGGCGGAATTTTTAGCCATGGGGGAGCCAGAAGCGCAATTTTGAGACGCTGAGCCATAAATCCTCGCTGAGGACTTAATTATGACAGGTCTAAACCAGGTTGGTCAACGCAGGCTAAGCTTAAGGGGATTTGGTATAATGATAGTAATGCAACCGACCTCGCCTTCACCGTCTTCAGACATCACTCCGCCGAAGCCGCCTCAACCTAAGCCCGAACCCAAACCTGCTAGCCCAGCCGCCAGTCAACTGGTCAAACCCAGCAAACTACAATGGTTTAAAGATCACAAATGGTGGGTGATTGGCGTTGGTTTTGGGTTGCTCTTGGCAGCGGCTGCCGCCGCTTATTTGATTTTGAAAAAACCCAAGCCGGCAGCGCCTAAACCGGTAGCCAAAAAATCTGAAGCCAAAGCACCGGAGCCAATACTTGCTCCGCTAACTGGCCTGCCAACTACAGCTGACATTGCCGCTCAGCCGGTCTTCGGCGTGGTGATCGAGAACTCTCCAGACGCCCGGCCGCAGTCAAGTCTGTCCCAGGCCGGTGTGGTCTATGAAACCGTGGCCGAGGGCGGGATCACCCGGTTTCTGGCTGTCTACCAGGACCAACAGCCCACCAACATTGGGCCCGTGCGCAGCCTGCGCCCGTACTTCATCAGCTGGATCCAAGAGTACAATAACGCGCCGGTGGCTCATGCTGGCGGCTCTTATGAAGCGTTGGCTGGCGTCCACACCTACGGCGTCAAGAGTATGAACGGGCTCAATTACGGAGCCTATTTCCGCCGGGCAGGAGATCGGTATGCGCCGCACAACTTATATACTTCGTATGACAAGTTGGCAGCGCTGATGACTAAGCAGCATTACACTACCAAGCCGGATTTTGCCCAATGGACCCGCAAGAAGGATAATCCTTTGGCCCAACCAACTTATCCCACCATCAGCATCCGTTATTCATCACCCTTGTTTACCGCCAAATATACCTTTGACACCGGCTGCGACTGTTACAATCGGCTGATTGCCAGCGTACCCAGCATTGAGCGCAATACCAACAAGCAGATTCAAGTCAAGAACGTGGTGGTAATTGCCACCCAGGCTACTTATGACACCAAGGGTCACGCTCTCTTAACTACTGAGGGCAGCGGCAAAGCCTACATTTTTACTGACGGCGGTCTGACCGAAGGTATTTGGAAGAAGGGCAGTAAGCAAGGCCGGATGACGTTCGTGACCGCCGATGGCACCCCAATTGCTTTGAATGCTGGTAATACCTGGATCGGCGCCATCCCGCCCACCGGCGGCTTCGGCCGCTAAACCTCGACATTCCACGACGCTTATGCTAATATTATATTGTTATCACTCTGGAGGGTGATGAAAACCAAAACCAAACGGCGGCTCAAACGTCTGCATAAGGCCATAACCAAACACCCCAAAGCCAAACGCCAGATCAAACGAGCCCATCATGTTGTTACCAAGCGAAAGTTAGTTCGTAAGAAAACCTCGCAGCGAGTGTTGCGCGGCTTTTTTATTGCTATCGCTACTATCTGCACCAGCGGCCTAGCCTTTGCCATCGCCACCACCAAACCAATTGTTGGCCTGGGTGTCCACACCGGCGTCAAACCGGGATCAGTCCTTGAGATTCCAGCTCCGCCCAAGCTGCCAACTACCCAGTCCGGCCGGGCGTCATGGTACGCCATTGGTTTGCCGCACCCGGATGCCTTAACCTGCGCCTCCAGAACTTATGGCCGCGGCACCTACCTGCACGTGACTAATAAAAACAATGGCAAAAGCGTGACTTGTCTGGTTAACGATTACGGGCCAGCCTTCTGGACCCACCGGGTAATTGACTTGTCTCGGGGCAGCTTCCGGGCCATCGGCAATTTGGGCAGCGGCACCTTGCCGGTTGACATTGCCGTGGTCGGAGCGCCATCCAGTGCCAGCGGCATTCCGATGCAAAACCTGCTCGGCACCATCATGGGCTACAATCTCTGCGCCCAGCAACACAACGCTCAGTTCTGCGACGCTAATCGCCAAAAGCCAGGGCAGCTGTAATGGACCCTAAGACAGTGCTCTTAATTGAAGATGACACCATGGTGGCTGATATGTATGCCTATGAGCTCAAAACTCATGGTTACCAGGTCAAAGTTGTGCCTGACGGCAATAGCGGCTTAAACGAAGCCAAAACCAAACATTACGATGTCCTGCTGGTTGACCTCATGATCCCCAAACCTGATGGCACTGAGGTTATTCGCAACCTGCGCGGCGCCGATGGTCAAGGCTTAAAGAATTCAAAAGTTGTGGTGCTCACCAACGTCATCTTAGAGATCGGAAGAGCACACGTCTGAACTCCAGTCACTAATGCGCATTTCGTATGCC
>CAYYRL010000046.1:0-3351 GCA_964474165.1 uncultured Candidatus Saccharimonadales bacterium
CGGCTACGTCTTTGAAAGACACCCGGGTCTTTTCGTTGCCAAATAGTCTGGCCTTACTCTTGCCGAAGCTCATGGCTTGATTGCTGGAGCCTTGGGCCTGGCGCATCATGAAGTAGAAGAAACCGATGATTAAGATAATCGGTAAGATGGTAATAGCAGCGTCTAGGAATTTGCCGGTACTATTATTGGGGTTTACGGCCGTGACACTAACTTTGTGGTAATCAATGCCGTAGTCGGTGAGATTAGCCGAATCTTCTTTATAAGCTACTTGTTTGGGCGCCGAAGAATCTTTGAGCACCACTGTCAGTTTGTCGCCATCCACCATGATGTTAGAAATCTTGCCCGAGTTAGCTTCATCAATCACCTGCGACAGAGAAACGGTTTGAGTCTTGACTGGAGACACCGACAGCACTAGGAGCACGGCAATCAGCAGGATGCCAGCTAACAAAAACCAAAATTTACGAGCGTTCTTCGTCATAGTTCCTCTGCAATTAAAGTGTAACCATCGTTTGATTCGGACACTGATTTAGCTGTAGCCAGGAGGGGAATCCAGATAATGATGCCAGCTTCGTCGGTTACAATTGGCCAATTGGCGCGGCGCTGGCGAGTAATCCGATGGTCAGTAAAAATGTCTTGGAGCTTGCGACTGCCTTGATACGCCTGGATGCGGTCTCCCGACCGGGAGCTGCGAACCTGGTAATTGCCAAGCGGCAGTTTCAGCTGATGTTCGCCAGCCTGATGACTGCCATAGCTGAGGCGAATCGGTCCGTAGACCAAACTGGTCTGGGGCACCAAACTAATAACTGGTAATGGTGCGGCCGGACTAGCGCCACAGGCAACCGCCACTGTATCATAATCAACCCGTAGAATCAATGATCCGGGCAGCTGGGAACTGTGCCCAGCTGGCATGGTTTTGGCTAGCCTCACCCACTCCCCTGTTCGCCGGTTGTCGATAATCGTCTCAGGCTCTAACTTTCGAACCGTAAATACTAACAAGGCCTCTATTTGATCCCACGGTGCCTGGGCCAACCAACTCCGGGGCATTTGAATGCCGCTGGCCGATCTAAACTTGTAATACAGCTTGCTCAGCCGCTGATCAACTGCCTGATTTAACAGTTGCTGCTGGGATCGCAGCTCTTGCTGGCGCAAATCTAACGGATCCTCTGGTTCCGGTTCAGTTCGAATCCAAGCCAGACCATACTGCCGGGCGTAGCTCTCCGCCTCCTCCAGGTCTATGGTGCTAACTGGCAAGATCTTTGATCGCGGTTCGCTAGCTAGCGGCAGGTCGTAACTGCGGGCCAAAGTTTTGACCAAGCCCATCACTTGATCGCTAGATCCCGCCGGACAAACTAGTTGCAGGCGCAAATCATTGGACTGGTTTAATAACTGATGCAGCTGCACCACCGAGCGCAGGCCACCGTCGACTACTAGGCTGTAGCGACCACGAGTGGGCAATTTGGCCACCGGCGCTGATTTCATATCTATATTGTAACTTAAAACGGTTACGGCTCCGAACTAGTTCGGAGCCGTTTTTTTGGCGTTTAAATCATCGAGGTACAAACGGCCGTTGCGCGTGATCCGGTAGCCCGGATTTCGCAGCGTGCCAGTGGAGATGAGCATGCCCCGCGACTGCCAGTACCGCGTGATGGTTTCCACGGTCGATAGCGCAATGCCCATACGGGCATGGACGTCATCAACAGAGTCCAGCGGGAAGCGTTCGTAGTGCTTCAAGATGTCATCGAGCTGAGTCTGGCTGTAGTGCGGCTGATTCAATCGCTCATCACCCGGTCTCGATATGGGTACCGCACGATCGACAGAACATGCCACTGGGCAGGTCGTAGAGCAAACGACGGCGTCTCCTGCACCTATGACACCACCGTCCCTTGAGCGTGATGAACATCAGGCCGGTCCTTTCACCAGTTGCTCGCCGTGCCAGAAACAGGTAGTTTCGCCATTCTGCTTAGTCCTTAGCCACCAAGGCAGATTTCTCAAGCAGATCCGGCACCACCGCTTACGCGGCTTGGTCATGATGCCATCCTCGGTGCCACCAAGGGCCCATCGCGGTCTTCGGGAAAAGTCAGCGCCAACGGCGCCCGGCAAGCTGCGAACAAGCAAGCGTCGCGCCCAAGAGCCTCCGACCTGAGAACGCTCTTGCTGACGTGTTCGTTAGGGCAGCGCCAGGTGGCGTCATCCCACCACCGATTGGGCCTCCCCCACCTCATTTCACCACCTTCGGCCTCAGCAATCTCGATGAGCTTGGCCTTCATGGAGTAGTAATGCTGCCATTCGACAGCCGTGTCTTCCCAAGGCTCCACCATACCTCCAAGGTGCTTCGCCGCCCGGCCTGTCAGCAGGCAGGCTCACGAATGCCTACATGATAACAGATTTAGTGTTCGACGGCCGGTTGGCCAGTTTCGACATGTTTTAATTCGAGGTTTGGCAGTTGAATCGAAGTTAGCAAACTGAGGAAAGCAAACAGCAGGCTAACGGCCATGGCAGCTTTGGCCGCATTGGTGGTGGCAGTGTCGGCAATGCTGCGCACTTCGTCAACAACATACTGCGGCGCTTGACCGAGGTGCACCCCGCCACCGAATTCCACCGCTGACAGCTGCTGGGCAGCAGCCTGAGAGATAACGGTCTTTTGCGACTCGGGCAAGTATTGCGAGCTGGTGATGCCGCTGTTAATGCCGGTCAGAATCTTGGTCAGTAGCACGGTGCCAATTAAGGCCGAGCCCAAGGAGCTACCGATTTGCCGGGCCGTGTTGTTAACACCTGAGGCCTCGCCGGCTTGTTGGACTGATACGGCCGACAGGGTTAAGTTGGAGATTTGCGATTGCACAAAACCCATGCCGGCGCCGAACAATATTAATCCCACCCGCAGATCAGCGGCGTTGGCAGCCACCCCCAAACTTTTATACAAAATGTAATTAGCCAGCACCGTCATAAACAACCCGATTTGAATGATGCGTTTAGGTGTCAGGCGTTTGGTTAGCACCACCGATAGGGGCGAGGCAATAAATAGGGCAATCGATAGCGGCAACAAGCTGAGTCCGGTATGCAAGGCATCTTGACCGCGCACTCCCTGCAAGAAGACTGGTAGTACAAATATCAGGCCCGACAAGCCAAGGCTGACAACTGCCAAGGTGGTCATGCCAGATGTAAACTGCTGGTTTCGAAATAGTCCCATTGAGACTAGCGGTGTGCGGCCGCGGCGTTCAATCGCGAATTCCCAGGCCACAAATAAGGCTAATAGGACCCCGCCGATAATTAATGCAATTGGAGTAATCGAGTAGCCGCCGAAGGCATAATGATGCGCTAAAAATTCAAAACTTTCTTTGGCTCGCCACCAGC
>CAYYRL010000047.1:0-3242 GCA_964474165.1 uncultured Candidatus Saccharimonadales bacterium
CTGTTCATGGTAGCTCAGACCATCGGTTGGGGCAAGTTAGAGTGGGAGGGGTATACATGCTTAAACAGACTACTCGACAAACCCCCCAAACAAAAAATCCAAGTGTTGCACTTGGGGGTTGGGGGCAGGATGCTCTAACATGCCTATATTATATCATTATTCGTCTAACTTATCAAATGGCCGTCAGAGTATGTTTACTCGGAGACCAGTTTGTGCCGGGCCCAGGCAATGCCCGAGAAAACGACTGCCAAGTAGAGTAAACCGCTGATGCAAGTCGATAGGATTTGAACTGGCATGGTGGCGACCATATAGGTGCCGGTAACCAGGGTCATAGCGACCAATCCGTAAGACAGGTGGAGCCCAGTTTTAGACGGCGTTAGACATAGATAGGCCGTAAGGAGCAAACTGGCTAGGGCTAAGGTGATATGCGCAACTAAGATCATCTTGGCTCAAGTATATCACGACTCAAGGGAGCCAGGCATCGAGGGCAATGGTGGCCGATAGGATAGTTAACACTAGCAGCGAAAAGAAGAACATGCCGCGCGCCCAGCGCACGCTGTCGGTAACATAAAAGGCTTTCAGGCCTTTGCGCAGCCATAGCGCGCCAAGCATAAAAGAGATTACTAGGTAGACCAGTCCAGTGTAACCAAATAGGGTTAGCGAGGCGCAGGCCACGATGAAGGCCATAATGTAAAGATTGATTTGAGCTTTGGTTTGGTTCAGGCCCTTCATCAGCGGCAGAACTGGTATGCCGGCTGCTTTGTAATCTTCCAGGCGGAACATGGCAATGGCGTAGAAGTGCGGCATCTGCCAAAAAACCAGAATCAGGAACAAAATAAAGGCTCCGGAGTCGAAATGGCCACTCACGGCGCAGTAGCCAGCGGCTGGCGGCATGGCGCCGGCAACCGTGCCAACCAGCGTACCGTGCACCGACAGACGCTTGGCGAGACCGTAGAAAACAATGTAGGTCGTCCAGGCGATGATACCCAGGATAACGACCAAGAAGTTGACCGCCAGGCCTAAGGTTAGAAAACCAGCCAGGCCCAAAGCTGCGGAATAAATAATGGCGTGGGTAATAGGCAGCGCGCCAGTCACTAAGGCGCGTTTTTTGGTGCGGCTCATTTTGGCGTCGACATCGCGGTCGATGTAGTTATTGAGGGCGCAGGCCGAAGCCATGACCAGGGCGACGCCGCTAGCCGTAGCCAATAGCAAACCCCAGTCAACATGGCCCTTGGACGCCAGCAAGAAACCGGCGACGGTGGTCATTAGGTTGCCGTAGATGATGCCTGGCTTTGCCAGCTGGTAGTAAGCTTTAAACAGTTTCATAGGTGAGTCTAATGAGAGTTTTCGGGCTGGACCAGCTCATCCTTAATAATTGACTGGTCGGTTTGTTCGGGCGTCATGGTTCGGTAATTGAGATTCCTCATTATCCACAGTGAGCCGAAAACGACGATCACCAACACCAAAATCGCAAACCAGAACGTAGTTTGATTCCAGCGCGGCTTGTTCTCTTGCCCCAAGTGCAGGAAGAAAGTTAGCTGGACGATGAGCTGGGTGATGGCCAGGGTTACGATCAAGGCCATCAGGGCCGAACCCGACGACCACTTGTTGGCAACGGCGAAATAGGCCGTCATGGTCAAAACCAGCGATAAGCCAAAACCTATGATGTAGCCTTTGAGGGTCGGCGCGCCGTGCTCTTGGTGTTGTTCATGCGAGTTGTTCATCCCATGGCCCCCATCAGGTAAACAATGGTGAAGATAAAGATCCAGACCACGTCTAGGAAATGCCAGAAGATGCCGAGGAGCAGTAGGCGCCGCGAAGATGAGCGGGTCAATTTAAAGCCGCGCTGCCAGATCTGGGCGACCATAGTAGCAATCCAAATTAACCCGGCCGTGATGTGCGCGCCGTGGGTGCCAACTAGCGTAAAGAAGGCCGACAAAAAGCCGCTGCGCTGCCAACTATTACCTTCGCTAGCCAAGTGGGCGAATTCTTTTAGCTCCAGCGTCAAGAAGGCGGCGCCCAGTAGGAATGTGGCTACAAACCAGATAATAACCGGCTTAACTTGATGGCGGTGGGCGGCGATCATGGCCAGGCCACAGGTGAAGCTGCTGACCAGCAGGATCAGGGTTTCGGTTAAGACAAACGGTAAGCTAAATAATTCTTGGCCGTTCGGTCCGCCAAAAGTGTTGCCGCGCAAGACAGCAAAGGTCGCAAACAGCGTGCCAAACAAGATGCAGTCGGTCATGATGTAGACCCAAAAGCCAAAGGCGGTACGTTGGTCGGCTTCTGCCTCGTGGTGCACGACTTCGGCTACGACGCTCATGAGTATCTCTCCCTCAAGGCCTTTTCGGTCTTGGCTACTTCCTCGGCCGGAATGGTGTATTCCAGTTCGTCGCGGTTGAGTCGGATGACCAGGCTAGTTATTAGGCTCAGCATGCCTAGGGCCGCCAACCACCACATATGCTCAATCAGGCCAAAGCCAAAGACCGTGGCACAGCCGGCAATAACAATCCCGGCACCTGTGTTCTTGGGCATGTGAATGTCGGTGTAGTGCGGCTTGGCCGGTGGGGTTTTGGCGCGCTTGGTGGCCCAGAAGGGGTCGTGGTCGTCGACCACTGGCTCGATAGCGTAGTTATATTCGGGTGGTGGCGAGGCGGTTGACCATTCCAGAGTGCGGCCGTTCCAAGGGTCGCCAGTGGTGTCCAGGTTTTTTTTGCGGCGCCAGACGCTGACAACAATTTGTAAAATTTGTAAACCGGTGCCGACGGCAATCAACAATACGCCTACAGCTGCCACCAAGAACAACCACTGCCAGCCCAGCGAGGCGTCATAGGTATCCAGCCGCCGCGTGGCACCCATAATTCCTAAAACGTAGAGTGGCATAAAGGCCAACAAAAAGCCGACTAGCCAGCACCAGAAAGCATAGATGCCCAGCTTTTCGTTGAGCTTAAAGCCGAAGATCTTTGGGAACCAGTAAGTTAGCGCTGCAAAGAAACCAAAGACTACGCCGCCAATAATCATGGTGTGGAAGTGGGCCACCAAGAACAAGCTGTTGTGCACCTGGAAGTCGATGGCTGGCACGGCCATTAAGACGCCAGCTACACCGCCGACCGTAAAGGTTACTACAAAACCCAAGAACCAGAGCATGGGCGTGGCAAACATCACCCTGCCTTTGTACATAGTAAATAGCCAGAGATCGGAAGAGCACACGTCTGAACTCCAGTCACTAATGCGCATCTCGT
>CAYYRL010000048.1:0-3239 GCA_964474165.1 uncultured Candidatus Saccharimonadales bacterium
CGCGGGGACGTAGCTCAGCCGATAGAGCGCTGCATTCGCATTGCAGAGGTCGGGGGTTTGATTCCCCCCGTCTCCACCAGGTATTTCCAATTGCTGGTAAACAGTTTAGGATCTAGATATGGACACGGGGGACCAACAAGCCATAGATCGCCAATCCTTAATTGGGTTGGCCATTGTCTTTATAGTCTTGTTCTCGTTTATGTGGTGGTACAGTTCTTATCAAGCGGCCCATCCAGAGTCCCCTGGCACTAGTCCCAGTCCGGCTGCAACCAATACCGAGTTGAAGGTGGTACCCGGTGAAGGTTCGCCAACCGAGACCGGCAATCCCCAGCAAGCGGCTAATCCAGGGCAATCTTCGGCCAGTGATGTGCAATCCGGCCAGCCCAATTTACAACCTTCAGCCAATGCCAATGAATCGTTAAAGCAAGAGTACGGCTTATAACCCTTGCCACCCCTTAAGCACAAGTAGTATCATTTAGTTATTAAGAGGTGGTAATTGGATCCCCAAACTCCACAAACTAGTGCCCAGCCGGGCGTAAATCCGTTGCTGGCGCATATCAACGATACTGAAGAGTCGCATGCCAGTACGCGGGTCGATTTTATGCATCCCGGGACCATTGTGCACCCTCAAGTAAATGCCCCGGTTGAGTCGGATTCGACCCATAATATCACCCCAGATGCGCCAGTGGCTGAGTCCAAACTGGCTAGAACCATGCTGGCCCCAACCGAATCAGCGGCTTCAGTCCTGGAAGACATTCCCGAAGAACCTGCGACCTCAGCAGTCGGAGTGGCGTCACCTCTGGTCCTTGATGCCGCGGCTCCAGCTGAGCCAGCGGCCCTTGATGTGTCTGCAGATCGTGTGGAAGCTCCAGAGCCCGTAATTGCCGCCGCTGCCAAGAAAGATGCTGAGCCGCCAGCTGAAACCCCGCCACCAGTTCCGCCATTGCCAGCTAGCGCCCCGCCGGCTCCCAAATCACCTCGCAACCGGCGGCCACTATGGATCATTTTAATTATGCTGCTAGTGTTGCTTTTGGCCAGTGGTGGAGCTTATTACTGGTTTAAGGTTCGTAAGCCCAGTTCGCCGGCATCCCAACCAGTTAACAACCAAACTATAACAGTCTCACCCGAAGCGCCCGCTAACCTGGAGCAAAAAAATGCCGCTGGTCAAACTTTGGCTACTGGCGGGTCAAGCAAAAACCCGATTGAATTTGGTTTTAGCTTGACGACCAGTGCTAACAGTGGCACCTTGCAACCTCAAGTTGAGGTCCAGCCACTTGGCACTGAATTCACGGGCCAGTCCAATTATCAAGGGGCTGATACCGGCGTGACCAACGGCAGCGTCGATGGCGTGGTGACCGCCAAAGATCTGAAGGACGGCAGTTATCACTGGCAGGCTCGGTTTATCTCTGGTGACACGGCTGGCAACTGGGTCAGTTATGGTTCCAATGAGGAATCGGTGGCTGATTTCGTCATTGACTCCACAGCTCCAACCTCGGCCAAGCTGTCATCAGTTGGAGGTAAGACCGTCTCTGGCAGTGCAACCACTATCTCCACCACTAATAATCAGCCGACTCTCAGTGGTACGGCTGAAGCCGGAAGTACCGTGGCGGTTTCGATTTCACCTGACAGTCTGTCGGGCACAGCCACGGCTGCTGAAGATGGCAGCTGGAGCCTGAGCTTAAATCAGCAACTATCAAATGGTGAGCATACTGTCACCATCACCACCACTGATACCGCCGGCAACAGCCAAACTGCCACCCTGACTCTAAATGTCAACGCCGGCACCAAAGCCACCACCACGGTGGCCCCAACCGGGGACAGCACCAGCAGGATGACGCTGGTCGGTATTATCGGTTTAGTTGTCGCAATCGCTGGTCTAGTGTTGGCAACTCGTCGTGGCCAGCCCCAAGTTTAAGCTTGGCCCGGCTCTACCAACGCCGCCAACCGAGTTTCATCCGACGGCCGGTTATTGTGACCAGTACTGGCAATACAGTTTAGATCTCCGTCGGCGGATCGTTAAACGGGTGCCACAGATTGGTAATCAGGTTGACTACTTCATACTAATCTTTGAGCCAAGCCCAACTGTCTTTAAATCCAAACGCCAAATAACTCCTACCATTAAGCACGGTGTGATTGTCCCAAGTCTGGTCAGTCTGGCTATAGCTGGTTTGTTTCTGGTTGCGTACCCGCTTTTTCCTGGTTTAAAGTACCAGGTGCAAAAGCAAATCTCAGGTTTTAGTAATAACGTGGCAGTCGCTGCCCCAGACCCACATCATAACCGCTTAGTGATTCCAAAGATCGGCATTGATACCACCATTCTGGAGGGCCCGACTTTGGCGGTGCTCAATAAACATGAAGGGGTCTGGCATCAGCGCGGATCAATATCCGGCGACAACTTCGTCATCGCCGGCCACCGGTTTAAGTATCTACCGCCCAACACTTCGACTTTTTATAACCTCGGCAAACTGGAGGTGGGGGACACCATCCTAGTCGATTGGTACGGCCAGCGCTATATTTATACCATCGACCAAACCAAGCTCATCCATCAGCGTGATAACCAGGTTATTGCAGCCACCGATGATACCCGCATCACTATCTATACCTGCTATGACAAAAGCCAAACCGAGCGCGAAGTGGTAGTTGGGCACTTGCAACCGTAGTGCTTATGCTAGAATAAAGCCATGCCAAAGAAAAAAAATTTCTTGGATATCAATACCGATAGCCCGGGTCCAGATAGTTTAACTTTTGCTAGCGGTTTCAAATTCGGTTTGGGTCTGTTTATCGCCTGGCTGCTCGGGATGGGCGTCCTGGCTGTGATTGCCTATTTTATACTCAAAGCCCTGAACGTTATTGCCTAATTGCCAGATTGCGCAAATCGCCCCATTCTGTTAATATAACAACTCGCGGGGAATTAGCTCAGCTGGTAGAGCGGTCGCCGCAGGCGACAGGTCAGCATGTACTACACTTACGTTTTACTTAGCCTAAAGAATAATCGGCGCTATACTGGATCGACAAATGACCTAACTAAACGTATTAGAGAGCATAATGCCGGTAAAAGCCCTTACGATAAGGCTAATGGACCATTTAAGCTGATTTTGTCCGAACAATTTTCTACTAGGGCAGAAGCAGTCAGAAGAGAACGGTACTTGAAATCTGGCAAGGGACGAGAAGAACTGTCCCACATGGGGAATTAGCTCAGCTGGTAGAGCGCTTGCATGGCATGCAAGAGGTCAGCGGTT
>CAYYRL010000049.1:0-3236 GCA_964474165.1 uncultured Candidatus Saccharimonadales bacterium
GAGCATCCAGCAGCACATGGGAATACCCAGCCGGCTCATGGCCTGTAGCGCAGCCAAGAGCCAAGGTTTGGGCAGCGTATTGCACTATGTTTGAGGGCACCCCCACCACCATGTCAGCTGAACGCTGCACCATTTGCAGGTACAGCTTGTCGTCCAAAATTCGGACCTTGACCAGCGAGCCGTGACAAGGCGCGATGGTGACGTAGGACTTGGGATTGCGCGTCCGGAAAACATGCGGCGGTGACCAGGTGGTGGTCATATGCCGCCGATCATCAGGGTCGTTGCGTATCTGCTCGACCAGCTCATGAAGCTGGTCGAAAGGCCGACCATCAGGTGACGGGTAGTCGTGCAAGACCGAGCCATATGACCCTGGCCCCAAATCACCAGGTGACAGTCCTCGCTTGACGCACTTGTCCGGAGTGCCCCAGTCATCCCACCAATTGACGCCGTAGGCGCGCATGGCCGCCACCGTCCGCACCCCGTTGTAGAAGGCGAACAGCTCGTCGATGGGCTTCTGCCAGAAATGACCGATGCTGCGCTCGGTGATAACTGGAAAGCCCTCCGCAAAGGAGAAGTGCATGACACTGGCCCAGGGCAGAGTCATGCAACTGACATCTTGCCTGGTTGGGCCTTCGATGCCGTGGCGCATGATGTCACGCAACACACTGCGGTACTGTTGATCTGGAGTGCGGTGATCAAACGGCTTGTAAACCGGTTGAATCAGCTCCATTTCCATCCTCTCGTTCGTAGGTACGCTCCAAGAGGATTCCCCCTGAAAGCTGCCACTATACTATCATTTGGGTTCTAGTATCGTAAAATAGACAGCAACGACTCGACATAGGGGGAACTATGGCTGAGGCTCGCACCTACGAATCGGTACTTCAAGAAATGTTGATGTATCCCGAGCGCCATATCCACGTCGACATGAACGATCTGACGGCCTGCTGCATATTGGTTGATGCCAATGGTGAGGCTGCCGTCGACTTGGCACTGCTTGATGCCCACAGTGAGCACATCGATATGGGCTCAAATGGCGGGCGACGCTGCGATGTGGTTAATGGACCATGCGCCTGCGGCGCCACTCACTAACATGTCTAAGCCAACCAACCCTCGGCTGACGCTGATGTGGGTCAGGGCCTTGCCTGGATTAGTGCTGGCTGTGCTAGCCAGACCCAGCCTGTGGCCGGTGCTGTGGCGGTTTCGCAAGTGGGACTGGTGGCGCCACTTCCCATATTTGCCGGTGCCGACCATCAAGTACCTCAAGTTTCGGATGGAAACGGCCTACGGTCATTATTTGCCACCGCCACCAGACGACCTCATTCGCTATCTGGAGTGGTGCCGGGACTTTCCTCGCTAAGCGGCCCTGAGTTTACTCGGGGTCGTTGACATTTCCACTCCTGTTTGCTAAGATTCTCTAGATCACCGAAGACCGTGGCTGTCCTGAGCTTGTCGAAGGACTTAATCTGCTACCGAGGCGAAACGACAATCGTTTGCTCTTGTAATGACTTTGGTGTGGCCAACGTCATTTTTTAATTCTAGGAGAAATCTAGTGGCCGTTACCCGCGAAGCCAAAGAAGCCGTAGTGACCCAGCTTAGCAGCGAGCTAAGCGACTTTAAGCTAGCGGTTTTAACTGACTACCGCGGCCTAACCGTAGCTGAAATCAAAGAGCTGCGCCGGGCGCTGGCGGCGGAAGGTATTAGCTACCGGGTGACCAAGAACACCTTGCTGCGCCTAGCGACGGCCAATAATCCAGAGTTAAAAAATATTGATCCGACGACTTTCACTGGCCCGATGGCCCTAGCCATTGGCGCTGGCGACGAAGTCGCGCCGGCCCGCATTATCTTCCAGTATGCTCGTGACCACGAAGCCCTGGAGATTACTGGCGGCATCACGCCCGACGGGCGGGTGCTATCTGCGGCCGAGATCAAGGCGCTGGCCCTGTTGCCCAGCCGTGAACAATTACTGGCCCAAGTGGTCGGCACCATCGCCGCCCCGCTGACCAGTTTTGCCGGCGTCCTGGGCGCCAACGTCCGCAGCATCGTCAATGTGCTGGACGCAATTAGTAAATTAGAGGAGAAGTAAGATGGCAGACGAAGAGACCAAAGAAGAGAAGACCGAAGCCGCTGAAGAGAAGGCTGAGGCCAAGACTGAAGCTAAAACTGAAGCTAAAGAGGAAGCTAAGGCCGAAGTGCCTAAAGCTTTCAAGAGCCTAGTGGAATCAATTGAGAAACTAACCGTGCTCGAGCTCAGTGAGCTAGTTAAAGCCCTAGAAGACCGCTTTGGCGTGTCAGCGGCTGCACCGGTAGCCGTAGCCGCTGCTCCAGCCGCTGGTGGTGACGCCGGTGAGGCCGCAGCCGAGGAAAAGACAGCTTACGCTATTCACCTAGCATCAGCTGGTGACCAAAAGATCAACGTCATTAAGGCCGTGCGTGAAATCACCGGCCTAGGCCTAGCTGAGAGTAAGGCCTTAGTTGACGGTGCCCCTAAGACCATCAAGGAAAACGTGCCTAAAGCTGAAGCCGATGAGGCCATGAAGGCGCTCGAAGGCGCCGGCGCCACCGTCGAACTGAAGTAACACCGCTAACTGTTTAACCAAAGCCCGCCGCCCAAAGGTGGGTTTTTGGTTGACTAAAACTTGGCCTTAAAGGTGGTTTGTGCTACCCTAAGGGCAAGTCAAAGCTAAAACCAAATGTGGGAATTGTGGCCGAGCTAAACGACAAACAACTCAAAACGCTAAAGAAACTGGTTGAAACTGCGGAAACAAACTTGGCCGGAGCTAAGGAGCTGCTGGCTAGTTTAGTTGGTGATGATAAAACCGAAGTGGTGTCTCCAACTCAGGCCATTGAATCCAGCGCCGGCAAGATAATTGAAGGCACCTTCGACGGCCAAAACATGACCGGCCCAGATGATAAGCAGTACCCGGTGCCAGCCAACTACGCCTCCAAGAGTAAGCTGGTCCAAGGTGACGTCCTGAAGCTAACCATCGCTGATGACGGCACCTTCATTTATAAGCAAATCGGCCCCGTCGATCGTAAGAAGGTAATTGGTACCCTGGTACTAAAGGATGGCCAGTACAGTGTAGAGGCCAGTGGACACGCCTATAGGGTTCTGTTCGCCAGCGTCAGCTACTTCCGGGCCCAACCTGGAGATCAGGTGACAATCGTGGTGCCCAAAGACGCCGACGCTGACTGGGCCGCCATCGAAGCCGCGTTGTAGGTATTTGGCATGCCAAGAC
>CAYYRL010000050.1:0-3121 GCA_964474165.1 uncultured Candidatus Saccharimonadales bacterium
ATAAAGTAGCTATCCCAATAGTAAAGCTCGTTAAAGTCAAAGCCTTCACCGCGGTTTTGCGATGGGATAAGGTAAGGCTCGGGCAGACCAATCAAGCTACCGTCGTCTTTTTTATGAAAACGTCGTAGCTTGGGCCAATACTGCCTAATATATTCGCGCGCCGGTTCTACCTCAGCTGCCGTCAGTTCGACAGTCTTAGTCACGCCTAGCCAACCGCGGACCAACTCATTAAAACGATTAAGCATACTCCTTTAGACTAGGCGGCTAAGAAACGTACGTCAACTCAGGCGCGAGTTATACTAGAGCTATGGACCGGAGTTCCATCAATCAGACGGCGGCCAGCGCCACCTTGCACTGCCTGATGGGTTGTGGCATTGGTGAAATTTTGGGCATGGTGCTGTCCACGGCCTGGGCTTGGGGCACGGCGGCGAGCGTTGGTCTATCGATTGTTCTGGCCTTTTTCTTTGGCTACCTGCTGAGCTTATGGCCCCTCCTGCGCCACGGCTTGGGTTGGGCCAAAGCCTGGCGCCTGGCGCTGGCCTCAGACACCGCTTCGATTAGCACCATGGAGCTGGTTGACAATTTATTTATCCTGGCGGTGCCGGGCGCTATCAACGCTTCTTTGGGTAGCGGGCTCTTCTGGTGGAGCCTGCTGGTCTCATTAGTTGTGGCCTTTGTAGTGGCTTTCCCGCTCAACCGCTGGCTGATCGCCCGCGGCAAAGGCCACGCTGTGATGCACGAGTTTCACCACAATCACCACGATATGCATCACTAGGTGAGATATAATCTGTTCATGGCCAAAACTCTGACCAATCGTCAACTTCAGGACATTAACCGCCGGATTGCCGACCGCCACGACGTCTTCTACTGGCAGACCGACCGAGCTATTAGCGAAGAGGAAGCCAGCCTGATATGGGCCGACCGCCACCGCTACTTTACTGACAAAGACATTCTAGAGGCGGCCAACCGCATCCTGACCAAAGATAAACTGATATCTATCGAGCCGTTTAGAGCAGAGGCTCAGACCAATCTAGGCACTGTTAACTCGGTCAGAGTCGGCAAGTTGGCTTCCGGTGATGAGGTAGTGGTGCGCTGCCACCCGCGTGGCGTCCAAAATGGCTATTTTTACGCTGAGTCCTTGGCGGCTGGCCAAGCCTTAGACGCCGGCCTGCCGTCGTACAAGACTCTGGCCGTTCATGAGCTTGAGGGTATCGATGACTTTGCTTTTCAGGTCTGCCAAAAACTGCCGGGCACGGCCATGAAACATTGGCTCAGTGACCATCCCGAAGACGAAACGAAGCTACTGTTTGAGGTGGGTGCCTGCCTGGCGCGATTGCATCGCCTTGCAGTGGAGGGCTTCGGACCCTTTGACAACCACGAGGCCAAGCAAGGGACCCTAGTCGGTCTACATAAAAGCTTCGCCTCAGCGGTGCGGGCCGGCCTGCCATTTAACTTAAAGACGCTGGTGGACCTCAAAGCCCTAACCAGCTCTCAGGCCGCGGCAGTTGATAAACTACTCGACCCCGCCAACCCACTGCTAGCTTGCGACCAGGCGGTGTTGATCCACAACGACTTTGCTGACTGGAACATGCTCACCGACGGTTCGGTAATCACTGGCATGATCGACTGGGATGAGTGCGTTGGCGGCGACCCCGTCTCTGATATCGCCTGCTGGAGCACTTTCTTCCCGCCGGAACGCCTAGCCGGGATGCTTAAAGGCTACTGGTCGGTAGCGACGAAGCCAGCGGATTTCGAGGAGAAATTCGAGTTGTTGCGTCTACGCTACGTGGTAACCAAAATGACGCTCAGGCTTAGGCGCTATCAGTGGGATAAATCTGAAAACCTAAAAATGAAGATCGAGGCCGGCCAACAGCACTTGGCTGCTTCGCTGCGTCACTTCGACATTGACTGATCCAAGCACTCAGCTACCATGGCAACTAGCTCTTTATGAACTTGGGGATTGGCCAAAATAAAACCCTTGGTTGGTTGATCATAGCGCTGATCGTGACCATATAAGTCGGTAGCCACAGCACCAGCTTCAGTGCCAATGATGTAGGCAGGGGCGACATCCCAAAATGAGGGCAAGCTAAAAACGGCGCCAGTCGCCCTCCCGGCACAGATTAGTCCAAATCCATACTGAATTGCCAGAATCATCATTGGTACACAACCCTTTTCTAGCAGCTTTTGCCTCATAGGTAGCAGGCGGCGGTCACCAGTTTTCAGTGAATCAAGATGCACAAAGCCACGATCGAGTGTCGCCGACGAAGCTATCCTAATACGGCGATCGTTCATGTAGGCTCCCTGGCCTTTCTGGGCGTAGAATAGCCGGTCAAGCATAGGGTCATAGATCACGCCCAAGACTGGGGTGCCGTTTTGCAACAGTGCTAAACAGCAAGTGAAGGCAGGCAGGCCTTGAACAAAGGCACCGGTACCATCCAATGGATCTATCACCCAAGTCCACTCGGCGCCATCTACCGGTTGGCTAGCCTCTTCGCCCAGGATGCTATAACCTGGGAACTTTTGACTTGCTTGCTCGATAAAGCGCTGGTTAATCTCATTATCCACATCAGTAACCGGCGTCTCATTGGATTTCCAGTCAGTTATGGGGTCAGAGTTGAATTTGCCACGCATCAGCTGGCCGGCTTCTTTAACAAAGCCGATGGCAAAACGCATCTCCGGGGTATCTATCTGGTATGTACTACTCATTAAAATGAGTATAGCTGATCCAGAGTCGGCTTACGATTCGGTCACGAAAGTCAGGGCGTAGCCCACTTTGCCAGCGCGGCCGGCGCGGCCGATACGGTGGACGTAGGTTTCGAAGTTCTGCGGCTGGGAATAGTTAATAACGTGGCTAATGTCAGCGACGTCAATGCCGCGGGCAGCAACGTCAGTCGCCACCAACACACTAACCTCATTTTGCTTAAACTTGGCTAGGGCGCGCTGGCGCTGGCCTTGGCTTTTGCCGCCGTGGATATCATCGGCCTTAAAGCCGCGGGCTTGGAGCTCACGACTGAGCCGCTCAACAGCTCGCTGCGTGTCCTCAAACACCAACGCCTTGGTCACATCCGGACGAATCAAGAGGTTTTGTAGCTGATCAATCTTATCAGACGCGGCCTGATAA
>CAYYRL010000051.1:0-2974 GCA_964474165.1 uncultured Candidatus Saccharimonadales bacterium
TTCTTCCAGAATGGTCGTTTGCCGCCGTCGCGAGCGAACTCTTCGAGCAGTTCTTTTTGTTTGCCCGACAAGTGCGTCGGCGTTTCCACGCTGAGGGTCACTAAGTGGTCACCGCGGCGAGTGCTATTCACGAATGGCACGCCTTTGCCGCTGAGTTTAAAGACCTTGCCGCTTTGAGTGCCGGCTGGCACCTTCAAGGTGACATTGCCGTCAATGGTTTCGATGGGGACCTCAGTGCCGAGGGCGGCCTCGGCCATGTCAATCTTGGACTGACTCAGGATATTGTGCTGGTCACGCTGGAATTTATTACTAGTCCGCACCCGAATTTGCACATATAAGTCGCCCTTGGCGCCCCCGCGGGTGGCCGCACCCTGACCAGCCATGCGTACAGTGGCCCCGTTATCAACACCGGCCGGGATCTTGATAGTGATTTTCTTGGCCTTGTGCATGATGCCGCTACCGTTGCAGCGGCTGCATGGCTTCTCCGGTACCTCGCCTATCCCGTAGCAAGTAGTGCAGACTGATTGCTGCTGGAAGCTGCCAAGAATAGTTTGCTGAACCCTGGTGATAACGCCGCTGCCGTCGCAGGTAGGGCATTTCTTCATCGAACTGCCGGGCTCGGCCATCTTGCCGGCGCAGCGGTCACAAGTATCATCAATGTCGAGCTGAATTTCTTTAGTAGCCCCAAAGACGGCTTCTTTGAATTCCAGCGTCATCTCGATCTGAATATCCTGACCAACTTGAGCCCGGCCGCCGCGAGCGCCGCCGCGGAAGAACATATCGAAGATGTCACCCATCCCCGGCATGTTGTTGGGATCGAAACCGAAACCTTCGCCGCCGGCGAAACCCCCAGCCCCGTAAGCTCCGGCTCCACCTGGTCCGCCGCCCGCACCGGCGTGACCAAACTGATCGTAAGCCGCTCGCTTTTGGGGATCTTTTAAGGCATCGTAGGCTTCGCCGATCTCTTTAAACTTAGCATCATCGCCGCCATGCTTGTCCGGATGATGCTCCATGGCCAGCTTGCGGTAGGCCTTCTTAATCTCGTCATCAGAGGCTGTTTTGGAAACACCTAAGATGTCGTAATAATCGCGGTTAGAGGCCACTGGCATCACCCTCTTCGCGTTCAAGCTCCAGGGCCCGGTCGGTAGGATTAGCGGTGATGCTGCGCTCCAAAATAGCCGCCGCTAGCTCACGCATTTGGTATGGCACAAAGATGTGATCATGATGGTTGGCGGCGACAAAGTTGGCCGGGATTTCAGCTGCAGCCAGAGCGGTGGCCACAGTCGCCATCAGGCTCACTAAATCAAGTAGAGCGTCATTTTGAATCGTCAATCTGGCAAAAGTGCTATCAACTGGCAAGTCACTGGCTTCCAGGAAATCTTTGGTCACGATCAGCGACATACCTTCGGCTTCTTTAAATACCGAGATAACGTGATCATGCGTAATTGGCGCAGTTTGGACTGTGACGAAGCCGTACTCGACATCATCGCAGTGCACTACCAGATTTTGGAGATCGTTACTTGCTTCCATGGTCTAATTTCCAGCTAAAGGTTGGTCCGTGTTCAGTTTCGGTGGGATTTAAGCTGCGATAGAGGGCTAAGGCTGCCTCATTGTCATCTTCTGTGCCCAGCCAAGCTTCCAGCGCACCGTGACCCGCGGCCCAATTAAAGACTGCTGGCATCATGGCTTTGGCCACGCCCTGGCGCCGATGTGGCTCAGCCACATCGACCTCATCGATCCAAACGTACTCGACACCGGTGGGGTGCAGATAAAGGTAGCCATGAATGGCGCCAGCAATTTCATCGCCCAAGTAGCCTAGCAAGTAGAAGCGTCGCTCGTCCGACAGGAATTCCTTCAGGGAATCAGCGCTGAACTCATGCCGAGACACTTCCCAAGTCGGACCATTGAGGTCAGCTGCGATGGCCGCCAGATCGGTGTCGCCAGGTTTAAGCCAACGTAGTTTAATTTCCATTTGGACCTTCTTCAAGCTTCTGGCTCACCAACTGCAGCAGCTCATAATAAGGGTCGGGGGTTTTGATACTACCATTCATGACGTCTTTTATTGGCTCTTTATGGTAGCGTAGATTGCTAACCCTGATCTCGTCTTTTTCAGTTGGCTCAACCAGTAACACCCAGCCACGAAGCTTGAGGTCCACTTCAACCTCTTCAATCTCACCGGCTTCTGCTGCTGCAATGAACTTCAAACCGACTGACTTGGCAACATCGACAAGTTCATCAACTGGGTCTTGGTCGCCCTCGATGAGAACCGATGGCAGTTGGTTGGTAAAATCCTCAGACTGGTCGAGGGGCTCAACCAGCCACAAGTATTCGTTATCTGTCAAAATACCAACTGCCAAGTTTCTCATGGCTACTGCTCGTCTTTCTTGCTGTCACCCTCATCCAAGACTTCGCCTTCGGCCGGCTGGCCGTCAGCTTCTGTAGCTTCAACCTCCTCCGGAGCGTCCTCACCCCCTGGCGCCTGCTCTGAGCTTGTCGAAGAGTACATGGCGGCTCCAACCTTCTGCGCGGCCTCGCTCAGGGCCCCAGTCGCCTTCTCCAGCTCGTCTTTGTCTTCGCTCTCAAGCTTGGTTTTGGCTTCGGCGATGGCAGCTTCCAGAGCCTTCTTGTCCTCATCGCTAGCCTTGTCGCCGGCATCTTTCAAAGTTTTCTCAGCTGTGTAGATCATGCCGTCAAGCTGGTTCCTAGCTTCAATTTGCTCTTTCTTGGCCTTGTCGGTTTCAGCGTTAGCTTCAGCCTCAGCTTGCATGCGCTTGATCTCGTCATCACTGAGGTTGCCGGACTGCTGGATTGTAATATGCTGCTCTTTGCCAGTGCCTTTGTCTTTGGCCGATACGTTCACGATACCGTTGGCGTCGATATTGAAAGTAACTTCGATTTGCGGGATACCGCGCGGAGCTGGCGGGATGCCGTCCAGAATGAAGCGGCCCAGGCTCTTGTTGTCCTTGGCAAACTC
>CAYYRL010000052.1:0-2807 GCA_964474165.1 uncultured Candidatus Saccharimonadales bacterium
CAGGTGATTGAGCATGTCCCCTATCAAAACAGTCAAGCCATATTTCGAGAAATGTACCGAGTCTTAAAACCTGGCGGCACAGTCATAATTGAAACTCCAGATGTCAAATATGTAGCCGAGCAGATCATCAAAGAAGGCTTACAGGACAAATGGATATACAACTTAGTGGGGCAGTATTATCGCCCCTGGGATAAGGAACGCTACGACGACTGGGAACATAATGCCGCCTCGATTCATCGTAACCCTTGGGATTACCGGCGCTTAGAAATTTTCACCACTGCAGCTGGCTTTGACATCAAAAAAAATACCTCCAAGCATCCGCTGTACCAGTATCCCGAAAACCTATCGGTGACTTTAACTAAACCTAAATCAAGACCGATCAACAGCCTACCGCTCTCAAATTCGTCACCGATTAAATCTGCGCTTATTATCCCCTGCTACCTGGTTAATGAACGGCTGGTGGGCATTACCGGAAGTTGTTTGGACAGCATCAGAGAGTCAGCTCAGCCAGATAAGATTATTGTTGTTGATGACGGTAGCCCCAGCGATTTCAAAATTAATCCAAAGGTTCTGGCTTTAGTAGGAGCTGAGGTTATTCGTTTACCTGAGAATCAAGGCTATCCAGCTGCCATCAATGCTGGTTTGAAAGCTGCCGCGGCTGACAACCCGGACGTATTCATTGTTGCCAATAATGACATCGAGTTTTACCCTGGCTGGCTGCAAGCGCTGCACAATACACTTGCCCAAGGCTTTGAAATTGCCAGCCTGGCCACTAGCGACCAAGGTTGGGAAACCAGGGATGAAATTACGGAGGGGGATCGGTTTGGGGCGCTATGGGCAATGAAGACAGCGGTTTATGCTCAGCTTGGCGGCCTTGATGAACGCTTTGGCCAGGGCACTTTTGAAGACATCGACTATCATCTGCGAGCTAACCAGGCTGGATTTAAGATCGCCAAAAACTGGTCAGTGGTGGTGATGCACCACGGGCGGGCCACCTTCGACAGTATTGACCCAACGCATCAGATCTTCGAAGCCAACAAGCAAGTCTTTATCGACAAGCACGGCCGGTTGATGTGACCATCCGCTTTCTGTGCAACTTTGTCACCGTCTACGGCCCTGGCGGTTGGTCCCCCGAATCAGTTAGGCTGGGCGGCACCGAAGAGAGCATCGTCGAGTGGGCTCGGGAGCTGGCCAGCCGAGGCCACCAGGTGGAGGTTTATCACAATGGGAGCCATGGCCACTATGACGGCGTTAGTTATTTAGACATCGATGCCTACCATGGCTCAGATGGGGTGACCATAAACATTAAGTCGGCCCACATTCCGGCGCAAGAACCCACCTGGTATCTAACCAATGAAATGGATGCCCGACGCTTAGATTTGAGCCAGTACACGGGCGTTATTTTGCCCTCACGGTGGGCAGTGGATCATTTGGGTGTCAAACACCCAAACATCCAGATTTTGCCTCACGGTTATAACTCGGATGCCATCTTTCCGGAAGACAAGATTCTCAAGCAATGCCTGTACTCGGCTTCGCCCGATCGCGGCTTGCAACTGGCTCTGGAAGCCTGGCCCAGTGTTTATCAGCAGCATCCGGATGCCACTTTGATCATAACCTACGGCTTTAGCGGCGCCGGGCCTGGCATTTTGGCTATGGGCGATGTTGAAGGTCAGCTGATGAATGAGTTGTACCGGACTTCGGATGTTTGGGTTTATCCCTGTACCGGTGGCGAGCTATTTGGGATGACCGCCATTAAAGCTCAGGCCGCTGGCTGCGTGCCTTTCTACTTCCCGACCATGGCTTTAGCCGAAACGGTCAAAGTCGGCGTCAAAACCACGCCCCAAACCTCGGCTGAGGACTGGGCCAAATTATTGTCTGATCAATTCCAGCGACGTAAACTGCGCCAACAGCTGGCCAAGGAAAATTTTGCTAACTGGGTGCAAAGTACCGACCGACTACTCGAGATAATTAATCTTAAATAATTTTCCAGTTGGCTCCGTCGGAGGCAACTGTAATGCTGACGTATTGAACTTTAATCGTGGCAGTCAGGCTGCCATCAATAGTTTGCGAACTGGTAGTATCAACCGTCACATCACTGCCAGCCGCATTAATTTTCTTAATGGTGTAAACCTTCGTGGCGCCAACTGCTGTCGGCAGAGTAATAGTGATGTTACCGTTGGCTAAGATGACATCATCGCCGCCATTAATGGTGTAGCTGCCGGTCTTAGTGCTAACTGATACGCTCCCGACCGGACCGGTGGCACCAGTGGCGCCGGCTGGCGAGAAGGTCACCACCATGTCTCCAGAACCTGTGCCGAGCGTGCCGTTGTTGGCCACATATGTCACATTCAGCTTACGGTAACCAGTAGCCGATGTCACCGAAGTCAGAGTGAATAATGCAAACTGGGACGGTGCACTGTTATTAAATAACCGCAGCGAGCCGGCGCCTAGATTATCTAGCCACGAAGTGACGGTAGCACCATTGCTATCCAAGAGGTCGATGTAGATCTTGGTGACCGATGAGACCGTAGCGTTATCAAACTTCAGCGTGCCACTGCCAGGATCGGAATCTGAAGTGTTGCCGCTATTGTAAGTATATGAGAAGCTGCTGCCACCGAAATTGCCTTGCGGACCGGTGGCACCAGTGGGTCCAGTGGCGCCGGTAGCTCCAGTCGGCCCAGTGGCGCCAGTACTACCTTGAGCGCCAGTTGCACCAGTGGCACCAGCAGCCCCAGTGGCACCGTCAGCACCAGTGGCGCCTTGGGCTCCAGTGGCGCCAGTTGGACCGGTAGCGCCCGTCGCCCCAG
>CAYYRL010000053.1:0-2721 GCA_964474165.1 uncultured Candidatus Saccharimonadales bacterium
TTCCATTAATTTAAAGTATACCAGATCTGGTCTAGGAGCGAAGACTGGCCCCAAACCGCTTACTTAGTAAGGCTGTAATTTTTTCTAAGCGTTGGCTGGATTCTTTATCGGTTAGAGTACCTTCCAGTGATGACATCTCTAACCGCAGCGCCAAGCTCTTGTTGCCGGTTCCCAGACTGGAGTCATAATAATCGCTGAGGAAGGTTGGCCGGGCCAGTTCGGTTTCCGAAATAACGGTCGCTACCTCCTGCCACTGGACCTTAATTGGTACCACAATCGCCAGATCGCGGTAGAGGCTTGGGAATCGGCTAATGGACTCGTACTGGACTGGGCGCTGAGCATCCCACAGAGCTGCCAGGTCTAATTCCAGATAGCCGAGGCTGACTTGGCCCTTGAAGTCAGCCAGCAATTTGGGATGAAGCTGACCGATACGGCCAATAGTTTTACTACCAGCTTTTACCAGAGCCGAGCGGCTGGGCAAAAATTCTGGCTGCGAACTAGGTTGAACCTTGATATCAGTCCGGAAGCTGGCGGCTAAGGTGTCTAGAGCCGCTTTGGCGCCAGCGTAACCGTTTGCTTTGGTTTTTACCAGCACCGCTAGCTGCGTCGGTTCGGCAGGCAGCTCACCCGCCTTAGTAGGCTCAAAAGTGTGGCTGATCTCATAAATGCCAAATTCAGGCGCATACAGCTGGTTATGAACGGTGGTTGTTAGCAAACTGGCTAGTAGGTTACGACGCAAATAGGCTTGCTCAGTAGACATCGGGTTCTTGAGCTTCAAATGATCGCTGAGCTTATAACCCAACTGCTGCAATTGCTGAGCGCTCACAAAGGAGTAAGTAATAATCTCAAACAGCCCTAAGCCCTTAAGTGCTGCCTTGGTTTGCCATAACCTTGGCCAGTAATTATCGGCCGGCAAGCTCGTGGCCTTCCATACTGGCAGCCTGGCCTGTACCTGATCAAAGCCAACCAGCCTGATATACTCTTCGGCCAAATCTTCGGCCAACACCACGTCTGGTCGCCACCAAGGTACAGTCACGGTGGCAGCCAGCGCCTGCTGCGCCACTTCGAAACCAAGCTTAGGCAGTTGCTCCGCCAGATCAGCAACTGAAACTTCGAGCGATAGCACCTTGGAAACGTGCTCGGGCAGAACCGAAATTTTGGTTTGCCGGCCAGTGGCCGGACCAAGATCAGCTACGCGGGTAGTGACTTTGCCACCGGCCGCCATTTCAAAGCTATAAATCGCCCGCTGCAGCCCCACCTCGGCCAAATACGGCGGCAAGGAACGTTCAAACCGGCTACTAGCATCGCTACGCAAGCCATGACGCTGGGCCATCTTACGCACGGTAGCGGCGTCAAAGCTGGCTGATTCAATTAAAATCTCTTTGGTATCTGGCGACACTTCAGTTCGCTGGCCGCCCATGACCCCAGCCAAAGCAATCGGTCCCTTAGTATCCGCAATTACCAAATCCTTATCTGTTAACTTGCGCTGCTGGCCGTCCAGGGTTTTGATCAATTCCCCGCTCTTGGCCAGCCGCACCGTCACCGGTTGATGGACTTTGGCGCCATCAAAGGCGTGCAACGGTTGTCCCCACTCCAACATAGTGTAATTGGTGATATCTACCACCAGGCCAAGGCTGCGTAGTCCAGCCGCTTCCAAACGTTGACGCCCAGCATCATTAGTGCCGTGTGACTGGTCAACCTTCATGCCAACCAGCAGATAGCGATTAACCAAATCTTGAGCCTCAATCACCACTTCTGGGGGCTCATCCTTGAAATCCAACTGGCTGTCGGGTGGCAGCTTTAAACCAACTCCGGTTTGAGCCGAGATTTCCCGGGCTAAGCCAACCAAAGATAACAGATCAAAGCGATTAGCTTGGGTGGTGACATCAATAACATCGCTGTTAGAAATCAAGGAACTGACCGGCTGGCCGAGTTTAGTGTCGTCAGCTAGCACCAAAATCCCTGCATGATCATCGCTAATTCCTAGCTCTTTGGGGCTACACAACATACCGTTTGAAGTCTGGCCGCGAATGACTGTTGAACTAATTTTGGTCTCATCGGGTAATTTTGTGTCCACCTGGGCCAACACCACAATTTGTCCAGTTTTCAGGTTAGGAGCGCCGCACACAACTTCAATTTCGGCCGAGCCAGTATCCACGGTGGCTAGTTTCAGACGATCGGCTTGTGGATGTCGTGCAACTTTTTTGACTCGTGCAGCAATAATTTTGGCATCCAGTTTATGTGCGTACATAATTTGCTCAACTTCAATACCACCCCGCTCTAAGGCCTCAGCCATGCGCTCAGCTGAGACTGGCTTATCCAAATAATCTTGTAGCCACTGGCTGGGAACTTTCATGGCTAAAACTGCTCCAAAAATCTAAGGTTAGGTCGCCAGAACTCTCGCAGGTCTGGCACTTGGTATTTGACCGCCGCTAAGCGCTCCAGGCCAACACCAAAAGCAAAGCCGCTGTAACGCTTGGGGTCGATACCGACGTTCTTAAGCACCTGAGGATGAACCATGCCTGAACCTAATAGCTCAATCCAACCGGTATGACTGCAGGTAGCACAGCCCTTACCGTTGCAAATCACACAACTGGCGTCAACTTCAATCGATGGCTCTGTATAGGGGAAGTAGTTTGGTCTGAGACGGATGTCGGCATCAGCACCGATAACACCCTTAACCATGGCCAGTAGGGTGCCTTTGAGGTCAGCCACGCCAAT
>CAYYRL010000054.1:0-2374 GCA_964474165.1 uncultured Candidatus Saccharimonadales bacterium
CATGGCATATAAGGAGGTGAGCACTCATATACCAAACTTACAAAGCCCCAACCAGGGGCCACCTCACTGCAAAAGCAGCTATGGTTATCCATACTAACACAATACTAAGTTTATGTCAACAGCTTTTAACCATAAGCCACATGGATGTTCAGATTGGCCTTAAATCGCTATAATACGCTTATGTATGTCGGCATCGACATCGGTGGTACCAAGCTGCTGGCGGCCTATTCCCCTGACGGCCGGCGCATGGTTCGGAGCGAGAAGGTGGCGACTCCGGCCAGCCCCAAGGCAGCTCTTGATACTATGGTAGAGCTAGTCAGCAAGGTGTCGGCCGGACAGCCAATTGCTGCCATCGGCGTATCGTCCCCAGGTCCCCTCAATCTTGATCGCGGCGTTATTTTAACGCCGCCCAATTTGCCTTGGCGATATCTTGATATTAAAAAGCAACTAGAAAAGCGATTGCACGCTACCGTTGTCATGCAACACGACGCGGCTTGCGGTGGACTAGCCGAAGCCTTACTGGGCTCCGGTAAAGACTTCAAACGAGTACTGTACGTTACCATATCCACCGGCATCGGCGTCAGTCTGATTAATGCTGGCCAGATTTACCACGGCGGCACGACCAATATCGAGGCTGGTCACATTACCATTGTTAAGGACGGTCCGCTCTGTCCCTGCGGCGGCCGCGGCCACTTTGAAGCCATGGTGAGTGGTAAGTCGATTAAACGCACCTACGGCAAGTATGGTTATGAGATTAAGGACGCCGCCACTTGGGATAAAATCGCCAGAGACATGGCGGCTGGCCTAGCCAGTCTCATCGCTGTCTATGCACCCGACGTGGTGATATTAGCTGGCGGGGTTGGCGTCCACTATAAGCGATTTATCAAGCCGCTAAACAAATATTTGGCCGAGGATTATCGTTTTGGCATCCCGCCGGTTAAACTGGCCAAGTACGTGGAAACTGCCCCCGTCCTGGGTGCCCTGCTCCTGGCCAGCCGGGCCCAGCAATTAATCCTCTAATGCTAGACAGCTAGCGTCCACCGGCCATATACTGGTGCTAGGCTACTAGGAGGGTGCACGACTTGGATTTTTTGGATAACTTCCCCGAATACAGTTTCGTTGCGGGAAGATTTTTTATGTGGTCCCCCCGGAGCCAGACTATAACTTATGACCCCAAACGACTGCGCCGCAATGATGGCAAGATAGGCTTATTACATGAAATCGGTCACCTCAAACTGGGCCACCGCATCTATACTTACGACATGCAGCTGCTGGGTATGGAAATGGACGCCTGGGACTTCGTCCGCCAAATGGCGCCTCTGTATGGCCTAGCGATTGACGAAGCTCACATTGAGCGCTGCATAGCCAGCTATGATGAGTGGCTAAGTAAGCGTGCCACTTGCCCTGATTGTGGCAGTTTTAGTTTGCAGCAAAACCGGTCCAACTTTAGCTGCTTCTCCTGCGGCTCTAAGTGGCAAGTCAATCTGCGCCTCGACCGTCGCGTCAAACGCACCGTCACCGAGCGCTTTTACCATCCGCGCCTGGCCGAACCGGTCAACTAAAAAAGACCCCTGAGGGTCTTTTTTAGTGAAGCTGTATTAGGCAGCTTCTTTGTTGGCCTTGGTGCGCCGACTGCGCATACCACCCAAGCGACCAGCCCGACGGGCTAGTTCTGGGTCTTTGGCAAATCCGCCGCCACTAGATTGTTTGCCGCCCAGGCGTCCGATGTTCTCGTAGAAATCGGTACCGTAGCGTTGCTTGTTGGTTTTAGCAGCAGACTTGCCGCCTTCAACTGTTCCAGACATGATCAAGCTCCTTGCTTAATTACGTATATGGTGCCACAGCCCACCACCAGCTGCCTTTGGACGTTTCCACGAAAATGCTCATGCTAGGCGCAATCGAAGTTCGTATAAACGCACCACCAAAGTTGAGCACAATATTAGCACAACCAAAATCATCTGTCAACGGTAGGCTTAGTTATGAGCTACTTTTTAGGTCAAGCCGCATCGACTTGTTGTTCAGCCTCGTCATCATGAACGCCAAAAACCACCCTGGCGGGTGGTTTTTGATTAATCCGGCACCGTGCTACTCTCCCTCATTCGAAGTACCATCGCCGCAGAGGAGCTTAACTTCCGTGTTCGGGATGGGAACGGGTGTGGCCTCCTCGCCATAAGCACCGGCTAGGGCCAAATGAGGGAGGTCATTTAGCCTGGGCCGAAGCTGATTCGGTCTGGGATTGTGCAGCTATCTGCACAGATTGCTAGTCAAAGTCTCTCATTTTTAGCGAACTGATCACGAATGATCAAGTCACCAAAAATTGTAAAAAGTCGATCGACCATTAGTACACCTCGGCTAAACACATTACTGTGCGTAC
>CAYYRL010000055.1:0-2147 GCA_964474165.1 uncultured Candidatus Saccharimonadales bacterium
CGCCGGCCACCATTCGGGCCGAGATGGCCGAGCTGGAAAACCAGGGCTTTATTACGCATCCTCACACCTCGGCTGGCCGGATTCCGACTGACAAGGGTTACCGGCACTATGTTAACAACTTGGCTATTACCCAGGTGCCAGTTGGTGACCGCGAGCGAGCTGCTATTCGCCGTCGTATTAATGACATCACAGTGCCAGAAGACGCCGTTAAAGAGGCCGCGGCCCTGGTCGCCCAGCGGACGGGCAATTTAGCCATCGCCATGCTGCCCAGCGGCTACGTTTATAAATATGGCTTCCGGGATTTCCTTGGAAATCCAGAATTTACCGGCTCGGAAGCCTTTATGCAGGCGGCGGTGCTGATGGACCAATTGGATGAACTGTTGCGCCAGCCTTTCTTTGAGACTAATGGCTTGCAAGTGATGATTGGCCAAGAAAATCCCCTGGGTCGGGGTAGCGGCATGAGCTTCATTGTCTCAAGCTACCGCTCGCCGTTTAGCGACAACAGCTACATTGGCGTGCTCGGCCCCACTCGCCAAGATTATCGTCACGTTATGGGCTTAGTTGACTACATCGGTCAAACCTTAGAGGAGGAATTAGTATGACAGACCCAGCGCCAAAAAAGCCAAAGAAATTGGCGGTTGATGAGGCCCAGGAAGCCATGGATACCCTGAAAGAAGACCTGCAGCGAGTCCAGGCCGATTTCATCAACTTTAAGCGCCGCATTGACAGCGAACGCGGTGAGCTAATGGAAGCTGCTAAGGCTGCAGTTATCGCTGAAATGTTGCCCTTGTTTGACAACCTGGACCGAGCTCTGGGACATACGCCAGAGGAGCTGAAGGACAATGCCTGGGTACTAGGAGTGGAGCAAGTAACCAAGCAACTACCAGAGGCTCTCGGTCAGCTGGGTGTCATTAATTATGGCCAGGTCGGTGAGACCTTTGATCCCAACTTGCATGAGGCCGTCGATCACGATGGCGGAGGCCATGATATAACGGCGGTATTGCAGAAGGGTTACCGCATAGATAACAAAGTGATTCGCCCCGCCATGGTGCGAGTTGGTGAAGTGAAAGGAGATAAGTAATGGCAAAAATTATTGGTATTGACCTAGGTACAACTAACTCCGCCATGGCGGTGATGGAAGGCGGTCAGCCGACAGTCATCCCTAATGCCGAAGGCGGCCGGACCACACCATCGATTGTGGCGGTTAACAAAAACGGGGAGCGCTTAGTCGGCCAAGTGGCCAAGCGCCAGGCCGTGATTAATAGTGAAAACACTATCTTTAGTGTTAAGCGTCTAATTGGACGCAAGTGGGAAGACAACGAAGTCCAGCGCGACATTAAATTGATGCCGTACAAAATGGAAAAGTCTGGCACCGCCGTCAAGGTGAAGATGGGGGACAAGAGCTACAGTCCCGAAGAGATTTCGGCTCAGATCTTGGCTAAGCTGAAGGCCGACGCCGAAGCCTTCACCGGCGGTCCGGTGACCGAAGCTGTCATCACGGTGCCGGCCTACTTCTCCGATGCCCAGCGCCAAGCCACCAAGGACGCCGGCAAAATCGCCGGTCTGGATGTGAAGCGCATTATCAATGAGCCAACGGCGGCGGCGCTGGCCTACGGCCTAGATAAGAAAAAAGAAGAGAAGATCGTAGTTTACGACTTGGGCGGCGGTACCTTTGACGTTTCCGTGCTCGAACTAGGCGACGGTGTGTTTGAAGTTAAATCCACCAACGGTGATACCCATCTGGGTGGTGACGACTTTGACCTGGCCATCATGAACCACTTGGTTGATGAGTATAAGAAAGACCAGGGCGTGGATTTGAAGGATGACAAAGCGGCCTTGCAGCGACTAAAGGAAGCGGCCGAGAAGGCCAAGATTGAACTCAGTAGCACTAATGAGAGCGAAATCAACCTGCCCTTCATTACCGCTGATGCTTCCGGTCCCAAGCACTTCACTCACACCCTCACCCGCGCCAAGCTAGAGCAACTGGTTGGTGATTTAATCGAAAAAACCGTCGAGCCGTGCGAAAGTGCTTTGAAAGATGCTGGCCTCAAAGCTAGCGACATCAATGAAGTAATCCTAGTCGGTGGCATGACTCGCATGCCAGCGGTCCAGGCCAAGGTCGAAAAGATCTTTGGTCAGGAGCCACT